>CAZPHU010000012.1:9248-61147 GCA_964586285.1 uncultured Fibrobacterota bacterium | reverse complement strand
TCAACAACAGATATCGATTCGATAGCATGGTAAGCATGCGAACAAATCTGCTATAGGACCACCGGCGCTAATACGCTGCCTTCGTCCTTGAAGGGACGAGACAGCTCGGCAAGAGCTTCGGCGGCAAGGAGGTCCCGGCTCCATGTGGGGACAAGCCGGTATTATCTTAGGCCGCAGTCGCAGACGGCCCGAGGAGCGGGATACCGGAATGGAGCTGAGGGGGATAACACGAGCGGGAGCCCCGAGTGCGAGATTTCAGTAGAGCCATGGTTTACTGGGTGACTTAATAACTGGCGATGTCCCTGTATCACCACCTTGGCTTCAGGTCAAGTGCAACTTGTTTCAGCTGGCAGAGCGTCTCGTGTTCTCCTTATCTGGGGTGTGCCATGAAAAAATGATCCTGGCTGGAGTTGTTGCGGGTTGAGTCTTTCATACTGGTTTAAATCCGGCTCTCATTTTCGGCGTTTTCATTATTACCGATGCTTCAAGCAGTATCTGACTGGGTATTGTATATATTAATGTGAGTCGGCGGCATTTTCGCATATGTGACTCACGGTTGCCGGATCGTAGTACTATTGTATTTTTGTACCGACTCGTGTTGCTTACACTCATCCAAAATCCTTCCAGGAGGTAGACTTTGCCTAAAGCCTTATGCAAGTGGAAACGCAAAGAGATCAAGGAGAAATTCGAAAAATTCAAGGTCATCGTGTCAAAGCCCGATTACGTCTGTATGAAATGCGGCCGGGTAGCCGCCCAGAAAGAGCGTCTCTGCTGCCCCAAAGTTCTTGATCCGGTCCCGTAATTCTGGACTTTGCCAATATCTGCACCTTTGCAGTTGAAGTGAAGGAGTGCTTTGTGGCTTGCCGAACCGGCATTACGAATTCTATTTCACTGCAGGCGGTGATTTCCCCTCAGCATTATGGATCTAGTACCACAAGCTCACTTTCGGCAGCTTTTTCACCCTGCCGTTCAAGTAACAGAATCCCGCTGAAAAACAATCATGCTGAAAGGAGGGAAACACATCTTTTTTTTCCCTGAATAGAAAAAGTAAGAATGGAGCCACGATCGGATCTGCTCCTTCTCTTGTGTGTCTGCCGTACAGGTTGAGTTGGCAGCGGTTACCAGTGTGGAGAACACAGCAGGACCGGCAAGGAAGCAATGCATCATTGAAAATGCGGATGCCCTGAATATGATCGTGAGTCATCGACTTGCTATTAAGAAGCTTGAAATCATTAAGAACAGGTGCCGTTAAAACCTGTGTGTGTCTCTCATTACTTCTGATACGTTCCCCGGGGGCGCCGATAGAAAAGGTTCGGGCCACGACTTCAGAGAAAGCATTTTTATTCGGGGAAAGCCCAAACCGGGTTTGAACTCTGAAGGGAAAATGCTATTTTACCCTGTATATGGATTTTTTTGTCCCTCCGAAATTCTTACTATCTGCTGAATTAATGTTAGAGAGTACTATATGACTCTGCCGTTATTTGCCGTTGTTCTGGGGTTGATTCTTCTTGTCTGGAGTGCGGATAAGTTTGTGGACGGCTCCGCGGCTGCAGCGCGTCACCTGGGAATGCCTCCGCTTTTGATAGGAATGGTGATCGTCGGGTTTGGGACCTCCGCTCCCGAGATGGCCGTATCGGCCCTTGCGGCTTCTCAGGGTAACTCGGGTATTGCACTTGGCAACGCCTACGGTTCTAATATTGCAAACATAGCCCTGATACTGGGGATAACTGCCATGATCGCTCCTATCACCGTGCATTCGCAGGTATTGCGCAAAGAATTACCTATCCTCGCGGCGGTTACTTTTCTTGGCGGCTATCAGCTAAGCGACGGTAGAATGGCGCGCATAAATGGTGTAGTTTTGTTGATCGTATTGACCGCTCTGATGACTTGGAGTATCAGGCAGGGGCTACAAAAAAAAGCGGATGCCTGGGCCGGCGAAACGGAAAAGGAAATTGATGAGCTGGCAATGCCTATGAAAAAGGCCATGTTTTGGATAATATTGGGTCTGGTAATGCTGATTGCAAGCTCTCGTACTCTTGTGTGGGGTTCGGTAGAGATCGCCCGTTTCTTCGGAGTAAGCGATCTTATCATCGGGCTGACAATCGTAGCAATCGGTACCTCTCTTCCGGAGCTGGCCTCTTCAATCGCCGCTAATCGTAAGAACGAACACGATATCGCTTTGGGGAATGTGTTGGGTTCAAATCTTTTCAACACTCTTGCCGTGGTAGGCATTGCCGGTGTCATTCATCCCATAGAGGTGGGTCCAGAGATCCTCACCCGCGACATTTTGGTTCTGTCGGTACTGACGCTTTCCTTGTTTATCATCGGATATGGATTCAAACGCCCCGGTCGTATAAACCGGTATGAAGGAGCCGGCTTATTCATTTGTTACGTAGGCTATGTGGTCTATTTGATTGTAGGTGAGTTTGGTGATAAGCAGTTTCCATAACATCTAAAAAATCGCCCAAGATGCTTTCGGCACTGTTTTTGATAGCATAATTAATTCCTTGACACTAAAAAGGAGTGATATTATGCGACCCAGAATCTTTTTGGTTGACGATGATGCTTTGCAGTTACAATTGGTTGCTGTTATAATGAGAAAAGCTGGTTTTGAGAATATAATATCATTCAAATCTCCCTGTGAAGCGCTTAAAAGCGCCATAAAACGACGTCCCGATTTGGTAATCACCGATTATCAAATGCCGGAACTTACCGGAAGGGATCTTCTGAAAAGATTGAAACGGATCTATCCCGATCTCCCCACGATTGTTGTCAGCGGCAGCGATTTGAGACTCGCCGATATTGATGCCTGTGCAATCATACAAAAGGGCCGTACAGATTATTTCGAGCAGCTTATCAAAGAGGTAGAAAGGGCTCTTAGAGATCAAAAGAAAGAAGCCTTTAAAGTGGCATGAGCAATATTAATCATCTTGAAATGAAATGTAAAGATGACATGGCCGATGGTGACACAATCCCATATATCAATCGCTTGCAGTTCTTAGTGATCTATTATTAGATTCTAAGAGAACCGACTCAATATTGCGCAGACGAACAGATACTCCCGATTCTTGTTCTCTCACCATAAGGAATTTTCTTGTTTTTTCATGAATTCATCATGTTACAATCCAAGATTAGATTTTGCGAATCAACATTTGAATCCACGGGATAAGACGAATCCACAAAAAAAATAGTATATGAAAGTCAAAGTTCTCCTTCCTCTGCCTATCGCTCTATTCTCAATATTATGCCTTTTCTCAGTTTCTATATTAACCGGCAGAGTTGTCGGCATTTCAGATGGGGATACAATAACGATATCTAGCGGCAAAAGAAGCGTTAAAATACGACTTCACGGAATCGATTGCCCCGAAATGGGACAGGCATTTGGAAGGCGGGCGAAAATTTTTATCGACAGCCTGTGTCTAGGTAAAGAAGTAAGGGTTGTAGTGCGAGGGGCGGACAAGTACGGGCGAGTGTTAGGGGAGGTAGTGCTTGCCGAGGGCACGAATTTAAATCATTGCATGGTTAGGGAAGGGTTAGCTTGGTGGTATAAAAAGTATTCACATGATGACACCACTTTATCAAGGTTGCAAAACCAGGCGCGCACAGGTAGACGCGGACTTTGGATTCAGTCAAATCCGGTCCCCCCTTGGGTTTATCGCCATGGGAAAGTGAATGCATTCTCTCCGGATCAACAAGCAAACCCCAGCTGCGAGTACTGGCTTAATACCGGCTCCGATGTCCGCCACAATACTTCATGTAAATGGTATAGGAATACATCGCGGGGAAGATGCTGCGATTCGACCGAAGGTAAAGCGTGCCAAATTTGTGGTGGTTGACAACAGTCTGTTCTTCCGGAAGAATGAACCCGGTTCGGATTCGTGAGTGCACTCTTGAAGAAGATGCCAAGAATCGCTAAGTGTAGAATTAAGTTATACGCGTTCTGATAAACTGTGCCAGCGAAAGCAGTACTTCTCCGGATTCCCCGAAATTTTTCAGATTGACCGTAGCTTGTTCGATAAGTTTCTTTGCCGATTCTCGTGATTGCTCGATGCCAATGATGGCCGGGTAGGTGGCTTTACCTCTCTCCCGATCACTTCCAGCATCCTTACCCAGCTGCTCCGTAGTTCCTTCTTCGTCCAAGATATCATCTACTATCTGAAAAGCAAGTCCAACATTGTGTCCATAGTTGGAAAGGTTCTGAAATTGTTCTTCCGTCGCATCGGCCAGCATAGCGCCTGTTCTTACCGATGCTCTGATAAGTTTGGCCGTTTTATTAATATGAATGTATTCTACCGTTTTACGATCTACCGTTTTACCTTCGCTTTCGATATCGACAACCTGTCCTCCGATCATTCCGTCGGTGCCCAGAGCCTGGGCTATTTCGGCGATTACATCTATTCGGCCGGTTCGTGTCAATACCTCAAAGGCGAATATGCAAAGCGCATCACCGCCTAGGACCGCCAGAGCTTCGTTGAATGCCCGGTGAGCCGTAGGCTTACCGCGCCTGAAATCATCGTCGTCCATACACGGTAGATCATCGTGCATCAAAGAGAAAGTGTGCAGCATTTCTATTGCAGCGGCCGCATATCTGGCCGGTTTGTCTCCAAATGTACCGCCGCAAGCCTCATATGCGGCCATCACGAGTGCCGGACGTACACGTTTGCCCCCGGCAAAAGTGCTGTAGCGCATCACCGCATGAATATTGGCAGGATGAGTGCTCGGTGCAGGGAGAAGCTCGCTTAGAGTTTGCTCGGTAATCGTTACCACACGTTTGAAATAATCCTGTAGATTAGTCATCAAATTCCTCCCCGCCGCACACGGAGTCTAATGTTATGCCTAGAACTCTCTCCACAAATTCACCATCCTCGCCCCTGAGAAGCTCCTTGAGTTTCCCCCGAGCATCCTTGAGGTGTTTATCACATACGCGAATGTTATTAATCCCTTTTTCGAAGAAAGAAAGGGCATTTTCCAGAGTCAAATCATCATCTTCCAGACGATCAATTATATGTTCAAGTTCGCGGATGGATTCCTCGAAAGATTGTTCCTTGTTTGGTTGGTCTTTTTTCATAGTAAATACCGGTCAGAATGAAAAATATAATATTATTCAGAATCGGGAATGTGTTCTAGAACAGATTTAACGACGGCGGCCGCCGCTCCCTTCCGGAAACGAAGCTCTATAGTATCTCCCGTCTCAAGTTGCTTTGAGGCATCTCGTACAGGATGCCCGTCTTTAGTTACTACACTGTAGCCGCGGGAGAGAACTGCCAGGGGACTCAGGGAATCGAGGCGAGCCGCACTATGGCTTAGGCGGGTACGATAGCGCTCCGCTATCAAACCCATTGCGCGCATATGGCGTTCGAATGATTCGTCACGAGCCTGGATCGAATCGGCGATTAGTCTACACGGCCTTTTCAGCGAGGGTCTGCTCAGCAGGGATGCATATCGATCGCGTATAGACCAGAAGTATCGCTCTATTGCACCCGAAAATCTTCCCGTGAGTCCTTCAAAATAGCGTAGGCTCTCTCGGGTGTCCGGCACCACCATTTCAGCGGCAGCGGATGGGGTAGGGGCGCGCATGTCCGCCACGAAATCCGAAATAGTGAAATCTATCTCATGACCTACGGCTGAAATTGTCGGTATTTTGGATTCGAAAATCGCCCTCGCTACTTTTTCGTCATTGAATGCCCACAAATCTTCGATCGAACCACCGCCGCGTCCAATTATCAGACAGTCGGCCCGTCCATACTCATTCATATTCCGGATCGCATCGACGATTGCCGAGGGAGCCTGGTCGCCCTGTACAGCAACATCGTGTAGAAGTAAATGCGTCTGTGGTGCACGAGCGGCAATCACCGAACATATGTCTCGAATGGCCGCACCTGTTTTGGAAGTAATTATACCTACTGTGGAAATACGGTCGGGCAGCTGTTTCTTTAGAGCAGGGTTAAAAAGCCCCTCCTGCTCAAGCTTCTTTTTAAGCTGTTCAAAAGCTGCGTACAGGGCACCGATGCCGGAGGGCTGCATTTTGAGAACATCCAGCTGGTAGTACCCACCGCGCTGATAAACACGAATAATGGCTATTACCTGCACTGCCATACCGTCTTCGGGTATAAAATCAAGTTTGTTGCAGTTGCTTCTCCATATAACCGCCGGTATCTGGCTGGCGGCATCCTTAAGCTTAAAATAGGCATGCCCGCTACCGGCACATTTGTAATTGGAAATTTCTCCTTCGGCCCAAATGAAGGTATTGCCGCTTTCAAGGACAGCATTGATTCCTGCATTCACCTGACTTATTGAATACGGCCGCTTACATTCCCTGGGAGGAAGGAAAGAAAAAATCCCATCAATCATTGAAAAGTAATCCTCGAGTACAGTCGGCTTATAGAGTTTGCCCGCCCAAGTTGATCGTCCACATCTATGATAACACCGTTGAGCATGGGACCTTTTTGGGACGGCTCAAATCTGGTGTGTGTTTGAAGGAGGAATTTTTGTATGACCTGTTTTGGCTTCATGCCGATAATCGAGTCCTCCGGACCGGTCATGCCGGCATCGGTGATGTATGCTGTGCCTGCATCTAAAATGCGTTCATCTGCGGTTTGCACATGGGTGTGAGTTCCAATTACCGCGCTGACCTGACCGTCCAGATAAGTGGCTAACGCCAGCTTCTCGGAGGTCGCCTCGGCGTGAAAATCAACAAAAATTACCTTAGTCGCATCAGATAGTTCCACTACAGCCTGCTCGGCGGTTCGAAACGGGCAATCCAGAGTTTCTTTGAAATAAGTTCGCCCTTGCAGATTGATTATCCCGATCGTGCGCCCATCGTGTAGTTCGAATAGAGTCTTACCTATACCGGGATTACCGGGAGGCATGTTAAGCGGGCGAAGAAGTGTGGAGTCGGAATTATATGCCTGAAGTGCATCCTTGTTTGCCATTGAGTGATTACCGCCGGTGACCACATCAACTCCATACTTGTGCATCTTCTTTAGTAATGTATATGTGATTCCTTTGCCGCCTGCAATGTTTTCCCCATTGGCTATACATATGTCTATACTGAATTCCTCACGTACCCTTCTAAGCTGCTCAGCTAAAACGCGCCGCCCGATATTTCCGAAAACATCACCAATAAAAAGTATTCTCATTATTTGCTTCTTTCCATGCCGGTTATATACTTAATATACTTCGCATGTTCATCGGTTTTTATTCTTGTGTATCGATTCCAGGTAAAGGGGGCGTGATTCTTGATTCCTGCTATGTAGTTTGAAGAAAATAAAAGTTGCAGGCCGACAGCACATAGTGTTTTCTCCCCTAAAACTTTGACCACTCAGGCCGGATGTCTCCGGCTTGCCGGCTTGCCGCAAACAAAAGCCCCTACCCGAAGAAGGCTGAGATGCTGTCTCCAGGAGGGGCTTTGACTTTTACTTTTTACTACTTAGCGAACTCTGTAAAACGACTTTCCCGAATGATAGTTACTTTGATCTGGCCGGGATATTCCATCTCGTCCTGTATTTTAACCGAGATCTGGCCGGCCATCTCCTCCGCCTGAGCATCACTTATGACCTCCGGCTCAACCATAACCCGAATCTCGCGTCCCGCCTGAATGACATATGCCTTGCTTACACCTCGGAAAGAATCCGCAATCTCTTCAAGCTTGGTGAGGCGATTGATATAATTTGTCAAAGTTTCGCGACGAACGCCCGGACGGGTACTTGAAATCGTATCGGCTGCCTGAATGAGAATGGGATATGGCGAAATCGGTGCCACATCCTCGTGGTGAGCTGCAATCGCATTACAGATAATCTCATTTTCGTTATTCCTTGAGGCTATCTCCGCTCCCAGTTCCGAGTGCGTCCCCTCAGTCTCCCGATCAATTGCTTTACCGATATCGTGCAGCAAACCCGCGCGGATGGCAGTTTTTGAATCAAGCCCCAGCTCCGATGCCATCAGGCCTGCCAGAACGGCAACTTCCTTACTATGCTGCAGTACATTTTGTCCGTAAGATGTACGATATTTGAGCCTTCCAAGCATATCCACAATCTTTGGGCGCAATCCGTGTACATCTAATTCAAAAATCACCTCCTCGGCTGATTCTTTCATTTTCTTCTCGAGTTCTTTCTCACTTTTCTTTATGAGCTCTTCAATACGGCTGGGATGAATACGTCCATCACTGATCAACTTCTCGAGCGCCATCCGTGCAACCTCACGACGAATCGGATCGAAGGAGCTTAAAATTACCGCCTCGGGCGTATCATCCACGATCACATCTATACCCGTTGCCTCTTCAAAAGAGCGAATGTTTCTTCCTTCACGACCGATGATGCGCCCCTTCATTTCATCATTAGGCAGATGCACAACAGAAACTGTCGACTCAACGGTTGTATCGGCGGCGCAGCGTTGGATTGCGTGAAGTACAATTTCTTTGGCCTGCACATCGGCTTCAGCCCTTGCCTTATCTTTTATTTCCTTGATCATCTGAGCACATTCGTACCTTACCTGACCTTCAAGATTTTCGATAAGAACCTTTTTGGCCTCTTCCTGAGTCATATGCGAGATTTTTTCCAGCCGCTCGTTTTGCATATTCATCAAACGAGTCAGCTCGTTATCTTTGGTACGTAAACTTTTTTCTTTGTTGTTAAGAAATGACTCCCTGGCCGCGAATTCCGACTCGCGTTTACCGGTGGTTTCTGTGCGCCTTTTGAGATCCAACTCCATCTCCTTAAGACGCTGCTGTTCGTTTCGAAGTGCCTCACGCTGTTTGGCTGATTCTTTATCGAAGTTCGTCTTGGCTTTGAACCACTCGTCTTTAGCCTCTAAAATGGCGGTTTTCTTTTGAAGCTCCGCCTCTTTTCTCCCTTCCTTAATTATTGCATTGGCTTCCTTTTCCGCCTCCCGTATTCGCTTCTCTTTGTATTGACGATCAAGGATTGAACGCCAGAAATGACCTAATACAAATGCTATAGCGAACAACAGGACGCCGGCACCAACTAATATCCCGGTACTCATAAACGTCCTCCTGTACAAACATCCTTTTTAAGGGTGTATTTGTTCTGTAAACTAAAAAAAAAGATAAGATGCTGTCTGATCTCCGATGAACGGAAACCTGCAGGTTAGCCCGGAGGGATACAAGAGGAAAAAGAATATGTGCTATTTATAACGAGACATCTATTTTCTGGGAAAGAGATCCTGTTTTGTGTTGAATTTCGTCGAGCTTACGATTGATTTCCTCATATTTCGACTTATATTCAAAAAGCTCTCCCGCAATATTAAGGGCAGCAAGCACTGCTGTCTTTAGTTTGTCACGTGATGCAATATTCTTCTGAAATGTCATCATTTTCTGATCCACATATTCGGCAATCTTTTTTGTGGTCTCGATATCAACATCGCTTTTAACCGAGTATTCATCACCACATATATAGACACGCACACTCTCTGTGGACAACCCCATGTAATCTCCGTTTTAAGAACCGCTCGTCCTATTCAACAGCCTGTAATTTATGTATCAATTCCTGAATCTTTCCAGCGGCCGAATCCAACCTGTTTTGCTGGTCGCTGGACGAATTTCTGAGTGATTCCAACTCGTTTTGCAAATGCTGATTCTCTTCTTCCAGTTGTCTTACTCTCTCATCACGCTGCTGGATTTGAGACTCTATCTGCTCTTTTTCACCTCTGATCGTATTATACGCATTGATAAGCATATCAATTTTGTTTTCAAGTTCGGACAAGAAATCCGCAGTCAAAACTCTATCTCCTTTTTAAACGTACATAATAAATCTATATAAAAACTGCTACTAAAGCATTTACTGAAAAGAACAAGGGCATATCTTTAACAGACAATCCCTTATGTAGAAATATACCATGCGAATATAATTATGACAATATGTAGTTTTGAATATATGAGATTATCGCACGATTTTGTCCCGTTTTTGCCCATTTTAGTTGCTTTTCTTATCAATTACGGACAAAAACACCCCTAAGGTTGAAAATAACGCTTTAAATAAGAATTGCGGCCGTCGGGGATCCGATCGGCCGCAAAGAATCATAATGAGATTATTTATTCGCTTCTTAGTGCTACACCAAACTTTTCTCGCACCGTATCGATAATTTCCCGATGAATCTTCTCACCTTCTTTTTCCGTAAGGGTCCTGTCCGAAGCTCTGATTCTAACCGCGTATGCTATACTACGCTTGTCCTGCTCGAGCTTCTCGCCCTCATAAACATCAAAGGGTTGTACGTCTTCAATCAAATCAGAGATGCCGTAAATGGCTTCGGAGATCTGTGACGCTGTTAACTCCCTGGGTACAACAAAAGCAAAATCTCTTTCAAGCGCCGGATATCGGGGAAGTGGCTTGTATAAAGGTTCCGGCAGCGGCCTGGCGAGCAGATCTGTTATATCTACTTGAGCGAAATACACATCGGATTTAATACTGAATGCTTTCAATATAGATGAATCTATGCGGCCGCAAACACCCGACACGTAATCTGCAACCTCAAAAGATGCTTTTTGCTTGTCAAACACAGGAAAATCTACTTCTAGCTTCCGATTCATCGTTAAGGAGCCTATGTTAAGATTCGCAAAAAGAGATTCCAGCACACCCTTCAACAAGTAAAACGAGACAGGCTGAGCAGCAGCGGACCAGGATGAATCGATGAAATTGCCTTCAATAAGAATCCCTAAAGTATCGCGTTCATTCGGTAGTGTATTGCCTTGCCTACTGATGAAGGTCCGACCGATTTCAAAGTATCTATTGTTTAGATTGCGGTGGTTAAGATTGTGAGCGCAAACCTCAAGCATATTTCCCAGAAGATTGGTTCTCATCTCCGACATGTCCGGGTTGAGAGGGTTAAGCAGTTTGACAGGTTCAAGCCTGGGAGTAAGTAATTGACGTTTCTTTTCGGAAGTCATACTGTTGGTAACTATCTCATGCAGCCCCATGTAAGCAAGGGTATGACGAATGATCGAGGTCGTGCTCTCAACATGGTTGGGTATCTGATTCAAGCTTATCCGAGAGTACTCTGAAGCCGGAATGTTTTCGTACCCGTACATACGCCCGATTTCTTCAATAAGATCTGCTTCAATCTCAAGGTCATGACGATACGTAGGACCTTTGAATATCATTTTCTCACCATCGTCACCAATGTGCTCAATATTTAGCGACTCCAGCGTATGCTTCACGGTCTCTTTGGTAAGATGAATTCCCAGGAGACGATTTACATTTTCTATTTTAAGAGGAATAGGAGGACGGGAAATCTTTTGCGGATACACATCCACAATACCCCCAACAACATTTCCTTCGGCAAGCTCCTCAAGCAGTGATGCCGCTGCATCGAGTGCATTGAGCAAACCTTTTTCAGAATCTACTCCCCGCTCAAAGCGGTAGGATGAATCTGTAGATAAATCGAGTCTCTTGGCAGTCTTTCTGATACCTACAGGCTCGAAGTAGGCACATTCAAGGAAAACATCCGTGGTATGATCGGAGATTTCCGATCCCAGGCCTCCCATAATACCGGCGAGTGCAACCGGCTGTCTGCCGTCACAAATCAGCAGATCGCCGCCAATAAGAGGGCGTTCAACCTCATCAAGAGTCTTAAAAGACTCACTGTTCTCAGCCGTTTTCACTACTATTTTTTTGTCCTGAATCCTTGCATAGTCAAAAGCATGCATCGGTTGCCCGAACAAGAGCAGTATATAATTTGTTATATCTACGATGTTGTTTATTGGTCGGATACCACTTGCACGGATACGCTGCTTTAGCCACTCGGGAGATTCTTTTATTTTTATACCCCTTACCAGTCTGCCCGTATATCGTGGACAACGGCTGGGAGCATCAATCGATACGGTTATATAATCGCCAACCGATTCGTTACTCTCGGAAAGTTTGAATGACGGATAGTTTAATTGCACACCTAGTTTAGCACTTATTTCACGGGCCACGCCTAAAATGCTAAGGCAATCTCCTCTATTAGGAGTCAATTCAATTTCAATAATGTGATCTTCTGGAATAACCGAATCAACTTCGGCACCTACCGGAGTGTCTTGAGGAAGTTCCATTAAACCGTGATGTTCCTCGGAAATACCAAGTTCTCTTTCTGAGCAAAGCATGCCGGAAGATTCCACGCCGCGAATCTTGACCTTTTTTACTACCATGTCCGGCCCAAGTCTCGTGCCCAAAGTGGCAAAGGGAGCTATCATGCCTACGCGAACATTGGGTGCTCCGCATACAATCCTATGGGGGAAGTCGTGTCCCGCCTCAACGGTGCAAAGTGAAAGCCGGTCGGCATTTGGGTGTTTTTCAACCCCGGTGATCTTTGCCGCGACTATTCCCTTAGGAACTGAGACCGGATGTACAGATGCAACCTCTAAACCGCATGATGTGAGTGCGTCTGCGACCTTCTCCACGGGATGATCTAGTTTGACAAGTTCTTTGAGCCAGTTAAAAGATAGTTTCATGATCTTTGTACAGGAAATAAGCAGTGAAAATTAAAAATAAGGACTTATAGTTGAGTTTCTCTGATTAACTAGAACTGGCGTAGAAAACGCACATCGTTTTCATAGAAAAGACGAATATCCTCGATGCCGTATCGAAGAAGTGCGATTCGTTCGACGCCCATTCCAAAAGCGAAGCCGGTGTATTTTTTGCTGTCTACACCCGATTTTTCGAAAACATTTGGGTGTACCATACCGGCACCAAGTATCTCCAACCAACCGCTGTGTTTGCAGACGCTGCAGCCCTTGCCTTTACATAAAAAGCACTTTACGTCCACTTCTATACTTGGTTCGGTGAAAGGGAAAAAACTGGGGCGAAATTTTATCTCGGTATCGGCGGAAAAGAAACGTTTTGAAAAGGCCAGCAAGGTTCCACGTAGGTCGGCCATGCTGACGTTCTGATCGACATACAACCCCTCAACTTGCCCAAAAAGGCAGTAGCTTCGGGCGTTGATCTCTTCGTTGCGATAAACGCGTCCGGGCATTATGCTTCGGATAGGAGGTTTTTGCTTTTCCATAACCCGTACCTGAACGGGGGATGTGTGCGTACGAAGTACTACATCTTCCGAAACAAAAAATGTATCCTGCATGTCTCGTGCAGGATGGTGAGGTGGAAAATTGAGCGCTTCAAAATTATAAAAATCAGTTTCAACTTCAGGGCCGTAGGAGATGTCAAATCCCATACCGGAGAAAATCTCACAAATTTCGTTTCTGATCGAAACCAAAGGGTGAATACTTCCCCGAGGAAACGGATGTCCCGGAAGGGTAGGGTCAAATTCTTCCGATTTCTTTTTGGAGTGTGTCCTCCAGGGAGCTTTTTTGAATTCTTCTTCGACTGTGTCGCGAAGGCTGTTTGCCTGAGCACCGAAACTCTTTCGTTGCTCAGAATTCATGTCTTTGAGTCCCTTAAGAAGAGATCGGAACAGCCCCTTTTTCCCCAGGTATTTGATGCGAAAGCTCTCAGCCTGTTCCTCGGTGGAGATATTTTGCAACTCTTTCAGAGCCGTGTTGCCAAGAGACTGCAAAGCCTCGGGCGTCGTATACTGATTTTCTTCACTCATGTAAAACTCAGGCCTTTACCGCTTCCACTATTTTGGTGAAAACTTCCGGCTCGTATACCGCAAGGTGAGCCATAACTTTTCTATTGATTTCGATGCCTTTTTTCTTCATTCCGTTAATCAGGCTACCATATGTCATACCGTTTAAGCGAGCACCCGCATTGATACGCATGATCCACAGCGAACGGAAATCCCTTTTCTTTTGACGACGATCACGATAGGCATATACTCCACTGCGCCAGAATGCATCATGTGCGGTACGGATACAACTCTTACGTTTTCCAAAATATCCTGAATTGGACGATAATACCTTTTTTCTGCGTTGGCGCGAAGCTACTCTGTTTTTTGCCCTAGGCATGGATATGCTCCTTTATATAACCTGTTTTCCAATATGTTTACGTCCCAAATGGACATGTTTCTTACAAATAAATCTAAAAAAATCATCGACACACAAGCATCTGCTTGAACTTTTTCTCCTGTGAAGAATCCACCAGAGTTTTATGACGAAGATTGCGCTTACGCTTGGTAGACTTTTTCGTAAGAATATGGCTGTGGTACGCTTTTTTTCTTTTTAGGTGACCATTAGCGGTGGTACGATATCTTTTCTTAACACAACTGCGAGTTTTCATTTTTGGCATGTCATACTCCTGTATTTATAAGATTGACTTTTTCGTCTGCACTTATTCGCCGGCCGATTCTTTTTCGGCTTCCTTTTGAGCCTTCTTCTGCTCCTGAGCAACTTTGCGTTTGTAGTCGCGAATTTTGGCCTTATCCGGAAGATATATAGAAACCATGTTTCGCCCTTCCATACGATAAAGCTGCTCCGAGGTGGCGATGTCTGAAATATCTTCATTGAAACGCTCCAGGATTTTTCTCCCGAAGTCTATATGTGTTATTTCCCGCCCACGAAAAACTACGGTCGCTTTAACACGGTCACCCTTAAGAAGAAACTTTCGTGCATGATCCATCTTGAAGCTGTAGTCATGCTCCTCTGTTTTAGGGTGAAGCTTGATCTCCTTCAAATGTACGGTATGTTGTTTTTTCTTGGCTTCCTTGGCCTTTTTTGACTTCTCGTATTTAAATTTACCATAATCCATGATTCGGCAAACCGGGGGAGTGGCACTAGGAGCGACCTCTACAAGATCAAGATTCGCGTCCGTAGCCATTTTCTGGGCTTCCGCCGTAGGGATAATACCCACCGATTCGCCATCCTGATCAATAACTCTGACTTGAGGTACACGAATCAGGTCGTTAATACGAGTTCTGTCTTCTATGCGCGTCCGTTGAAATCGTCCTCTGTTAATAAGCGCCTCCTAATAAAGGATTAATTGTATGTCGCGGCCCGTGCGGCAATCTGCTCTTTAAGCATCGCAACAAAACGATCCAATTGAAGTGCTCCGATATCGCCTTTCTGATGCTGGCGCACAGATACTGCATTGGACTGCTCTTCTTTTTCACCTACGATTACCATAAAAGGTATTTTTTTCAGCTCGGCATCGCGAATCTTATATCCTACCTTTTCGGCTCTTTCATCCACTTCCGCCCGGACACCTTCATCAAGTAATCTCTTTTCTACCGAATTCGCATATGCAAGGAAACGGTCGGAGATTGGAAGTATCTTAACCTGCACGGGCGACAGCCACAGCGGCAAAAATCCGCCATAGTGTTCAATAAGTATGCCAATGAACCGCTCCATAGATCCGAAAAGCGCCCTGTGTATCATCACGGGGCGTTTTTTGGTACCGTCTGAATCGGTGTATTCAAGTTCAAAACGCTCGGGCATGCTGAAATCCAGCTGAATGGTGCCGCACTGCCAGCTTCGTTTAAGGCTGTCCCTGATATGGAAATCGATTTTTGGTCCGTAAAAGGCACCGTCGCCGGGATTTAGCTGGTAGTCAATGTTCAAATGTTGAAGAACATTCTTAAGAGCCGCTTCCGCTCTATCCCATACCTCAATCTCGCCTATAAACGTCTCCGGTCGAGTAGATAGCTCGATTTTATAATCATCAAAGCCGAAAGTTCTGTACATTTCGGTTATGAAAATAATCACCTCACCGATTTGCTGCTCGATCTGGTCGGGGGTGCAGAAAATGTGCGCATCATCCTGGGTAAACTGGCGAACTCGGAAAAGCCCGTGAAGAACGCCTGCTTTTTCGTGTCGATGCACTAGACCGAATTCAAAATTCTTAATCGGTAATTCGCGGTATGAATGTGCACTGCTTTTGTATATAAGCAGACCGCCGGGGCAGTTCATCGGTTTTACCGCATGCATCGTTTCGTCTATTTCGGTGAAATACATATTGCTGCGATATTTATCCCAATGACCGCTTCGGCGCCAAAGATCCTCGTTTAAAATGATCGGTGTTCTGATTTCATTGTATCCGGCGTCAAGGTGCTGCTCGCGGCTGTACTGGGCAAGCGCGTTATACAGTACCATGCCTTTGGGGTGCCAAAAGGGAAAACCCGCCCCTTCCTGATGAAAAGAAAACAGATCAAGTTCCTTCCCAAGTTTGCGGTGATCCCGTTTTTGAGCTTCTTCCAATAAGTGGAGATACTCATCGAGCATGCTTTTTTTGGGAAAGGAGACAGCATAGATTCGCTGAAGCATTTTGTTTTTCTCATCCCCGCGCCAGTATGCTCCGGCAACGCTCAGAATTTTGAATGCCTTAAGAATTCCGGTGTTTGGGACATGAGGACCGCGACACAAATCCTGCCACTCTCCCTGACGATACATCGAGGTGGGACCTTCAATGTTTTCAAGAAGCTCAAGTTTATATATTTCGTCTCTTTTCTTATAATAAAGCTTGGCATCTTCTATGCTCATTTCAACCCGTTCGACAGGGATTTTCCGGGATACAATCTCTGCGCATCTCTTTTCTATCTTTTCCAGATCGTCGGGAGTAAACGGGTTTTCCACATCAAAATCGTAGTAAAAACCGGATTCAATAGCCGGTCCTATTGCCAACTTGGCGTCTGGGAACAATTCCTGAACGGCCTGAGCGAGTACGTGGCTTGAAGAGTGCCAGAAAATTGATTTACCTTCCTCCGATTCGAAGGTCGTCAGAGCAACCGTATCACCGTCTTTTACCGGTGTGTTCAAATCTACCGGCTTGTCATTAATTTTGGCGGCAAGAGCGGCTTTGGCCAGCCCGGGCCCGATCTTTTTGGCGACATCATATGCCGTCGCCTCACCGGAAAGCTCGATGGTTTTCCCATCGGGAAGTTTTACGTTCATGTACGGCAAGCCTGTAAGTAATGTAAAAACACGCAAATTCAATAACCCACCGCGCATCTCAACACGGTGTAACCTCTTTTCGTGCGCTTCGCCGCGAACCGATTTCGCGGTGCTCCGGGGTAAGAGGGGAACCGAGGAGCATGTAAGAAAATGGGCGATACTGGACTCGAACCAGTGACCTCTTGCATGTCAAGCAAGCACTCTAACCACCTGAGCTAATCGCCCCTATTTTCTGATGCCGTCATATTTGTACGAATTACGGCCTAGAAAGCTATTTAAAATAAACAAGGTGCATGGGGAAGTCAACGGTTCTGTGCGGAAAGAGGGAAAAATTGTGTCTAAGCCGAATTGTTTGTAAAATTTGAATATCGCGTACGGTTATTTTTTGGAAAACAAACTTCGAAAATGCTTTTCCTCGGTGTATTTAAAAAACGTATTTTGCGACTAGATGCATATTCTTGCGGCGAAAATGTGTTAACAACGAAAAACCCTCGAAATTGCTGTTTTTGAGCAAATCACGAGGGTTTTTCGTTATAGCGCTACGGGGATTCGAACCCCGGTTACATGGCTGAGAACCACGCGTCCTGACCCCTAGACGATAGCGCCGCGCAATTGTTGTTTGGCAAATATAAGAATGGCTGGGGTGCAAGGATTCGAACCTCGATAGCTGGAACCAGAATCCAGAGTCCTGCCATTGGACGACACCCCAACAAACAAAAGCTAAATATAAAAAAATGTCCTGTTTGAGCGCAACGGTTTTCTGAGACAAAAATCCGTTGAATCGGCATATTTTAAGTGTGAGTGTAGAGATAGGCGTATTTGTAGAATATAGGAACCTTCAAAATAACAAAAGCTTAGAGCGGCAAAAGCCGTCTATTAGTATACAGCAGAATACATAAAATGATATAGTACATTGATAATTTACTTTCTTGAGCACTATATTAAAGTTTGATTAAACCGTCTATCAATCTGATTGTCAGAGTCGGGAGTGATAGTGCATATATCAACCGATCTCTTTATAACGTACCCGGCTAATTGATTATCGCCGGATACAAATGGCAGATGTAAAAACGGCCGTTTCTACGAGGGATTGGGCTTCGAGTCAGAAAAAAGAAAGAGTGCTTACGGATAACATGAAAACTTTATGCGATTATATGAACTATCGTGAGTTTCTCAGGGATTATTATGAAGAAAAGAAAAGGATACAGTCGTTTTTCTCCTTCCGCCTCTTTTCGCAGAAGGCTGGTTTCAAGGCTCCAAATGTCCTGAAACTTGTTATTGAGGGGAAAAGAAATCTATCCAAGGAAAGTGTGTTTAAATTCTGTAAAGCCCTTGATTTCAACAAAAAAGAGTGCGAGTACTTCGAAAATCTGGTATTTTTCAATCAGGCCAAAACACTCGAAGAAAAAAAACTGTATCTTACAACAATCATGAAGCATAGATCTCAAGCCGAAACCAGGGTGCTGGAGCAATCTCAGTATGAGTATTTCAGCCAGTGGTATCATCCAGTGATACGCGAACTCGTATGCGCCGACGATTTCGCGAATGATTTCAAAAGAATAGGAAAGATGGTAGTCCCCTCCATATCGGAGCACGAAGTCGTTAAATCGGTAGAATTGCTGGAGCAGTTGGGATTTATACAGAAAGACCGCACCGACGCAGGCTACCGCAAAACCTCCGTTTCTCTCACAACAGGACACACGGTCCGTTCTATTGCGGCCGCCAATTTTCACAAAAAAATGATGGCTTTGGCATCCAATGCCATAGAACGATTCAGCTCACGTGACCGAGACATCGAGAGTGTTACAATCAACGTGTCCTCAAAAACATATCAGGCTGTTCTTGCAAAGACACATGAGTACATGATGGAAGTTCTGCGATTGGCGGAATCAGATAAACAGGGCAGTAAGATTGTTCAGGTGAATGTGCAGGTATTCCCGTTATCAAAAACCTACCGCCTGGAAAAGGATCCTCAGTGAAGAATTTACCCAAATCAATTCGTATGTTGCCGGCTGTTCTAACTTTAATCTTTGGAGCATGCAGCAATTCGACACAAATATCCGACGGTGGGAGTCATGTCGGCAACCCCGAAATTGATGCAACAATTTCGGCTCTGCAGAAGTTATATACGTCTGTCAAAGAGCAGAACATCAAAAATTACATCGATACCACCCTGCTTAATCCAACCGACCTCATACCTAAACAAAAGCATACTGCCGAAACATTTTCGCCGGCCAAAAAACGATCACCCGTTGCCGAGATGTCCTCAGTAGACACTCTACTTTATAACGACACACTTTTCATTGTAGACACTACGGTAGTAATTGATACCATTGAACGTAAAACTACAAAATATGTGAGAGATACAAATCAAACATCATGGGGTATGGAAGAGGTAATGGTACAAAAAAGAGTAATCGATTCCGTTTTCGTGATGGATACCATACTCACATACAGCTCATTAATAATAACAGATTCACTCTTTATTCCCGAAAGCGGCTATGATATTTCACCGGCTCCTATTTTCGATAATTCTCAAAGGAAATACGAGTATATTGAGGGCGAAATGCAGTATGCATATACAAAATGGCAGTCGGATTCTTTAGTGCATGTCTTTGTTTCCGAAGGCGATACAAACATAATTGTCGTGAATTCAAACAAATACCGTTTTTCTGAGGCTACAGCTGATATCTCATCACTGGAAAAAAATCTTGTGAGGAAAGATAACTCTCGATGCAATCTCAGATATGTAGATCATGACGGGGACAGTCTGCTATTTTTCGCTCAGCAAGGGCGTCCTCAGATCCTTCTCGATCAGAGTATCGACAGTGCTGGTCACATGGTAAGAAAGAGTATCGTATTTGATTGCGGAATTGATTTGAATTATCAATCAACATACAATCATACGGTGCACTCACTTACATACACTATCTTTTATGATAATGATTTATCGAACAATATCGTTTGGAACATGAGCCGGGATACGGGAT
Source organism: uncultured Fibrobacterota bacterium (assembly GCA_964586285.1). Lineage (GTDB taxonomy): Bacteria > Fibrobacterota > Chitinivibrionia > Chitinivibrionales > CAYFVL01 > CAZPHU01. The sequence continues at coordinate 41,383 of CAZPHU010000012.1, read as the reverse complement.
TGCTTTCAATCGAGTACACACATCCAACCGATTCCATCGAGATGGAAAAGAAGATATATACCTACAATATCCTTGATGAAATACCCACCGATATTGCACAGGCAACCCAAACTTTGCGATTCAAAATTGGTAAGGTTTACAAGGCCGTCCTAACAATTGTTCCATCGACAATATGGTCATCGGATCAGAAACCGGCCGAGGCATCGGTTTTCGCAACGGTGTACCTGACGGACGGAAGTCGTTTCGCGCTGGAAGGAAAAATAGAGCAGGGTTGCTTTTCAGGTACAATAACTAACCATAAAAGCGGAACTGAAAAGGATATTGAACGGGTTTTGGAATGAATTAGCTTAGTTGCTAAGAAACGCCGGCTTGATTAAAATAATCGGCTCGACACAGTCGTTCGATATCCAGCAACGCCTGCAGCGCCTCATTGAAATCTTTTTTACCGGTAGTAAAAACTCCATGACCGTGTACGATTACCCCTCTATTGCCCGTAAATGCGGCTGGGACAGTCTTACATAATCCAGTTTCTCCTGTTCCCACTTCTCCGGGTACAATCGGTATATCTCCCGCTGTGCGTTTATGAGGGCATTTTTTATGGCATTCGTTCGCATAGGGGCAATCACTTTCCTTTTTACAAATCATTGACATAATCACTGAAAAGCGGGGATGGCCGTGAAGAATAACTCGACCGTCGGAAACTGTGTATATAGCTCGATGAGCTGAGAACTCGCTGGATGCTGTTATTCCGGCACATGAGGAATTGTCTAGTTTGCAAGGATCTACACATCCGGTCAGGTAATCGAGCGATGCACCGGTTTGACTTATATAAAGAGTGTTTCCGGTGATGCATGAAATGTTTCCGAAGAATGAATCAACCAGACCAAGCTCGACGGTAGCCTTGCCTGCTTGCACAAGTGCCGAGTAAATCTTCTCTTCCGAAACCAGTATATTTCTGAGAAGTTGGGGAGACCGATTCGCATATTCGGGAATGTATGGCAGCGTACGAAAAAACGCGCTTCTAAATCGATCCGATACAGAATTATATTGAATCGATTTGAGGTAATCGTTATAAAACTTCACGAAACATGCAAAACAGATAGAGCTGAAAGAAACATAAGCCTGCTCAAGCGTCATTGAACCGACTGCAAGTATTCCGATTTTAGGAATGATTACTGCTTTGCCCGCCTTCAGAGCAGATCTCAATGATTTTACACTCAATTCTCTTACAATTGGAAAGCTGTGAAAGAAGGTGCGTGTCTCACAATCTCTGGGGTAGATCGTATCTTCTTCGGTTTGACCGAAAAAATCAATTATTGTCGCGTAAGGTTCGGAAGGGCGTGAAAAAATCAACCCGGCGGCTGAACTGTGCTCCAAAAATTCTGAAATGATAGAAAAATAACGATTGTCCCGATTGTTCCAATAGACCTTATCATCGCGAGCGGCAAGTAGTAGAGTACTAGTGTTCACCAGGCCAGAAGCTGCCATTCGATTTTCGAAAAAGCGAATCATTGAATCCATTTTAACCCCAGATCAACGGCGGCTTCTTTTGTAGGAAGCCCCCCTTGTGTGAGTCCCCTTACTGCATAATATGCTTTTCTGGCAGACATGAATTCATCATGAGGCACCGGCTCAACGGAAATGCCGTTTCCACTGGTTCCTGGTTGAGAAAAAAAGTACTCGGGTAGTATATCTTCTTCAGAACAAAAACCATAATTTGCGTTTATAATATGCTCCTGATAAACGGCGCGTTTGCCGCAGTTCATCAGAGCCTCCGAATCGAAATCAATGCCCGTAACCGCGCTTAATGCCTCGGCATATTCTTCAAGAGCAACAGCTACAGTGAAGAGTTTGCAGACCGCCAATGAAGCGAATGCGGCCTGTAAATTCTCCGTAGTTGCCGTGATTCGCGCCTTACCTGAGAAGCTGAATCTATCGGTGGCCACCGGTTTCCTTAAAATTTCGTGTGAAAATGCGAATGCTGAATCCAAACCGCCGGCCGTTGAAAGAGCCATACTTAAGGCCATTGCGTAAGCGCCTCTGGGATCATACGGCAGCATATGCTGGTTTTTGATTGTAAAAAGGCTGTGCGGACCAGGACTTTTTAAAAAAGAACATACTTCATTGATTCGATCCGAAGATTCTATCAGTTGGTTGATAGTTGTAGTAATACTATCCGGACGAATCGGTTCATTATGTATAAACGAATCGGCCAGCAAAATGTGTGCGGTAGAAACTGTATCCAAACCCAGCTCATTGCATGCGGTAGCTGCCTGTTGTATGGATTGGATATTATCGTTTCTGAGTTGCGGACCGAAGGAGAGCATGTCATCAAGTCGCGCCAGAGCTTTGCCGTCAAGAGTTAACCGCATGCATTGTACCGGACATTGATCACAGCCGGTTTTAGAGGGGCTGAACCTCTCATCAAATCTGCAGGCGTTAATGGTGGAGGCCTTTGGGAAAACCGTCTCCTGAAAACCACCCGCAGGCATCATGCGGCGCGAATCAAACAGGTCGAAAAGTGCACCGATACCGTAACGATTTATCCCAAATTCCCCCATTAAAGCAGGTGAGGCATATATCTGTCGTCTTATGGATTCCTTAATCCGTACAAGTTTTGAATGATCATGAACCGTTGTATGCTTGTTGCCGTCGAAGCGTATGTATCTTATATTCTTAGCCGAGAAGCACAGACCCAGCCCATTTCTTCCCCCCGCCCAATGCTCATCTGTTATGATATTTGAAAACGGAATGCCTTTCTGTGCCGCTTCCCCAATATATAGCTGGGGAAAGGGAGTGCAAATATTCGACGAACCCGGATTTCTCGTACTGCTCCAGAGATCTATAAATTCGATATTGTTTTCATTAATGATAAGACCGATTTTGTCGCGGGCCCTGCCGGTTAAAACAAGTGCATCAAAACCACATTTTTTGAGTGATGTGCCCAAAGATCCAGGAAATGAATAGTCTCCGATAGTGCCTGTTAGCGGTGAGCGTGAAAAAACGGTAGCAAATCCCCCTGCCTGTACCGGGGTTGCCGCAAGGGGGCCTGTTGCTATTACTATTGGGGGACTGGAGTCATTCCAATGTGAAGCTCCAAAACAATAAAACAGATGGCCTGCAAGTGCCTTACCCCCTATATAGGAGTAATAAACCGCCGGATCGAGAACTTGAACTTCCCAAGCCTTTCGGTTAAGGTCAACGGATAAAATTTTTCCGTGCCATCCACCATTTATTCTCAAAGAAATTTCCTGTTTGTACGATAGTGTGGTGTATCAATATAAGATGCACTTGGTTTTTAACACACCACAAAGGCCTTGCAAGTAATCGTTTGTATGTGATCTTGGATAGCTGTCACCAGTCACTGGAGTTTTGTTCTGACTGTCTGTGTTGCTCTTCATCCTGAACTATTAAGTCTACCCGGCGATTTTTCTGGCGTCCTTTTTCCGTGCTGTTATCGGCAACCGGTTTGCTGAAACCATATCCAACCGATCTCATTCTGGGCATGGCAATTCCTTGCTCGGCAAGAAAATTCATCACGTTTTCCGCACGCTTCTCGGATAGTTGCTGATTGTATTGTTCCGATCCCTGATTATCGGTATGTCCCTCAACTATTATGTAGGAGGTCTTGAAAACCGATAGTATACCGGCAATTTTTGCTAGATTAGTTTTGAGATCGGGGGTCAACGATGCCTTACCAATGTCAAACAGTATGTCCGACATCGAGATTATTGTGCCGCGTGCATCCTGCTTAACACTGATCAATTCGCTCCGAAGCTCATTGAATTTCCTCTCAGCTTCTTCCCTCAATTTTTGGCCCTTCAACTTTTCGGAATCAAGGTCCTTTTTCAGCCGTGAGGCATGGCTTCGCTCTATTCTCAAAATTCCTTCGTAGGTTTTGGACAACTCCTGATACGTTTCGTTTACCTTTTGCTGCAATACGCGTGCCTTTTCATTCGACTCGAACACCGCAAATTGTATTGATGCAGCCTCTACAAGAAGAGAGCATGAGGTGAACATTTCCTGTGCCTGCTTACTTCCGGGCTTTTGCGAAAGAAAGCTTTTGGTTGCGCTAATACGAGCTATAGCATCTCTTGCAAGATCGGCATTGGCCTTCTGTTGCTCGGTCAGCTTGCTACCTTTAATCAAAGAGGACAACTTGTTGTCCAAAACGTCCAATTTCTCCAGATAGTTGATTTTCTGTCCGGCTAAAAGCAGGGATGAAACCAAGAGTATGAATATAACAGGTGTTTTTTTCATTGAAGCCTCATCCCTTCAAGTTCGCGGAGTACCTCTTTATATGTACGAAGCTGTTCCTTCGCGTTCCAAAGAGCCTTCTCCATCTGTTTAACTTCCATTTGACTGTCGCTTAATTGATTGCTCGTTATCGCCAGGTGATACAGAGTTTGTGCCTGTTGCGCTGAACGATATGCCTCCTCTTTCTTTCCGGAATCGTGGAATTCTCCTGAAAGTGTATATAAAGAATCGGCTGTTTTTGTATAATCGGAAGATATACCCTGCGCGGCACAGTAGCTTTTAAGCTCCGCCGTCTCGGAAATTGCAGTTTCGTTGAGAAGCGGGTAACTGGAACCGCAACCGACAGCCAACATTCCGACCAGGGAAATTGTATATAGGTGTTTGGTTTTCATAGAGTGGTCCTTTAAAAAGGTATCCTTTAATTATTTAACGCTCGAGCAAAGAACAAATGCTTTACAGCAATTACAAATATAGGACAGAGTTGTACCCGATCGCAAGTTCTTGCCGCGCGTTTAGCCTCCTATTTTTCTTTTAGATGCTATTGATCGATTCCGCGCAGCGTGTTTGTTATCCCCTCCAGATGTCGAAGGTCAAAAGCCGTTGGATAAATATGTCCGGGAAGCTCATCTTTTCTTTTATTAAGAGATGAATCTTCCCAATAAAAGGATATAAACGGAATTTTTTCTATTGAATGTCGGGAGTCGTCGGTACGTGGTATAATACTGGACGCAGCTTGTATCTCCTCAGCTGTGGTTTCAAATCTTGGCCAGAATACGATTAGATCGAAACGTCCGTTGTAGGAGTCATAGGAATCGGCAATTGGAATTCTGGCGGTACGGTGACCAATGCTGTGGAAAAAAAGCTCCGGTGGTAGATATATCGATCGAGATGGATTGAAAATACCGATATTTAGTTTGCTGGATGATGAAGCTCTTCTGAAATCGTTGCGTGCCTCATCATCCAATTTCAAGAACTGAGTATACAGATTCAGTTCCTGACAGACCTCCTGAATGTGCGAACGCACAAAACCGTTTGGCATTTTTGCACGCCTGAATACCCAGTTTTCCATGGGAAGTACGAATTGATCACAGGCTGCTCCAACCCCGAAAGATTTCGCCGCCGCATTTCCCAAGGCTGTACAGATAGCCATCTGCGCACCGATACCTTCCGCACTGATGTCATGATCCGATTCATAAACCTCCAGATACCGAGCTACACCTTCGGTGATTTGTTGGGGGATTTTCCATGCTGAAAAAAGTTCCTTTACAACATCAATATGGCTGATATTCAAAAGGTCGAGTTCTTTTGTGACAAAATGTCCCGCATCATCGGTGGTTACCTGTAAAATCTTTTGGAAAATAGTTGGGAAAAATTCATCCAACAGAATAATACCAAAATCGTGCAGCAACCCTGCAAGAAATGCCTCTTCACTGTTAATCGTTCCCATGTGCCTGGCGGCTCTTTCGGCCATAACAGCACTGGCCAGGCAGTGATACCAGAAACCAACCCTGTCGAATCCGCAGCTGTTGCTTTCGGTGGAAAAAAGATTCATGACCGACATGCTCATCACTATGCGTTTGGTTTCACGAAATCCAATCCTCACGATAGCATCTTTAATTGAACTGATTCGTCTGTTACGACTCGCGAAAAAGACAGTGTTGGAGAATTTAAGCAGATTCGTAGCAATAACAGGGTCCGATTCGATCACTTTTGAGAGGTCCCCGGCGCCTGTTTTTTCGCTGGCTGTAAGCTGAAGGACTCGGGCGATGGTAAAGGGGAAAGCCATAATATCTGAGATGTGTTTTACTATCAATTCGACTTTTTTCGTCGGCAAGGTTTGAGTATCCAAAATAAGAGCAACATCGGCTTCTTTTTCGGATTTGCGCTTCTGAGTCGGGTCGGTCAACGCCTTGTTTCTCTTCTTGAGGGATTGCTCCACGACTTGCATAAACAGTGAAAATTTGATTGGGCGTTCCAAATACCTGTCCATCCCCGCATCCAACATTCCGCGAACAAATCCCGAGGCTCTTTTAGATCCGTATCCAATGATGGGAATTTCTTTGGCTTTATGATGCTTTTTGAGTATTTCAATGAAGTGAAACTGCTCTGTATTCAGACGGGGCATCTCGATGAAGAGGGCATCGGGTAGATACTGAACTGCTTTTATATAATTTGCATAGTCGGGACGTGACACAAATACAGACATGTCATACTGCTCAAAAGCCATCCGAAGAATCTGCTTTTCGCGTTCATTCTCCGAAATCAGCATTACACTGACCATATATGAAAAATACCCTCTAAAGAATAAGACTGCTGCTACAGTCTAGAGGATATCATAAGCACGCCCAGGGGGCAACGTTTGTAGGCAAATTATCTGCGGGAAGCGTCGAAAAAGAAGACCCAGCGTCTTTTACCGGATAGAATTTGTGATAAAACTGTAAGTAGTCCGAGGGCCGAAATGATTAAGAGAATGTCAAAAATTGTGACTATTTTTTTGGTAGAGCCAAACGGATTAGACAGATGAGGATGGATTTTATGTCTGAATCGCGGCGTTAGTCTCGAATCCTCATCCCTAACATCACCGGCCTGTCTGCTGTGTCGGATGATTTTTCCTGCAAGCAATTCATCAAAATTACCTGAAAAAACCGGCTCACCTTTCTGATCTTTCAAACAATTCTCCTTAAGCTTTATCCGAGAACTTTGATTGCCTGTCGAAAAACCGCCTGCGGGCTTCTTCGCTGAAACGCTCTTTTCTTTTCTCAATCATCTTCTGCCAGACATCGGATTCATCCAAATCAAAAATCTCGTGCATCAATTTCACATAGAATGCGGCACCTTTTGAGTACAATCTGTGTAGAAAAAGTATCTTCTCTTCGGTGACCATCTCATCGAAAACCGGATCTATAGGAATAGCGGTTTGGGTGATTCTGTCGGGAAAAAGACGATGTAAAGCCATCAAAAATGTATTGTTACGCTTCGTGTCTTTGTAGAAGTTTGGGATAATCTTCGTAATTGGAGCAGCTTTCGGAAAACGTTGTTTGATTATCTGCTCCATTTCCGCCAGACCGTCAACCGCAAACTGGCGAAGTTCGGTGGGAACAAATATTTCATCAACAGCATGTATAGAAGCTGCCTGTAGAGTGTCGATACCCGGTGCATTATCGATCAAAATAAAGTCGTAAAAACGCTCCAGGCCGCATGAGTTTAGACACTCATTAAGAAAAGCCTGGTGGGGCACATCGGCTCCACTTAACAGGCTTGGAGCGGTTACTATATGAAGATTGGGCAGTTCCGTTTTCCTTACCGCTTTCAAAAACAACAGTGCAGAATCCGAATGGCTGCTCAGGTAAACATCACGTATGTTTGGACTGTGTACTCCTGTACACATCAGAGTAGAAAGGTTGTGCTGACTGTCATTATCGATCAGAAGAACTCGAAAACCGGTAAGTGACAGAGCTTGCCCTATACAGCCGGTAAATGTAGTTTTGCCGACTCCGCCTTTGTGATTTATAATCGCGACTTTTTTCATTATAACCAATATAATAGGATACACCGACTAAATTCATATGCTCTTACAATTTAATCTCAGATTCTTTGCCGGGCAAATTCACAAGCTTGTCTTAGTTCAAGCGACTTTGCCAGAGAAGAGAGTCTGGATAGATCATCAGCCTTTTTGATTACTCCAAACGATTGTGGATTAACGGCTAAAATCACCGGTCTTTTGGCTGGAGGCAGGAGATCTGTTGCCGCATAACCAACCTTTGGAGTGCGTTCAAGATCGGGAAGAATTTCCTTTGGCGGGGTTGCGTAATCGGGTAGGTCATTGTTTTCGAGCATCTCTATGTCAAATGCGTAAAAACCGGTGTTGTATGGTAGAAATTTACCGGTTCGCGAATCGACTATCTTCCGAGTTCTTTCGTCCCGAATACCTTGTTCAATAATATGGATTTTTCTTTCATTTTCGCGTTCAATTTCCACAAATGTACCATATGGATCATCCTCGGGGAATGAATCCCTCAAAATCCCGACCCCTACACAATCATGTTCCGAAGCAGCTTCGGCCATCGCACCAATTACATGCGGATCATAAACAGCGGTCGCTTGAAGCACCAGTACCTTTTTACATCCGTTCTCTTTCAACCGGGTTAGTAGAGACGGATACGTTTCAAAGGGTGTCTTTAGCTTCATTATCGGTCCGCCGGTTTCATCCGGATGAGTAATCGGGCGAATTTCATCACCCGAAATCTGCCAGGCGATTTTCCCATCTACTGTAAGATGTAGGCGTTCATCTTGCATAATCGTAACTGCATCGTGAATACCTGCTTTACTGAAACGCCGTACAATAGGGGGTATTACGCGAGCCGTTGTTGAACCGTACGGGCCGGTACTGACTATGACTGATAATGAAAGATTGTACTTATCACTGATTTGGGCAAGAAGAGCCAGGTTTACTTGAAGTGTGCCGAAATCGTCAAAAAAATCCGGAAGGGGGAATGTTGCTTTTGTAAAATCTTTCAGCATATTCTCTGAGATTCCTGTACTCTCCAGGCTTTTTCGCAAACGCTCTCCCTCTCCACCCGCCGTGAGTAAAACAGCACAATCCTTAAGAGTTTCAAAAGAGACAGAAATATCTTCACTCTCCACAATGGGCGGGTAGTGCTGTACGGAACCTTTGAGAAGGTCTCCTGCCGTTTTCATTTGTGCTGCGGCACTCAACCGAGCCTCTCGATTAGCAGCAAAACGTTGCGGTGGAAAGGTGTTGTTTAGTCGCTCTATTAATTCACGTTGATGTTTTGTGCTGAGCTTGGAAAAGTCGAGGACATATTCTCCAGCCGTTTTTTCATCCCATAGATCCATAACACCTCCGAGGCTCTAAGACCATTTTCTGTAATTTAAGAATTTTTCTTATCCAAATTCGGAAAAAGGAAAAATACATAGCGAAAACAGTTCCTTTACAGTTAAATAAGGCTCTGTTGACTTCCGTACAGTGGTTTTGTATCTTTAGGGGTTGTCCATATTTCTCTAAAAGTAAATTGTGCGATGCAGTAACACTATGAACTATCCCCTGATACATAAAACCAGATGGTCCTTTGAGTCCGACCCGGAACCTATGATGGTAATATATGCCGTTCATGAAAGGGATACAATTCCAGTCACGTTTGCCCACGCTTTGAAGATAGCATATGCTTCAAGAGGAAACCTCGAAATCATCGATGTACGCAAGAGACACGACCATGACGACATACAGGTTCGCCGTGTTCTGGAAAGATGGGGGGTTCTGTCCGAAGGTTCGCAACGGGAAGACGTCCTAAAAGCGGGGTTGCACATAAAAAAGATCGCCAAACAGGGAGATTCGCGAAAAGAGATAGGCGAACGTCTGATGAGGCACCGGCGTGATATAATGGTTATCGGAACTGAAAAAAGAAGATCAAACCTTTTCGGAAACGAACTGGTTAAGTATCTTTCGAACACCTTTCGGCAAACAACGCTATTTGTGCCGGCAAATGCAAAACCTTTCGTTGATGCTCAAACCGGTGAGGTTTCATTGAAGCGGGTGTTAGTACCCGTGGCGGACAACCCAAGTCCTGAGCCATCATTTGAGTTATTACAGAGGATGTCGCGTATATTTTCCAAACAGCAGATCGAGGTAATCGGGCTTCATTTCGGGCCGACCTTTCCTTTCATTTCCGCATCATCACTGGAGGGCTTTATCTGGAGAGAAATTCTACGAAACGAATCTTTCTCGGCTTCATCGATATTCAAGACCGCGCAAACCGAAGATGTAGATCTGATAGTTATGTCAACCGCCGGAAGAGATACATTATCAAAGAAGATAATCGGCAGTACAATGGAGCAGGTTCTCCGAAACAGCAACTGCCCAGTTTTAGCTGTAGCGGTTTAGAGGTGACGCAAACCGGAAAAGGCGGAAGGTTCCGCCCTTTCCAATAAATCAAAACGCAGCTTATCCTTATCCAAGAAGCGAAAGTACGGATTGAGGTACCATGTTGGCCTGAGACAACATGGCTGTGCCCGATTGGGAGAGTATCTGGCTTTTCACGAATTTGCTCGTTTCTACCGCAAAATCAACATCCCTGATCTGTGACTCGGCGGCAGTCTGGTTTGTTTCGCTTATAACCAGACTGTTAACCGCGTGTTCCAGCCGATTAACATATGCTCCGATATCCGCCCTCATACTGTTAACGGAACTTATTGCCGAATCCAGTGCGCTTATCGCGGCAACTGATGCTGTTTGTGTATTGAGGTTGTGGGTTGAAGTTTCGATATTAAGGGATTCGCTGGTAAGCGTGTCTATTGTTACGGATATGCTGTCTACACCCCTGTTGGCGTTAGCGTCAATCCACAATGCCGATCCGGCACTTCCTTCTCCAAACCTATCTGCATCAGATGAAATTAGTTTCTGGTTATTGTAGTTGGTTACTCCCGCAATTCGATCAATTTCATTTATCAGGGCTGAAAACTCCTGATTAGTGTAAGATCTCTCCGTATCGGTCAGCGTTTCGTTTGACGACTGTACCGCCAGCTCGCGCATCCTCTGAAGGATGTCCGAGATCTCGTTTGCCGCCCCTTCCGCAACATTAAGTGCTGCGATTCCATCCTGCGCATTACGCTGGGCCTGATTTACCCCGCGTATCTGGGTGCGAAGATTTTCTGATATCGCCAGCCCGGCGGCATCATCACTGGCACGATTGATTCGAAGACCTGTGGAAAGCTTTTCGATAGAACTTCCCATAGCCTTGTTGGCCTTGTAAAGGGAGCCCTGGGTTACGAGTGCTGAAATATTGTGATTGATACGCATGTGGAAACCTCCCTGTGAATCTGGTTGCCGGATCAACATTCCTTGTCAATCCGATTTCAAATACATTCGGAAGAAAACGTATTAGCTTCAGAACAGAGATAAAGTCCTTGAGTTGCCGCTCAAAGAAAAAAGTGTGCCGTTTCTCTGTTTTGTTCGCACGTCCTCCTGAAGTTTATATCGGAGTGTTTTCTGGAAACTTTAGCTTTTTTTTCTGAGGTCGCGGAAAAAGGACTGAAGAAGTTCTTTACATTGTTCCCCCATGACCCCTCCCACGGTCTCCGGGAAACGGCCGTAAGAACTATGTGCGATATCTTTATAATTAAAAGTCTCTATTGCACCCATACGGTTGTCGGCTGCTCCGTAGACTAAGGCCTGTATGCGAGATTGCAACATCGCCCCCACGCACATCAGGCAGGGTTCCAAGGTAACGTATAGTGTGCATTCGTGCAGGCGCCAGGATGCCAGTGAGGAGGACGCGGCACTCATGGCAATTATTTCAGCATGCGCCGTAGCATCTTTGAGATTTTCGACCCGGTTGTATCCCCGTCCCACGATCCTTCCCTCTCTGACGATTATGGCTCCAATAGGTACCTCGCCTTCATCATAGGCTTTCAGTGCTTCCTGATAAGCCAAATTCATAAAAAAAGAGTGGCCGACAATCATTATTCCTCCAGTGACTTAAGATAATAAACTATGAAGATAAGAGATGGATTGGTAGAATGGAAGTGTGCAATGGTTTGATGAGTTTGACTCTTTTTAATAATAGCGCTCGGTTAATAGCGGGTATCTGGGGCTTTATATGGAAAGACACGGATAGCTGTAAGTTGAAATAAATATCCTCATTTTGAGCATGACAATGTATCGCGAAAGCGGTTCGTATTGCTATGTGGACAGGTAAAGCACAAAATAGATTTGTTTTTCCAGGAATATTGATTATTTTTTAGTATCCTTTAATATACTAGGACGGAATCTTGTAAAATAACAGTACCGGAATGTATCTTAAGAGATTTTCCGGGGTGCTTTCCAGAGCCACAGGTGTAGTGTAGACATATAAAACTTATACCAGATTTCTGTGGAAGTGTGTAATATATTATGTTTGAAGAACTTACAAATAGATTCGACGATATATTCAAGAGAATAAAAGGGCGCGGGAAGCTTTCGGAAGATAATGTGTCCGAGGCGATGAGAGAGGTTAAGCGTGCGCTTCTTGAGGCGGACGTCAACTATAAGGTGGTCAAGAAGTTTACCTCTGATGTTCGCGAGCGTGCACTGGGAAGTGCTGTTCTGGATAGTATAACGCCGGGGCAGCAATTTGTTAAAATCGTGCATGATGAGCTGATACAGCTCATGGGTGGGGGCGGTAAGCAGCTCCGTTTCCATACCAATCGGTTAAACATCATTGTACTTGCGGGGCTTCAGGGCTCCGGTAAGACTACCGCGAGTGCGAAGCTTGGACTTTTTTATCGCAAACAGGGGCATCGGCCAATTCTAATAGCCTGCGATACACATCGTGCCGCTGCGATAGATCAGTTGGAAACGTTGGGTAAATCTCTTTCCATACCGACCTATTCGGCGCGAGGTAAGGATGCTCTTACTATATGCAAAGAGGGTATAGAATTTGCGCGCCGTGAGGGGAACACTCTGGCAATTATCGATACGGCAGGGCGTTTGCATATAGATGCCGAGATGATGCAGGAGCTTAAAAGCATTTGTGATGAATCGAAGCCCGATGAAATTTTCTTTGTCGCGGATGCCATGACAGGTCAGGATGCGGTAAATGTTGCTCAGCAATTTCATAAGGAAATCTCTTATACGGGCATGATTCTGACCAAAATGGATGGTGATGCACGTGGGGGAGCAGCTCTTTCGATTCTCAACGTTGTTGGAGTACCTATCCAGTTTGTCGGTGTTGGTGAGAAACCCGACGGAATCGAGATGTTTTATCCCGACAGGATGGCATCTCGGATACTTGGCATGGGAGATATAGTTTCACTGGTTGAACGGGCTCAGGAGACCGTTGATCAGGAGAAAACGCGTAAGCTCGAGAAGAAAATACGCAAAAATGCATTTACTTTGCAGGATTTTCTCGATCAGCTTCACCAGATTAAAAAAATGGGACCTTTGCAGGATTTGCTTGCGATGATTCCCGGAGTCGGCAGTCAACTTAAGGGTGCCGACATTGATAATAAAGCGCTGGATAAAATCGAGGCCATAATTTGTTCGATGACTTTTCAGGAGCGTGAGAAGCCGCAGATAATCGACGGAAGTCGCAAAAGGCGTATATCCGCCGGGAGCGGTACAAGCGTTCAAGAAATCAATCGGCTTCTTAAACAATTTGATTCCATGAAATCCATGATGAAGCGTATGAATAAGATTGCCGGAAAACGAGGGCAGACAGCTGCTCTTCGTAATATGTTCTCATAACGATACTTATATTTCTTTAACCATAAACCGAGGAGACAAACTTGCCGGTTAAAATTCGTTTGGCTCGTGTTGGTAGAAAAAAAGTAGCCCTTTACCGTATTGTGGCTGCTGACAGCAGGGCTCGACGGGATGGAAGATTCCTTGATATCATAGGTACCTATAATCCCGTTTCCGAACCAAAACAGTTCAGTATTAAAGAAGATCGCATGGCCTATTGGCTAAAGCAGGGAGCTGAGCCTACTCTAACAGTTTCCAATCTGCTGCGCCAGGACAGGTTCAAGGAAAAGATTGAAGCAATGGATAAGGGACTCGATCCGACAACCTTGAATATTGAACGTAAACCGGAGCGTAAACGCAAGCCAAAGACGCAGAAAAAGAGCTGATTCTCGGTAAATATTTATGGAAACTGAAAAACCGCCCGAGCTTATAAGCATCGGATTCTTAAGAAAGCCGATTGGCTTAGCCGGGTGGTTGGGGCTTACTGCCTATGGACAAACACTGGAGGAAATAAAACTACCTTGCAGCGTTTTTGTCAAAAAGCCTCGTCAGGCGAATCCTGAGAGTGTTCGGCTCGTTACCTTGCAACGTCACCCCAAAGGCTATCGGGTGAAATTTGCCGAGGTTCAAACGTTTGAGCAGGCAGAGGAGTTTCGCAATTCTGAACTTCTGATTCCATATGAGCAACTTCCCGCCTCAGGAGAAAATGAGTTCTATCATTTCGAACTGGAAGGGATGGATGCTTTTGTGGATAGGGCAAATCAGCATCTTGGAACAGTGGTAAGCGTTCATAACTATCCATCCGTTGATGCCTTGGAAATTCGTCGAAGTGATTCGGATGGAGTGCTTATCATTCCATTGACTCCCGAAGCGGTAAAGGAAGTCAATTTAGATGGAAATTACCTTGTAGTCAACAGTTCCGTTCTTGAAGATTTACTTTGAGGATATAAATACAAATAGTGGTCTATGTTCTTTGATATCCTGACACTTTTTCCGTCCATGTTTGATGGACCCTTCTCCGACAGCATCATCAGAAGAGCCGTGGAAAGGGGACTCGTTTCCATTCATATCGATAATATCAGGGATTATACCCATGATAAGCACAAAACGGTGGACGATTATCCTTACGGTGGAGATGCGGGCATGCTGATGAAACCTCAGCCTCTGGCTGAAGCCATACGCTCAGCTGTAGATCGTCGAAAAGATCATAGTCCGAAAGTAATTTTGCTGACTCCTCAGGGAAGAAAGCTTGATCAACATATAGTAAACGATCTTGTCTTCCAGGAGTCGCTAATACTCATATGCGGAAGGTATAAGGGTGTAGATCAGCGTGTTAGAGACAAGTACGTCGATGATGAACTATCCATTGGAGATTATGTTCTAAGTGGAGGTGAAATCCCGGCGATGGTGTTGGTTGATTCAATAGTTCGTCTGATCCCTGGAGTGCTTGGAAACAGAGACAGCGCCGAGAAAGACTCTCATTTCCAGGGGCTGCTTAGTCCACCGCAGTATACGCGTCCGGAGGTCTTTGAGGATATGAAAGTGCCCGATATTTTGCTCAGCGGGCATCACAGGAAAATTGTAGAGTGGCAGGAACAATGCGCCCGGGAGCTGACCAAAAATAGAAGACCGGATCTTTGGGAACGCTATATTCAACAAAACCGAGAAAAACAACAGTAGTAAATTTCTAATTTTATAATATGCGGGAGGTCCACAGTGGAGCAGATCATAAACAATGTAGAGAAGGAATATCGGGCAGGCCAATGGCCCGAATTCAATCCCGGTGACAGCGTATCCATCTCGATACGCATTCAGGAAGGGGATAAAACACGGATTCAACCTTTTCAGGGTGTAGTAATCCAGAAAAGGGGAAGCGGTTTGGGAAAAACCTTTACCGTTCGGAAATCTTCGGGTAATGTTTATGTAGAGCGTGTATTCCCGGAGCATTCTCCTCTTATCAGCGAAATAAAGGTGACTCGACGGGGAAAAGTACGCCGTTCAAAACTCTACTATCTGCGTGGACTTACCGGCAAAGCTACTCGTATCAAAGAAAAGAAATAGTACTTTTCTTAGAACCATCGGTATTGTATCATGAGGAGATAGATAGTATTCTATCTCCTCATTTTTTTTGGGAACTTATCGGATGGAAGCAGCAAGACGTTCTCGGTTAAAATCAGGCCGCGGCCCATCGCGGCTTTCCACGCGTAAGTACAAGGCTGGAGAAACTCTTTTTACTGAAGGTAGTCGCGGACGCGAACTGTTCATCATTCAGCAAGGATGTGTGGGTATATATAAACGCACCGAAAACGGTGAAATACAACTTGCTACAATAGGGGAGAAGGGAATAATCGGAGAGATGTCCCTTCTTGATAATCTCCCCCGATCGGCATCTGTGATTGCTCGCCAACCCACGGTTGTTACCGTGATAAATGAAAATGTCTTTAGTACCGCTCTTCAAACAGCTCCGGTATGGTTGACCAGCATTGTAAAAATTGTTGTCAGCAGACTTCGGGACGCCAACAGGCGCGTTACCCATTGTTCATTGCGAAATAAAAGAAAAGGCGTTCTCTCCCTGATCAAGCTGTTGTTGTCTGAATCTGGGCATGTGGTTGGTGAAAGACAAGATTTGAGGTATGATTATGTTGTTGTGGAAGTATTCCATGTTTGCAGGATAAGCAAAAAGGAAACCGAGAGAATTCTTGAAGAATTTGAAAACCGCGGGCTAATAAGAATCGAGCGGGATGAGAAAAAGGTTTGTTATATCCGCGTGAGGGATTCGGAAGCTGTAGATCTTTATCTTGAATATCTAAGTCTTCGGGATCAAGGAAAAAACTTTAGCGAGGTATCTTTACCGGAATACGCAGTTGGTGTTTTAAGCAATATCGCTTACCTGGCTCAGAAATCCGGGCAAAAAATTGAGGACGGAATTGCATTGCCCAAACAAGTGCTCCTGGATGACCTGGGAGAGAGAAATCCGGAAAAACTCGAGCGCTGCCTTTTTGATTTAAAGCGTCTGGGTGTTATAAGACTGACGTCTGATAACTCTAACGCGCCAATCATTTTCGATCCTCAACTGGCGGGACGTTTCAAAAAAATCAGAGAATGGTTACCACGTTTTGAAACGGAGACAACATGAGCGGCGCGGCGGCACCGGAGAAAAAAAACAACTCGAAAAGCAGAGTATTTCGCCGGCAAACAAGGATCTACCGTCGCGGCACTCTGATGTTTATCGAGGGAGAAACCGGCTCCACAATGTTTATTGTGCGCACCGGCAAGGTGAGGATTCTCAAGCAGCAAGGTGACCGGTGTATTGAACTGGCGGTTTTGGGGCCGGGAAGCGTGCTGGGGGAACTTTCACTTCTGGACAATCAGCCCCGCAGTGCTACGGCACAGGTTGTCGAGGATACAACAGTCACTGTAATCGACCGGAATCTGCTGGATAGGACGATGAACAGTATTCCACAATGGCTGGCTGGTGTAATAAAAATCGTTGTAAAGCGACTTAGAGATACGATGAAACGCAGCGCCGATGATATGGTCAATAACAGCATCGGTGGTGTCATAAAAATTCTCTTGTCCATGTCCGTATCGGAAGGTAGAAAAGAGAGTGAAGGCACATTGCTTAGTATATTACGGGCTAAGGAGTTTATCAGTAACATAATCGGTATCGGGGAAACCGAAACAGAACGTGTCTTTTTACATCTTATTCTCAAAGAAATGATTGTTATCCGAAAAGATACAAAGGGTGAGGAGTTCCTTATTCTTAAGGATGTTGAAATTCTTCGCCAGTATTTAAATTTCCTGAGAGCAAAGCAGTTGGGGGGTTCTCTACCTGGAGCTGATCTGGATAAAGGCGCCTTGAATTTGATCAGGAAGATACTGAAAGCCGGTGAGAAGAATGCCCGACAGGTTAAAAATAACATATATAAAGTAGGTCTTAATCAAGTAGCACTTGAGCAGAGCCGGGGAAAAGATTCTCATCATATCGATCCTGATATCCTTGATCGTTTGATTGGGCGAAAAATATTGATTCTTGATACCGAAAAGTCGAAGACGCCGCACGGGGTACATAAGAATAGTATTTTTATATATAACAAACAGACTCTGCAAACAATTCTAAGCCTACATGATTTAATGCCAATTTTCAGGGAAGAAGTACATTTTTGAGATCACTTAAATGGTATAAAACCCTTCATAATAAAAAGGGCAGGCTTGAAACGGGTTATTATGCAGTGGAAGGACTGCGGGCTGTTTCCCAGACTCTTGAGCTTTCACCAGAAAGCGTTTCGGAGATTTTAATCGAGGATACCTTTGCGTCGCCCCGTGAAATCTACGAAAATTTACCTTCCCGAATACTTACTGCTCGACAATATCAATCTATTTGCGCCCACAAAACACCCCAGGGGATCATGGCGATCGTCCGTTTGCCGGATTTATTCGTAAGCACGAATTTACCCGATTGTCCCGGTAAACGTGTAGTTCTGCTGGAAGACATCCAGGATCCGGGAAACATGGGAACTCTTATAAGAACAGCGGCGGCATTGGGTTTTGACGGTGTAATTATGACTTCCAAATGTGCCGATCCATTCGGCCCAAAAGCCGTTCAGGCAAGTGCGGGTTCACTTAGTGCTCTTTGGATACGGCGATCAGACAGATATCTGGACCTGATGAAGCAACTAAAGAAAAATGGTTTTACAATAATAGCCGCACATACCGGAGGTCAGGATGTCTGGCCCGCCGGACCCGAGGATAGAGTTGTTGTCGCTCTGGGCAATGAGGGAGCAGGTGTTTCATCGCAACTCCTAGATCATTCGGATGCAGTGTATAGTATTTCAATCGATCGGAACAAAGCGGAATCCTTAAACGTGGCTGTTGCCGGTGGTATTTGTATGTTTAAGGCTACTGAAGCGTGATTTGTTTCCGGCCGTTGCGCTTTGAGATGTACATCGCCTTATCGGCCCGTTTAACCAGACTTTTACCATCTTCATTCGGGAAAGCCTCTGCTATACCGATAGAGAGGCTGGTTTTGCCGTGTATAGAAGAATTGAACCGTTTCTGGATACGCTCTGCGGCGATTCTGGCCTGACTTTTGTTCGTGTCGGGTAAGATTATAATGAATTCATCCCCGCCGTATCTATAGCCGGAGTCAAGATCCTTTCTCAAGCACTCCATTATGACCTTTGCAAGTTCCTTAAGAACCAGATCGCCTGCCTGATGTCCTTGCGTGTCGTTTAGTTCTTTGAAATTGTCTATATCGATAAGGATCAACGAAAGCTTGCGACTGGGATATCTGCGGAGGCGGCGAAGTTCGTGGTTGATCTGCTCATGAAACCGACGCAAGTTATAGAGTTCCGTCAGACTGTCGGTAACCGCCATCTTGCCGAGAAGCTCATTTTTACGGCGCAGCTCCATTTCAAGCTTTTTCTTTTCGGTGATATCTTTTGCAGTTACCACCAGACCGATTATTTCATTGGATTCGTTTTTCATTTCGGACATGCTTAAATTGAGCAAAATGATTTCCCCACATCGAGTTTTCATGGGAACTTCTGTGTTGATTGATTTGCCTCTCAGAAGAACTTCGTCCAGTACCCTGTTTTCATCTTCCGGGTTTGCGAACAGTTGTTCGAAAGGTTTTCCAACAATCTGCGCCTGAGAATAGCCGAAGTGTTCTTCCGCGCCATTATTGAATTTAAGAATGAATCCATCGATATCCAATGTGAAAATTATATCGGTTGAATCTTGAAGAATACTCTCCAGGTAATCGACTCTTTTACGGGCACGTCTGCAAAGCGTTGCTTCCTTTTCGGCTTTTTTACTCAACAGATTCATTTCGGTAATAATAGAGGGGACAAGAGATAGGGGAAGCAGCGGTGCGGCGACAAGTAAAAGCACTCTCAGGGGGGCATAGCTGACAATAGAAGCAGAAATTACTATAGCGGCCGAAATTAGGCAAATTCCCGCAACCGCTTTAAACAGCGGAATACGAACATTTAGAATGTTCACTCTAAATACCGGTTGCGGTTTGGGCTGCATAATATTTTTAAACGGTTAAACTATAGATTACACGTCGGATACAAGCCATATGCTTTTCCTGTTTAAGAACCAGCTCTGCTTAATATACATGTTGTATATGGATGCTGTGCAATGTTTTGTTCCTGTACATCTGATTGTATCATCCCGGCAATGAATTATCAAACATGCCTGTTATTGCGTAGAGCGGACCCGAAGGTTATTTTCTTTACAGTCGTCGATTGACCCCCACGCTCGGCAACGATTGCGGATATATCACCAGGCAACCAATACTTTGGGAGAAGAGCATGGTACGAGGTAAACGTCTTAGTCGAGGGCAGATGGAGGCGGCTGTCAGCGAGACCGTTACCAGTTTCGAAAAAGAATACATGGGCCGTGGACCGCTGGAGACGAAAACCTATATTGTAGACGACATGGTAATTACCCGTCTTAAGGGGGTTCTTAGTAAGACGGAAATGCAGCTGGCCGGGTCCGACGGTCAGGCGCGCGGGCGTGAGCTTATCAAGCAGGTAAAAGTCGAACTGCTTGAGAGCAAGCGCTCAATGCTTGAAACTGTAATTAGAAATATCACCCGCTCCAAAATCAAGAGTTTGCATACTGATATAAGTACTCAGACCGGAGAGAAGGTGGTAATTTTTATTTTAGAGAAAACACCCGAATTTGTATGAAGCAGTGATTCTAGTCACTGATTAGATTACTGCTTATTGCACAGAGATTACATTGCGAGTCAGACTGGGATATGGTCGGCACAGCTGCTGAGTGTATCGAGTAGGACAATGATGCTTATCGCGTTTATCGGAGCCCTTATGCGGGTGCCGGTAAAAGGGAGGAGGCCAACGAGTATGCTGAAGGCTATTCGATGGTCTTTTTTTGCAATGGGCGGCTTTTGACAATAACTGATCTATAAAAACTTAGCCTATGAAGGGGATTTTCTAATGCCCTGGTTTATAAAATCAAAGGAAGAACGTGGGCCCAGAAAGTTACGGGAGGATATCTGGGTAAAATGTCCCTCATGTAAAGCTCATGTGTTTAAGCAAGACTGGTTTAACAATCTGCATGTATGCCGTAACTGCAACTATCATGGGAAACTCACGGCATGGGAACGCATCGGATATACGCTTGATTCCGGCACTTTCAAGGAGATTAATGAAACTATCTATCCCGCCGATCCACTCTCTTTTGTTGACGGCAAGGGAAGCTACGCCGAGAAGGTTGAGGCTACACGAAAGAAAACCGGATTAAATGAGGCGGTCATTACCGGAACCGGCAAGATAAACTCTACTTCGGTGGCGATTGCCGTGATGGATTTTCGGTTTCTGGGTGGAAGTCTTGGCTCCGCCACCGGTGAGAAGATACTTCAGGCCGCAAACTATGCCTATGATCACAGAATTCCCTTTATTGTTTTTTGCGCATCAGGAGGTGCGCGCATGCATGAGGGAGTATTGTCTTTGATGCAGATGGCCAAAACCTGTGCCGGGATTGCTCGTCTAAACGACCGAAATATTCCATATATTTCCGTTCTAACCGATCCGACCACAGGCGGAGTGTCAGCCTCTTTTGCCATGGTTGGAGATATTCATATTGCCGAGCCTGGGGCATTGATAGGATTTGCGGGAAGGCGCGTGATTGAGAACACCATAAAACAAAAACTACCCGATAATTTCCAAACCTCCGAGTATCTGTTGGAACATGGATTTGTAGATACAATCGTGCATCGCAAGGATTTGAAAGATACTCTTGCGAACATATTATACTACTACAATCGATAGGATGATGATTTGTCATTTTACCGGTTGTTTCGATTTTTCGACAAATTAAAACTGACATATAAAGGCGTTGTATATGAAAGCCGATCTTGATTTTGAAACTCCGATTGCGGAGATAGAAAAGACGATTGACAAGTTAAAAAACCTGGGTGACAATCACAAAGGTGACACGGAGTCTCAGATAAAGGAACTCGAAAAGAAACTGGAGGAGAAGCGTCGGCAAATATATAAAAAGCTCACTCCCTGGCAGACGGTTCAGGTAGCACGACACCAGAACCGGCCCTTGTTTGAAGATTACGTAAAGCATGTTTTCTCCGGGTTCATTGAATTGCATGGAGATCGTGCTTTTTCCGACGACAGGGCATTGGTTGGCGGATTTGCGTGCCTGGGAGAGCATAGGCTTATGCTTATCGGCCATAATAAAGGCAAAAAGGTCGAAGAGAATGTGGAGCGAAACTTCGGTTGTGCCAGGCCGGAAGGTTACCGCAAGGCGCTGCGCCTGATGAGACTCGCGGAAAAGTTTAATCTGCCGGTGGTTACTCTTATTGACACACAGGGAGCATACCCGGGCAAAGATGCCGAGGAGCGGGGGCAGGCTGAGGCTATCGCCAAAAACCTCATGGAAATGTCACGACTTCAGGTGCCGATAATCAGCATTGTCACCGGTGAAGGAGGAAGCGGAGGTGCTTTGGGCATCGGAGTGTGTGATGTCCTGTTGATGCTGTCCAACAGTGTTTATTCGGTTATCTCGCCGGAAGGCTGCGCTTCCATTCTATGGCGTGATGCGGCATATGCTTCCACAGCGGCAGAGGCTATGAAAATCACCGCTGCTTCACTAAAGCAGTTGGGAGTCGTGGATGATATAATCACGGAACCTGCAGGTGGGGCACATAATAATTACGAGCAAACATTCGCGGGGGTAAAAGAAGTATTGGGAAAATACTTAAAATCCCTCAAGACATTATCCAAAAACAAACTGTTAAATAAGCGATTCGAGAAATACTCTAAAATTGGCATGTTTAACAAATAAGCCCGAATCTCTTTAAATAGGCGGAGAGCATGACAAAAGGAAAAAAAGAAGAAAACGCGTTACATAAAGTACCGCTTCGAATTACAGATACCACTTTGCGCGATGCACATCAGTCGCTGTGGGCAACCCGCATGCGTACCGATGATATTTTGGGTATTATTGACGTGATTGATAATGCCGGTTTTTATTCCTTGGAGGTGTGGGGAGGCGCTACGTACGATGTCTGCCTTCGCTTCCTTCGCGAGAATCCCTGGGAGCGGTTGAGAGCAATAAAATCAAGATGTAAGAACACGCCCTTACAGATGTTGCTGCGGGGACAAAATCTGGTAGGCTATAAAAACTATGCCGATGATGTGGTTGATCGTTTTGTCGCCCTTGCTTGCGAAAACGGTATAGATATATTCCGTGTATTTGATGCCCTTAACGATACGCGTAATCTTGAAGCGGCGATCAAAGCGGTAAAAAAATACGGCGGGCATGCTCAAGGCACCCTTGCTTATACTATCTCACCGGTGCATACGATAGATAAATATGTCGAGTATGCAAAGGAGCAGGTCGCTTTAGGAATAGATTCTTTATGCATTAAGGATATGGCCGGTATATTAAGCCCTATCATGGCCGAGAGGCTGGTTACCGCACTTGTCAAGCAGGTCGGAGTGCCGATTCAGCTGCATTGCCACGCTACCAGCGGTATGGCTACAGCAGCATATGTGGAGGCAGTGCGCGCAGGTGCTGGAGCAATCGACTGTTCTATCTCTCCCATGTCGGGATATTCGGCTCAGCCGCCTGTTGAGACTCTGGCGGCAATTTTTAAAGAAACAAACTATGCGGCCAGCTTAGATGTGGAAGCGCTTAGTAAGATAGCTAAGTACTTCTCTAAGCTCTCTCCTAAACGTCAATTGCGAGCAACCGGCGAGTCGATCATCGACCCGGATATTCTCATTCACCAGATACCCGGAGGAATGATCTCCAATTTCCAATCTCAGCTGTCCATGCAAAACGCATCGGATAAACTTCCCGAAGCGCTTGAGGAGGTTACAAAGGTGCGCGAGGATCTGGGATGGCCGCCGCTGGTGACTCCAACCAGTCAGATTGTAGGAACTCAGGCTGTTATGAATGTCCTTGCCGGAGAACGCTATAAAATAGTGCCAAACGAGGTAAAAGAATATATTAGAGGCCGCTACGGGCGCTCACCGGTTCCAATTGCCCCTGAATTCATCAGTAAAATTCTTGGTGATGAAAAGCCGATCGACCACCGTCCCGCCGATGATATTACGCCTATGCTTCCCGATGCCACGAAGGGGCTGGATGCTGATCTGGTCGAAAACGAGGAGGATATTATCTCCTTTATTCTTTTACCGGAAGTTGCGGTGGAGTATTTCAAGTGGCGCAAGTTACCCGAGGATAAACGCCCGGAAATTCCGGCTGATGCGGAACTTAGAAAAATGCGGGAATCGGCAAACCCACCCTCACAATCGTCGGTTTCGGAACCTGCAGCAAAAAAGCAGGACGGGCTCGAACCTATGGTACATTCAGACGACTACCAGGGGATAAGTAAGCTGCTTAGGAGCGCGGCGGGGATGAAAATCGATTCCTTGAGTATAAAGAAAAAGGACTTCTCTCTGACAATACGATCAAGTTCCGCGGCGGGGGTAAAGTCTGAGAATGAAGAAGAGTTCGAAGAAGAAAGCGCGATTGCGGCGGAAATGGAAGATACCGAAGCTCCACCCAAAAGTCCGGAACCCCACAAGGCTCAGACAAAAGCCAGTGAAGCTGAATTTGAACATGTCGTAAAGGCACCTCTGGTGGGTACTTTTTATGCCGCCTCCGGACCGGGAAAACCGCCTTTTGTGAAAGTCGGCGACAGTGTCAAAGAAGGGGATAAGATTTGTATAGTCGAGGCTATGAAACTGTTTAATGAAATTGTTGCGCCAAAAGAGGGCAAAATAGTCGCGATTCTTGTTAACGACGGGCAGCCGGTTGAAAAAAATCAGCCGCTTATAGCCTATGATCCATCCTGATGTACCTATAATTTAATGTTTCAAGTCGCAGCGGACTGTCGGCAAACAGTCCGCCTTTTCAATCCGCATCCTCACTTAAGAGATCATAAAACACATCCATCTTGGCCATCTCATCATCAAATTGCTGTAATGTGAGTACAATGTCGATATCACTGAAGCCCAGCAAGTCCATGCATTGGCTCGAAAGCGGAGGCACGGAAATCAGTTCTCCCTCTTCATGTTTGCGGCTATAGAGCAGATGGTCGGCCAGATGAACGAGGAAAACTGTTTCGCGTGAATGTTGCGCCTGGTCGGGATCATGATGCAATACGATGCTTTGCTGAAGTGCCGCTGGAAGTTCCCATTCACTGATTAAAAGTTGCGAAACATCCGCATGTGTATATGACAGTTTCTTTTTTTCGGCCTCAAAAGGTGAAAGGCCCGATGCGGTAGAATACAAGAGAGATGTCTGAAAATCTTCATGAAGGTACTGTTCCATTACGATCTTTCCTATATCGTGGAGAAGCCCCGCGCAAAAAGCATCATCAGGATCCACACGCTTAAAAACCACTCTTTCGCTCAACAAACGTGCAAGAAAACCGCATTCAAGGCAGTGACGCCAGAATGATTTTCTATCGAAATTACCGTTATCCGCAGGAAACATATCAAAAACAGTCAGGCTAAGAACAAGGGTTTGTATTACCTTCATGCCAAGAATAACAACGGCACTGTTAATATTTGTAACTGTGCGAGGAATGCCGTAGAATGCACTGTTTGCCAGCCGTAAGATTTTGGCGGACAAAGAAATGTCCTGACTAACAACCGCCGTCACATCGGGCGCACTCGAGGTTTGATCGTTTATGAGGGCCATAAGCTGCATGGAAACCTGGGGCAGGGTAGGGAGATTTGAAAGATTTCCGATTTTTTGTTGAAGCACACTATTGATTGCCATAATTGAACAGATTCCTTGGCTAAATATTTCAGAAACGCTCAGATTCAGATTATACAATCATTCATGAAGCCGTAAAAGAGAAAGAGTGTCGCAAATCTTCTTTAAGGTAAGGCCGATAATCGAACTTTTTTAGCGGAAATTCATTTTGTCGTTGCATGACTATTTCCGAAAAGATTATATTGAGAACAACAATTTGATATATATTCTTTTACTATATCCAATCAGATCCGAGCGAAAATTAAAACGGTTAAATGAATGTAAATTTTAACCATCTTTGCAGAACAAGCCGGAAGGTTTTGAGGAATAAGACTGGTGGAGATAAACGCTATTCAAAAAGATCTTGAGTTCTAATTGGCTCGCATCTTTATACCGGTAGCGGCGTTTCGGAAACTGCCGGCAACGCCGTAAATTATTTTACCAGATTAATCGAAGGAAATTCTAATTGAAAGCAATATCAGCAAGGAGAGGAACTATGCTCAAGGGGCTATATGGATTAAGAACGGGATTGTTAATTTCAATCCTGTGCACCGTGAGCTGGGCTTCATTCAACACGAATGGACACAAGGGAGTTGTCAGGACCCTGTCCGGGAAAACACAAGGCAAACTAAAGCTCAATCTGGGTCTTGGCACACAGTATGCCCAGGACAGCGATTTCCTGCTGGGGCCGTCAACAAACAATTTCGGAAAAGTTCTCGATTACCAGTCCACTTCCCAGGAAAATCTTGTCGATCCATCCATACAGAATTCCGCGAAGATGATATCCTCAAATCTTTTCATGAATTTTGGACTTACAACGTTTTGGGATTTAGGTTTTTCACTTCCGTTTTACATGGATATCGCCGGTTTCAATGATCTATGGGAATGGGGACTGGGAGACCTTGAAATCTCCACCAAAATTCTATATCCGCCGCCGGTACAAAAACGGCTTTTCTACCAGTCCTATTATCTGGGACTATCCGTGCCGACCGGAAGCGGATTCAGTGACAAGGGCCTTTTCGCTCGTAACCTTTCTTACTATCCTAGATTGCCCAAGAATTCAAACGACCAGCCGGAAACCTTCTATACCACAAACGGAATCAATTTTAAACCCATGATGGTTTGGACATTTGATATCGGAAATGTAGTGTCATCATTTCCAATGCAAATACACATGAATGTCGGTGCCACTTTCTCACTCGACTTCGATAAGGATGATTACAATGGCGATAACACAGCTATTGCCCAAATGGCACTCGAGTATACGCCCTCTGATATCGTCTCCATTTTCGTAGATGTTTCAGGGCAGACTCGATGGTACAATCTCGAACAGGGCCTTAATTTAGGGCAGGATTTGCTTATGCTCTCGCCGGGTATTCAAATCAAAGCCCCAAGTGGACTGAAACTGCTTCTGAGCGGAGATTTTTGTCTGTCCTCTATCGTTAACGAGGACGATCGTACCAATAGATCAAAAGACAATCGCTATGAATTCAGTACCTCGGCCCATCCACGGTTCGGTTTTCAGTTTGCCGTTGCCTGGGAAGGATTTCTTACCCCCCAGGATGACGATCACGACGGTTTGAAAAATGATGTCGATCGTTGTCCGAAGGATCCCGAAGACCTTGACGGTTTTGAGGACAGTGACGGTTGTCCGGATTATGACAACGACAATGACGGAATTCCCGATTCTACCGACAAGTGTATGAATGATCCTGAAGATATCGATGGTTTCGAAGACGAGGACGGCTGTCCCGATCCCGATAATGATGGGGACGGTATTCCGGATTTGGAAGATGAATGTCCGCGCATTGCGGAAGATTTTGACGGTATCGATGATAAGGACGGTTGTCCCGACGGTGATAATGATAAAGACGGCATACCGGATTCTCTGGACCGCTGTCCTAATGACCCGGAAGATTTCGACAACTTTGAGGATGATGACGGTTGTCCCGATATCGATAATGATAAAGATGGAATACCGGATCTGAAAGACAAGTGTCCTAACGAGCCGGAGACATTCAACGGTATTGATGATGAGGACGGGTGTCCGGACAAAAAAGAGAAAAAAGAAGTAAATATGCCTCAGCACCAGATTATGCATGGAGTTAATTTCAAAAGTGGTCGCTCCGAAATGACTCCCGATTCTCGCTACCAAGTTGATAAGCTGGTAGAAACACTTAAGGAATATCCTGAAGTAACCGTTGAAGTGCGCGGGCATACAGACAGCATAGGACGATATGAAACCAATATGCGCCTCTCTCAGGAACGTGCAGAATCGGTTCGGCAGTACCTGATAAGAAAAGGTGTTGCTCCCGATCGCATACGAGCGGTCGGTTATGGACCAAGCGTTCCCGTGGCGGACAACAGAACCGCTTCCGGACGAGCAAAGAACCGAAGAATCGAGATTAGACGAACAAACTGATTGTTTACAATTTTGGGCGCATACATATTATGGACCGCCTGAAAATGAAAAGACCCCCATTCCCGTCAGGCAATGGGGGTTTTTTCATAATTATGTGGTACTAAAAATCATTTGTTTGACAGACATCCCAGTTACATTTTTTGTTCAATTGTATTACTGAACGCATCGACCGAAACTGAATGGACACGGAATGAAAAGCAAAGTTCTATATCTGCTGATACTTTTATATAGCTTGCATTTTCAGGTGGGTGCGGCTCTCAGTAAAAAACTCACGCACCTTACCGCTACCGATTCGACTGTAAACGTCTGGATCGTTTTTTCTGATAAAAATGGAACTCCGGCAGACGTAAAAATTACTCAAAAAGCAGCTCAAAGACGTATCCGTTCAGGATATCCCCAGGCCACTTATCAAGATTTGCCCGTAAAACAAGCCTATATCGAAGCCGTAAAGAAATTTGGAGCCAAAAAACGTCATGTACTCAAATGGGCTAATGCCGCAAGCTTTTCCATCGATTCACGTTCCCTTCGCTCCGTAGACTCCTTGTCTTTTGTCCTCGAAATATTCCCGGTAGGGCATCATAAGAGAGTATATGAGCAGCCCTTAAATAAAAGAAAAGCGCAGATCCAGATCGATACTTCTGCATACGGCCAGTCATTTGGCCAATTAGAGATGATCGGTGTAGTACAGGCTCAGAAATATATAGAACGCAAGATGGGGCAAGCTCCCGGTCAAGATGTCCTCATTGGTGTGTTTGATACAGGTTTTTGGCTGAATCATCCATGTTTTGCCGGGCTTCTGAGGAATAACGCAATAGTCGGTGATTCGGATTTTGTTGATCTTGATGGTGATGTAGCTGATCCCGATTCGGTTCGTACCGACAATTCTCATCCCTACCATCACAGCGAGGAGCATGGTACTAATACACTGTCGCTGATAGGCGGTTATGATGAAGGTGCTTTTGTGGGGGCTGCCTGGGGAGCAGAATTCATACTGGCAAGAACCGAAAATGACGGTCGAATCAGAGACGGGTATTCGATTCGCTACGTGGAGCTTCATCAGGAGGAAGATAACTGGGCGGCGGCCATGGAGTGGGCGGAATCGCTTGGAGTCGATATCGTAAGCAGTTCACTGGGATACAGGGACGGGTTTACCGATGAACAGGGAATTCCCGATACCTCACTGGATTATTCCTATCAGGATCTGGACGGTAACAGCACTATAATTGCACGAGCGGCAAAAAGGGCGGCTGCTCAGGGTGTCCTTATCGTAAACGCGATGGGAAATGCGGGTACAAGTCATGAAGGTACGCTTTCATCACCGGCAGACGTAGAGGATGTTATTTCAGTAGGGATGGTTAATCCTGATAGAACCATTAACAACGCAAGCAGTACGGGACCTACCGCCGACGGACGAATAAAGCCGGATCTGGTTGCCCAGGGTTATAACGTTTTACTGCCCAATATTTACGGCACTGCCGGGGGCTATTCGGCCGAGGGATGGGGGACTTCGTTTGCAACTCCCTTGATTGCCGGACTAACCGCGCTTGTCAGACAGAGTCACCCCGATTGGTCTGCGAACCAAATACGAAATCGAATATATCAAACATGCACCTATGCTCCAAAACAGGATACGGTCGATAATTTGTATGGACGGGGAATACCAAATGCATTATGGGCATGTCTGGATACATCTACCCTTTTCCTGAGTGTTATCGGCCCGCAGGGAGAGGCCGTTGATGGTGCACTGGTCTTTTCGGGTGAAAACCTTTTGGGCCGAACAGATGAGTTCGGAACCTTTCTGACCGACATTTTCTCCTCGGATCATATATTAACCATCCGACATGATCAGTTTAATCCAAAAAGAGTGCCTGTAAAGGCAAATCTGGATCGGCTGACCGTGGGATTGCAGGACAATCATATCATTCGAGCTGCCTTAGCCGACCAAACCGGTGATACCGTCGATTTGCAGACTGTCTACTATTTACCACCTGAAGGAACCGATTTTCTGGAGGTGGTTGGAAACAGAATGGTAGAAATGACCTTACAGGATACCGGCACATATCTCTTGTACGGTACCGCGCAGTACTGCAGTAAATCCGACACCGTCAGTGTCTCCGTCGATGCATTCACAGATACCCTGTTTCTAACCCTCTCGGTAAATGAATGGAATTATTTGCCCGTCAAGGTTGTGGATTCCCTGAAAAACAGTCCTGAGAAAGGCAAATTTTACTGGAAACAAAATGGAAGCCAAACCTACTATTCGGACGAGCTGAACCAATATGGTAATGTACATATGCGGTATCCCGACTATGGTTCCGGTTCCTACGTGATGTTTGTAGATGCCCGGGGCTATTATCCTTCTGACCCTCTTGTGGTGAATCCGGACACACTGGAAAACGACACGCTTACGATTGTTGTAAGGCGACGTGAGTTCGTATCCGTGAGACTGACCGACCAGAAGCACAATGCTCTTTCGGGAGGAATCGTTTCATGGTGGCCTGAAGATTCCGACATATGTAGTAATGTGGCTGTAGACGACAATGGGTTTGCCAAGATCATCCTTGAAGAGCCAGGGAGCTATTACGTTTCGGGAGGTGCCGACGGATATCAGGATTCGGATCTTTATCTCGTTGACGGCAATACCGACAGCCTTCAAATCTCATTGAATCCGACTCAAAACTACCTGCATGTTTTTTTGCTGGACTCGGCTGATAAACCGATATCCATAGGAACGCTGCACTATCGAGACGCAGGAAGGGAGCATTTCAGTGCGGTTGCTTTTGATTCGGCGGGTTTCGTTGCGGTTGGGAGAGAAAATAAACAAACTGTTTCATTCTATGCGACAGCTCCGGGGTATATGCAGTCAAACGCAGTGAGCATGACCGGAGATTTTGGTATCGATACCGCTAAAATAGTCTTGCTTCCACGCCCCGTCAGCCGTTTCGCGGTTTTTCCCAATGTGATACGCTCGAAAGATTTCAGGCGCGGGGATCCTTTTTCCGGTATTACAATCGATTTCCTTGCGGCACAACAGGGGAGCAGCGAGAAATTATGCGAGATCGCGGTACGGCGAATCGACGGTGCAATCATATGGCGTCATTCACAACCTTTGAAAGCAAACCAGCCTCTGCTTGATTCTTTCAATCGTCCCGTGCGATGGAATTGCCGAACCTCTTCCGGAGATACCGTGGCTCCAGGAACCTATATCATTACGGTTCGGTATGGAGACAAAACTCACATGAAAAAAGTTTTAATCGCCGGGTAATTCAAAAACCCCTGAGCAGCCAGTTGAATCCCCATCGGAAGGTTAAGCCGGGCATTACATAACCCGGTACATAGGCAAATCTGCGGTTAAAAATATTATCTATTTTCCAGAACAGACGGAATGTTTTTACCTGAACCGCGAATTTCAGGTCGATATCCAGTATCGGTCGATTCCAGTTTTGGGTACCCGCGAATAGAATCGGATCACGCTCGCTCCAGTAGTCCGCCACCAGATCGATAAACAACTGTTGGTACTTCTCCCTGAGTCGCGATTGAAAAGACAACACGGTGTGATTTTTAACATACGGCCGTTTGTCCGAAAAGTATCCCGTCGATGCCAGTGACAGGCCACGCCAACGTCCCAGCTGAATGCCTGTGATAAATGTAGAGGTCGGTTGTGGGTAGGGAAGCACGGCATTAGGCCAGAAAAGCTTCAAAGAAACCGGTGAAACACCATCCGTATATTGATAGCCTAAAAGCAGATTGAACCCGGTCAACCCAAGGTTCGCCTCGGCCCCGGCATGAACATATGAGTCAAGCGGTTTCTCCAACATCCCTTCACTGAGCGTATCCAGGGGGATGATCGGATCGACTGCAAATTCTCCGCCGTATAAGTCAAACGAATGCCTGTGCGTTTCCAGATGTGCCCCGGCCGACCAGAATGGCTGCATTATCAGGCTGTCTTCAATGGAAAGACCGGCGTTACCTCCCATTGCTTTGAGGTGTCCCCGCACTTTGTCAAAATCGTATGTGTGCGTATATTCCAGCGATGCCGATCCGTTTTGATAAGAATACTCTTCACTGTTGTACCTTTGAAGAATCGTAGCCTCTATGTTCCCGGTCAGCTCAAGTGTATCGTTGTCCAACAGATTCATATAGGGAGCAAATCTTAAAGATCCGTTTTGTGCATATCCTCGACTGTTTGGGGCTTCAAAACGCGGTTCATTTCTTTGGACTATATTCTTAAATCTCATTGATGAATTAAGATTGACCGGACCCAGAGGAATTTCGTGAGCATTGAGTGTCGCACGATGTTCATAAAAAGAGCGTATAGCCCATTTTGGGCTCAAAAGCTCATCGACGGTATCGGCAAGATCCACCGCAAGGTCGTTGTGCAGATCGCTGTACCGATACTCTCCGGTAAGCCACCAGTCTTTCATCGATTCCCATCTCATGCGGGCGGTTGTACACTGCTCTTCG
>CAZPHU010000012.1:0-9238 GCA_964586285.1 uncultured Fibrobacterota bacterium | reverse complement strand
GGGAAGGGAGGAAGAAGGGAGGGGAGCACGAGGGGCAGAAAAAGGGCGGAGAGCCCAGGGTGGGTGCAAAAGCGCAGCGACGGGAGCGGCAAGAGCCACCGCAAGGGCGGGGGGCAGAGCGCGGGACCGAGACGCGCCGGGAAGCCACCAGGCGGGAAGCGAGGCCCAGAGCAGGCGGGCGGGGGGAACAGGAGCGGCGGGCAGGGGAGAGGGAGCGCGAGGGGCAACAAAGCCGGGGTCGATCCCCAGACCTTCATAAATAGATCTGTAAAAAGTGTATATTCCCCCGCCACGATGATCGTAGCTGGTGTGCTCAAAAAAGCGGAATGTAGAAAATACTCCCAGATATAGGCGGGGCGAGAGCGGGCGTGCGAAACGAACAAGAAGCACATTTTCGTCAAACACGCCGGTTTCCCAAAACATCACCGTCTCGGGCTCCAGTAAGATTTCAGGATGCAGGTTCGTTTTCAGTTGCCCTGCCGGGCCCCACTGAATCGATTTGACTTCGGGAGGAGAAAGTATGTTCATACTGGTTGAAGGATCGGTATGATATCCGTGAAGAAACTCAGTACCTGCGGATGCATAAATCGGAGCAATTATTCCGTCTGGAAGGGATCTGTTTAAACAGGTTGATAAAGCTGTCGGAAAATTTATAAACCTCGGATGGTAGTGGATTGCCTCGGACAAACCGTTGGCATCCGCTGTGAACAGGTGAAAAGTTGGCCACTTCCTCCGAGGATAGATCGAATCGACATCCGTATAATATGCACGGTAAACTTCATTGCGTTTCTCACTTGCGGCGATCAACGCCTTCAGAATGGGAGAGGGGCGTAGCGAATCCGACGTATCCGATTCAGATCGAACCGTTGACCGATCAATTGCATCTTTAGCCGTATCAGTCTCCGTCTGTTCCGGCTCTTGTGCGATTGTGTCCGTGACGGCCTGAACCATTGCCGCATCGGTATCGATTCCCGCCGTATCCGCAAATAATCGGTCTTCCCGGGCTGTAGCCTGTGCTTTCTGTCTGTTTAAAACCGAACCCGCGGGTGTGTTTCGATCAACTGAATCCAGCTGTCGAATACTATCTTTAACGGTGTTCTGAGAAAGTAGAATTTCAGCTTTTACGGAAACACACAATAAGAGCAATACTAAGTAAGTAATCAATACGTATTTTTGCATAATCGTCAAAAAAATAATAGCTTTCTACTCCAAAGCGGGAATAAAAAAGACGATTTAGGTCCAGGCAAACTTATGTGAACTGATATACTTGCCCGAAATGATAAGAATCGGCAAAGCCCGAGGGACTCGACTGAATGAAAAAACCGAATACTTTTTTTGAAAGCGTTCAATCCAAAAGAGCCTTTTTGGTAATACTTTGTACTGTTATTTTAGCCATGACGGCCGGATGTGCATATTTTAATACTTACTACAATGCCGAAACTGCTTACAAAAACGCCCGCAAGGGGCACGAAGAGTTTCTGAGCAATCAACAGGACACGGCTGGGCAAGTACCTGAAGCGGTGATGTCGAATTACGACCGGGCAATCGAAAAATCGCGAAAACTCATTGAGGTATATCCCAAAAGCAAAAAATGGCATGATGATGCTTTGTTTTTGATGGGAAGGGCCGAATTCTACAAACAAGAGCACATATCGGCGGTAAGACGTTTCAAGCAGCTGCAACGGGAATTCCCCCAAAGCGAATACATACCTCAGTCGTTTTTATATATGGGTAAGGCCTATCTTGGGGCCGGCGACCTGATGCGTGCTGAGAAGGCTTTCAGGCAGATACTTACAAAGCATCCACATTTAAACGATAAAGAAAAAATTACCTTGCTTCTGGCGCAGGTGGCAATTCGCAGAGAGGGGAAGGCTCAGGCTATCCGTTTGCTGGAGAAGACTCTGCTTACGGTAAAAACTCCCGAAAAAAGGATGGAAATATCCATACAGATAGCAAATTTGTACATGGAGCTGCGTCAATTCGACAAGGCAATCGCGGTTCTGAAGAAGGCTCCGCGAAAAAAGGAATTTCGCTCCTTCTTGTATCAGATTGATTATGCGATGTTGATATGCTACAAGGAAAGCGAAAAGTATCAGGAGGCTTTGAAGCTTTCCGAAGAGATGATTCGTAACAAAAAGTACCTTCACAAATACCCTCACGTGGCATTGGAGAAGGGTATTGTTCTGGGGCGCGTTGAAAAAATCGATGAAGCCGTTGGGCTTCTGGAAGAGGTGACTTCGGGAGAGGGGCCCGCTCATGTAAAGGGAAAAGCCCATCTGGAGTTGGGGCTGTTGTACCAGAATTACAGACAAGATCTTGATAAGGCGCGCGAGCACTACGGTAAAGCCTTTGAGCTTGTAACCGATGATGAGCTTAAAGAGCTTGCCCTCAGCCGTCGAGACGCCATCGATGAACTCAAGCGATTGCGGGAGGAGTTGCAAACGGCTCAAAACGAGGATGTTCCCGATACATCGGGGAGATATTCAACAATAGGCTACAGAATAGGGGAGATTTTCTGGCTAAGTCTGGATGAGCCGGATTCCGCGCTGCACTACTTCGCCCTTCTTGAACAAAATGCCGGTGAAGATTCGATCAGTGTGGCCAAATCGCTATATGCACGCGGCTGGATCCATCTGCACATAAAGAAGGACACGACCGTGGCGGACAGTTTGTTTAACCAGGTGATCAATCGATACTCTAGAACCGTGTTCGCTCAGAAATCTCAACAACAATTGGGGCAAGATGTTACAATTATGACCAGGCAGGATTCGGCGTACGCGGCTTTTCTTACTGCCGAACGTTTGTATTTTGAAGAGAACGACCCGGTCGCCTCTACTAATGCATATATCAAGGTAGCCACCACATATAAGGATCTGCCGGTAGCCGCGACAAGCTTGTATGCAGCCGCCTGGTTGTGCGATAATGTTCTTCATAAGAACGTGACCGCCAGGACGCTCTATAACAAGCTGTGCGAAACGTTTCCGGACCATGAACTGGTTTCCAAGATTCAGCCCCGGTTGGCCGTCGTAGAGGACACCCTTCGTTCATTGGGACGTTCGGTCGAAAAACCTTCACAGAGGCCCATCGTGAAAAAGCCCAAAAAAGGCAGTCAGCCAAAGCATCAGTTTGAAGATGTGGAATGGGGATCGGATGAAGAACCCCCGCCTTTACCGGCTCTTCCGGGGAATAATAACGAATCGGCCGATTTTCCCCGCTAAACTGAAGGGGGCTCTTCTTCACGGCCAAATTAAAAACAGTATGCCTTTAAGGTATGAATAAATAGTAATTTTTATATTAACAACTTACTTTATTAGATCGAAATGCATTCTTTAAGAAGGAGTGTTTGCATGAAAGGATTCACCCTGATATGGGTAGCAGCTTTGACTCTGGCGCTGGTCGGGTGTGGTGGAAAAAAGGTCGCCCGGATAGATCCCGAGACCACAGTGGATTTGAGTGGAAAATGGAACGACACCGACAGCAGACTTGTTGCCGAAGAGATGATTGCCGATGCGCTTACTCGCCCCTGGTACACAAATGATTATGCCAACAGGCAGCCCGTTCCCACCATTATAGTCGGTGATGTGCGAAATAAGAGTCATGAACACATCAATGTGGAAACATTCGTCAAAGATCTGGAACGTAACCTGATCAATTCCGGAAAGGTTGAATTCGTTGCCAACAGGACCGAGCGGGAGCAGATCCGCAACGAGGTCAGAAGTCAGCAGGAACACGCTTCAGAGGTAAGTCGTTCGGAAGTCAACGTAGAAAGCGGCGCCGATCTTATGCTTATCGGCAGTATTAATACTATCCCCGATCAGGAAGGTAATAAGAAGCTTATGTATTACCAGATTGATCTTGAACTCATTGAGATCGAGACTCACAAAAAGCTCTGGATCGGTACCAAGAAAATCAAGAAGTATATCACCCGCAGCGGCGCCAGACTTTAAAGGGGTTATGCTTAGGACGTTTTTCAGACCGGCAGCTGTCGGTTCTTATAAAGCGTTATTGAGGATATGGCAAAGCGCGTGGAATCTTTTAAGTCGCCCACCTTCAGGCTGTCAATCGTCGCGGTAGTGACGGCTATTTTGCTTGTCGGCATCTCCTGTACGACAAAAAGCATGCGGCGTATAGAGTTGCTTTCGGATGTTACTTCGGAGAATGATTTCAGGCGAGCTATTGAAGTAATTCGGGAAAAACCAAAGCTCTACGGGAATCTAAACCGATACCTTTACTGGTTTGATCAGGGTATTCTCTTTCACTATTTGGGTGAGTACGACTCGAGTCTGTACTCTCTGGAGCAGGCCGAGCAGGTGCTTGATGATTTATATGCACGCTCGGTTACTAATGAAGCCGTCAGTCTGATGACCAACGACAATATCCGCCCATATAGAAGTCGCCGTTTTGAACAGGTCCTGCTGCATCAATTTCTCTCCTTTAATTACCTCGCAAAAGAGGAACTCGATGAGTCTCTGGTCGAAACCAGGAAGATGCAGCTGGTATTCGATAGGTTTAAATCCAAAGATCGGACTGAAGCTAAATACAGTGAAGACGGAATGTCTCATTTCCTGTCGGCACTGGTTTATGAAGCGCAGGGGGATATGGATGATGCGGCTATCTCGCTTTATAAGGCTGTATCGGCATATCGAGACAACAATATGGAAATACCCTTGCCGGTACGGGATTATGCTTTTCATCGATTGATGCAGGCCGACAGAACCGACGATGTACGCGAACTCTCTTTGGAGCCGGTAAGCTCCAGTGAGTATTCCGATTCAGCATACGATGCCGAAACCGAAATCGTATTGGTCGGTTTTGCCGGAAGGGGTTCGGTTCTAAAGGAGTCCATCTTCTGGGGAACATATGTGCACGGAGGCTTATTGACCGGCTATTATGTGGAGCCCCAGGGCGATACGGTAATAATGAACATGAATGCACCCGTTCTGCCGCAATCAGAGCTGGATAAAGTACGCAACGGTCAAAAGACCGATCTGGGTAAAACCTTTCACATCAAATTTGCCTTGCCCACGGTTGTTGAACGCACATCTCTGACAGATCACTTCAGAGTCTTTGTAGACAGCAGTGCCGATGGGAAACAAAGCAGTGTTTTGTCCGATCTGCATTATCTGTTGAAAAAAGATCTGCAAGACAATCGTCCCATTACTCTGGCTCGAACAGCGGCTCGGGTGGTGTTGAGGACAATTGCCGCTCAGAAAGCTAAAAACGAGATGGTAACCAGTGAACCGCTGTTAAATTTTCTGGTTAATTTCAGCACAGATATTCTTACCGACCAGATGGAGAAAGCCGATACCCGTCTGAGTATGTTTCTGCCCCGCGCTGTTCATATCGTGCGGATTCCCGTGTCTCCCGGAGTGCACAATATTCGTGTTGCCGCCTGTGAATCGGACGGTTCCGTCATTGAGGATGAGTTTATCGACGGCATAAAGATAAACAGAGGTGAGAAGCGTTTTCTTTTTTATCCGGCCCTGATGTAAAAATGGCTTACCAGTTTGAAGCGATCAGGCTAACATCCGACGATTATTTCCTCACCGTTTACCATCACAAATACAACTTCCGGCTGCTCCACCAGAAGCTCTTCCAGCAGATCGGCGCCGTTTTCATGGGCGAAGCGAACCCCGGTTATATCCGCCTTCTTACCCGGCTCCAGTGTTCCCAGCTCATTGGCGCATCGAAGGGCCTTAGCCGGGTTTAGAGTAATCCAGGTAATCAGTTCCAAAGCCGGTATATGAGGATAATCCTGTTTCAGTGTATAAAGCTCGTCAAACAGGCTCATTGATGCGGCCGTCGCCGAGCTTTCGGTGCCGATACACAGGTTTATTCCCCGATTTCGTGCGACATCCACCGGAAAAGGCTTATGCCCTAGAGTGCGGTTATAAATCGGGCAATGAACCACGCTGACGTTTTTGGCAGCAAGCACCGAAAACTCCTGCCCCCCGGCATAGTTGCAATGAAAGCATATGCCCTTGCTGGGGATAAGATTCTTTGCCACAGCGAAGTTCATCGAACCAAGTCCGGGTTTTCCGAACGGCCAGGGATTCTTGCGATTAATTTGAAAGAAAAGATCGCCCTTATGCTCCGTAAAGGCCTGAAGTTCTTCGGCACTTTCGGCGGCATGAGTCGCCCATAAATAGCGGTGCTCCCTTACATATTCATTGAGCTGCCTCTGTTGTTTAGGAGGTAATGAAAAGAGCGCGTGCGGACCGCAGCCGATACCTTCTTTATGGTGAAGCATCTCAATGCGGCGGTGAATCATCGCGCTTATGTCGCAAGATACATCAAAAGAGCCGTCGGGGTGGACCTCGTGTATCACCCAGGACCGAATGGGCTCTTCCTTGAGCACCAGCGCGGGTATGTCCGTGCGGGTTGAATCGACGATCGTGGTAATCCCGTTTGCCAGTGATTCCAGTATCCCCAGACGAACCGTGGAAATGATTGTCTCGGCCTGTGCCTGTCGAATTCGGCTTTCCTTTTTTGCCGTCCAGGATGCAAAGCTCTCATCCGAAGCGCGCGGTATATCCCGAACAATCCCCTGCTCCAGGTGGGTATGGATATTTATGAGCCCAGGAAGAAGAAGCGTATCCCCGAGATTAACTATACGATCTCCCGAGCGGCGCTTGATTTTACTGCGGGAGCCGATAGACAGAATCCTGTCCTGTTCGATCGAAATTCCACCATTGTTAAGAATCGATCCGTCCGGCAACAGGATCCATCGGGCAAAGTAAACAGTCGTCATAGCGGTAAATAAAAGGGAAAGTAGTAGTGTGGTTTTAATGAATATACTAATCTCCATGCGCAAACGCTATGGGCCGCATTTGCCTCCCGCAAAGGCAAAAGGACCCAAGTTGCTCCGTGGCAACAATATGGCGGTGAGCACTTTGCGGTTTAATTGTTGCTAATTGTTTGACTCTCGGTACAAGATGGACATATTTTATAATAATTTAGCGGCTTTTTACATTACGAAAGGGAAGACCATGAAGAACATCATTTTGGGACTGATGCCGGCTGTTGTTACATTCTCCGCATTTGCTCAAGAGGGGCAGGCACCAGAGCAACCCGGCGGCAATTTCTTCACCGGTGTGTTGCCTATGATGCTGATAATGTTTGCGATCATCTACTTTCTGATGATACGTCCCGAGCAGCGTAAGCAAAAAGAGCGTCAGAAGATGATCGATGCCGTGAAAAAGGGTGATAAAGTACTCACAATCGGCGGAATAACAGGAACGGTCACCAACATCAAGGGGAATGTGGTTAATGTCAAAATAGCCGAAAACACCGTAGTTGAAGTGACTAAGACTGCCATATCATCCGTAATAAATGAAAAAACGGAGAGTGGTAAGGAGAAAAATGCCTGATGGCTTCAATAAGAATTTATGGTGATCCTGTCTTAAGAAAAAAGGCTCTGCCTGTCGAGAAATTCGATGATGATCTTCATGCCTTTGTCGATCGGATGATTCAGGACATGTACGAAAATGACGGCGTAGGGCTTGCGGCACCGCAAATCGGTGAATCGGTCAGAATTGCCATAGTAGATCCAACGGGTGGTGGTGAAGCGCCGTATGTGCTGATTAATCCTGAGATTATCTGGTCTGGTGAAGAGGTTGTAGAGGCCGAAGAGGGGTGTCTTAGCATACCCGATATTAATCTGAAAGTCAAAAGGCCCGAATCTGTATCGGTGAAAGCCTATAACGAATACGGCAAAGAGTATACGATTTCGGAGGCGCACGGATTATTGGCCCGCGCACTTCAACACGAGATAGATCATCTGGACGGGATTTTGTTTGTCGATAAGGTTTCTCCGGTCTCCAGGCAAATGATTTCAGGGAAACTCAAAAAGCTCAGCAAATCGCATCGTGATCAAGCCAAGGTATCTTAGATCTTTATTGCTCTGTTTTGCGCTTCTTACGGCAGGCTGCTCGGGCCTGCCTTTTCTGATTCCAAATCCTCCACAATCGGAGCCACAGATATCGACCGATGGAAGAAAAGACGAAGAGGTCGGAGATTTTGGCGATGTTTTTGACTCCGATACTCTCGTTTCAAGTCCGCCGGATACAAATAACCCACCTGATATTGACGGCCCGAAATTAATCGCTGAAAGAAATATCGTACGAATCGCTCTTAAGCGTGCTGTCTCCGGGGCTTCATTCAGCTGTTCTTCACCGGTTAAGTTAAGCGGCCGCGATATTTCCCGTAAGCTTCACGGAAGCATAAAAATTTCGGGAGTAAATGATTTCGCTTGTATGGTATCATCGGCTTCGGGGCATTTTACAGTGGGGCTGCCCTGTACCCTGAAGACCGGTTCGATCAACAACTTCATCAATTTTGAAGGCCGCTCCTACAGGGGCAACATCTGTCTTTTACCGGCATCAGGTAGATCCCTGACGATAGTAAACGTGCTGCCGGTAGAACACTATTTGCGAGGTGTGGTTCCCCTTGAGATCGGTCGGCGCCCCGAATCCGAGATTGAAGCGGTTAAGGCTCAGGCAGTCGCTGCCAGGACATATTCATACAAACGAATGATGGAACGTCGATCGCAGCAGTGGGATATGCTTCCTACGGTAAGTGATCAGGTGTATGGAGGTGCCGGTGTGGAGGATGCGGTCAGCGACAAGGCAATCGCCCGGACAAGGGGAATGGTGTTGGCATACAAAGACAGTCTGGTCCACGGGTATTACCATTCGACCTGCGGCGGTAAAACGGCAAACATAGAGGATGTGTGGGGTAAAGAGCCTATACCGTATCTGGTTAGCATCGATGATGTCGATGAGAATGGGGAGGCATATTGCCGCTCATCACGTTACTTTACCTGGATGGAGAAGTGGAGCACCGCAAAGCTTTCATCCATACTGCACCGATATTCAGGGGGTGCGTTTCCCGGCAGGGATGTGTTTAGCGGGACCCTGTCGGGCATGAGGATCGAGAACCGCTTCCCCTGCGGCCGGATACAGATTTGTGCCTTTTCCGGCTCACGGGGAACCTTCCGATACGGAACGGACAAGATCCGCTTCGCCCTTCGCAGGGATGTTCAAAACGCACCAATTTTGCGCAGTGCAAACTTTACCTTCCAAAATATCTCATCTCGTGAAGTCGTCATACACGGCAGAGGTTACGGCCATGGAGTGGGAATGTGCCAGGTGGGAGCCATGGGCAGGGCACGCAAGGGTCAATCCTTCGAGCAGATACTTAGTGCGTACTACCGTGGAACAAGGCTGGTGAATATAGT
>CAZPHU010000011.1:0-61199 GCA_964586285.1 uncultured Fibrobacterota bacterium | reverse complement strand
AGTCCTGAAATCAAATATTTTAGATTCATTAAAAATGTAGTCTTCCCCCCAGACGATGAAAACTTCGCCAACAACCTTCCGATCATCGAAGCCGACGCGATTATCGAGGTACCCAGCCAGCCGGTATCCATGGGCGAAAATACACTGGAGATCTCGGTACCACCACGTGGGGAGGATGAGCATTACGCGTTCTTTGAAATGGTGGTTGAGGGTACCAACAAAGACGGTGACAAAGTTTCTTCGGCATTCGGTTTTCTCCCATACAGAAGGCTTGATTATGAACTCATAATATCAGTATATGAAGATGCCGAAGCTGAGGATGCAATAAATACGGTAAATGCCGGAGACACCGTCTTCCTTGAAATCGCGGCTTTCGAGGCAAACGGAACACCCTTCAACAAACCTATTGAGGTCGACATAAGCTTATTTTCTAAAAAACAGCTTCTCAACCCTGATTATACCGTATTTACGGAAGGTAAAAAATCCATACCCTTACATAGTAAGAGATGGCCTGTAATTTTTACCAAAGTACCGGAATCGGGAATCGAGTATGTTAAAGGTGCGGGAGAATGGAAAAATCCTGAAAGCGGACAAAATGTTCCCTTTCCCGGCACTTCCGATGGCATTACCGTTTTACCTGGACCACCTGCTAAGGTCCGATTCGAAAATCCCCCATCTAATACGGTATCATCAAATCCACCTGTGATTGATCCGGGTGTTCCGTTCTCGGGTGCTTTGCAGGTATACGATCGATTCGACAACAAGGTTAACGTGTCGTCAACGGTAAGGCTGAACAGTCTTTTGCCTTCTGTCGGTGATTTCGTGGGCAGCGCAGACGGGGGCGGTATTACAATAGAAACCGACGCGAAAGGTGTGGGTGAATTTGACGTACAGGTCGGTCCGCAGGCTAATGAAAACGATGTGTTTACAATTCAGGCACAAATCGGTATGGGTTCGGATGATGCCGATTTGAAAGTCGGTAAGCCGTTGGATAAATTCTGGATTTTCTATGGAGATACAGGAGCTTTCAACAATGCCAAAAAACTGGAAGGCCAAGTTGGTGAAAAACTGCCGATTCAGATCTGGGCATCCAAGGACGGCAAAGTGGTGACCGAAAGAGATAATGAGATCACTATTAAAACCGACCAGGCCGGCGCCGGGATGCAATTCTTTGCGAGTTTTGATGCTGAAGAGCCCGCGACGGTTTTCCCTGTTGTCGCCGGTAGAGCAAATCTGTGGGTGACCAGTCCCACTCCTATAGACGATGGTAAGATACAGGTCAGGGATGTTAACGACAATACCGTAGTCCCGGGAAGCCGCTCTCAGGTTTTCTTCAAGCGAACCAAAACAGCGGTTGAAAGTGCCGAGTTTCACTCCAATAATGGGTTCGGACGTGTTGACAGTGTATTTGTCCTCTACAAAAAGGAACTTGCTTTTGCACCTGACAGCCTGGCACTTTATTGGCCGGAAAAGAGTGAAGCTAATCGAATAGTTTTGCCAAAGGATGCACTCACCTTATCCGAGGACAACCTGTCTCTTTCGATCACTTTAACCGAAGCTTTTCCCGAAGGCGTAACAGTCGGCCTCGGTTCGGGTATTAGCTACGACAGACCAAACCCGGATGTCCCTGTCGACTCCAGCTTTTTTGACATTGAGGATAAAGTCGGCCCAATTCTAACAGAAGCCAAAGTGTACGAACGATTTTATCCCGGCAACGATACCTTTATAGTAACATTCTCCGAAGATGTTAACCTGGCATCGGTTCGCGAAGAGTGTTTTACACTTATCAAGAAGACTGGAAATCCGATAGATCTTGATCTTGCAGGTATGGCAACCAGTGTCGAGGGTGAAATCACCGTCAGATTTGCCATACTAAATGAACTTGATGTTGGTGTTGATGCTCCCGAAGAGGGTGACAGCCTCAAGATCATAGGCGGCACGGTTGAAGATGCGCTGGGCAATACCGCCCATCCGCTAAACAGGGCTGTACCAATCAAGATTGTTTCCAAGCCGGTTCCTATTGACCGCAGCTGGTACAAAGATGGCAATGCTGACGGTATAGTCGACACTATAGTTATCGACTTTGCACAAAACATTCGTGATCTCGCGGAAATAAACATTTCGGCAAAATGGGTCGATGCCAACATTGAGGCCAATAACATTCCGACCGATCGCTTAAGTTACTCGGAAGGTGACAGCTCGCTTATATTTGTCGATGTTAACGGGGTTTTCAGCAACGCGCAGGATCTGACAAGCGGTTCCATGAATGTTACTGTCAAATACCTGAGTTTCACTGATGAAAGCGACAGCGAATTTGCTGCAGACAGTGCGGCACCGGTTATTAAAGCTGCCAGATTCCTGCCCGGCGAAATTATCGATGAGAACAACTCGGAACCTAACAAATTGATTGTAACCTTCTCCGAGAGTATCGTCGAAGACATCACAAGCATGCAGGAGCCGTTCCTTTTCATAGGTATCGGCAGCTCCAACTATCAGATGCTGCTCAGTAACGGTATAAAGGCACACACCGAATACACTTTTCTGGTTGATACGCTGATTGGTATTGACTACCCCAGCAGTAACGATTCGATCTGGATCAGTGTGGATGCCGGCATACAGGACCATTCCGGTAACGTGCAAAAAATAACGACAAACAAACGGGTAAAAATAGCCGTTACTCCCAAGCCGTATAAACTCACGATCAAAACCGGTCCAAATCCGTTTGTTCCGGGAAAACCGTTTGAGAATCTTCCTGCAGATCTGGCGGCTAAGATACCGTTTAACGGCGGTGCTGTGATCAGGATCGATCCTCTGACTTTCATCGATGACGCGAACGGCCCCGGATTGGAAGTCCTGAACGCGACCATTTACGATGCGGTAGGAAACAAAATTGCCACATGTATGGACGCTCTGGATGCCAATGAGAGAATGGCTATTTTCGAAGACTCCGATCCCGGCAGCAGTATCATGTACATCGCCTGGAGCGGCCACAACATGCAGGGTCGTGTTGTTGGACCTGGAACATATATTCTTCATTTCATCGTTAAGGGTAATGATGATGTTGAGAACAGTTTCGTTACCAAAATCGGTGTCAAACCGCAAGAATAGTCAATTTCCCTCCTCATTTT
Organism: uncultured Fibrobacterota bacterium; assembly: GCA_964586285.1. Lineage (GTDB taxonomy): Bacteria > Fibrobacterota > Chitinivibrionia > Chitinivibrionales > CAYFVL01 > CAZPHU01. The sequence goes on along the minus strand of CAZPHU010000011.1, from coordinate 58,071 downwards.
GAAAAAAGGGGTGCCGCTTCAGGCACCCCTTTTTTCATTCTTTTCACCGCGACACTTCTGAAAAATGAACTAACCCAACTATCTTAAATGCTTCTTCATAACAAAAGAATATAGATTATTATGTATATTTATCAGCCGTGGCAGGGCAGGAAGCTGTTGCATAAATGCATATTCTTATGCTCGTTCTGCCGGATTATTCCTTTATAAGTTTCAACTTAGAAAAGCATTATAGGCAACACACGCCCCGAAATATGAGGTTTTTCAAACCTGATTCCGAAATTAAGGGGTAGTATATAAATACATATAGTTTCTGGATATATATGATCTCTTTTGACCATGTTAGCGTAGAATATGACGGAATCAGATTGCTTAATGACGTAACTTTCTCTATAGAAAGAGGGGAAAAAGTTGTACTCTACGGTAAATCGGGCTCGGGCAAATCCACTGTTCTCCTGACGCTTATAGGTGCACGGGAGCTATCCAAAGGAACCATTTACTTCGAGGGCGAGCCTGTAAACAGCGCAAACATTTCCCGAGTTCGTCGTTCAACAGCGTTTGTCATGCAGGAACCAGAACTGGGTGCCCCCACGGTTTATGAGTCGCTCATGCTGCCCTTCACCTTTGATTCCAATAAAAAAGAAAAACCTTCCGTGCAAAGAATAGAAAAAATTTTAATGAATCTTCATTTAACCCCGGAGATTCTTGAAAAATCCACGGATATAATATCCGGCGGAGAAAAGCAGCGGGTGGCGATCGCCCGTTCTCTTTTGCTTGAAAAGGAAATATATGTATTGGATGAGGTAACATCGGCTCTTGATCCGCAAAGCAAAAAAGCTTTGCTTGATCTTTTTACCAATTCACCATATACAATAATTTCGGTTTCCCATGATCCGCAATGGTTTGGTATTTGTACAAAGGCAATTAAAATAGACAGCGGTTCAGTCACCGATATAAGTTCTAAACCTCATTTAGAATTTTGAACAAAATTAGAGGAAGCTATCATGGGAACAACCGATATATCATTATTGTCAATGGCATTAATATATGCCATGCTCCTGATCCCACTTGCAATCACCTGGAAACTAAAGGTTTCATTTATACAGACGACGCTGGTTGCTGCCCTGCGCATGACAGTTCAACTAATTCTGGTAGGCTTATATCTTCAATTCATATTCGAACTGAACAATCCCTGGATTAATTTCGGTTGGATAACCATAATGACCATCGTTGCGAATTTCACGGTAATCGGCAATTCGGGATTACGTATCAAACGGCTGTTTTTACCGGTTTTTATCGGAATTGCATCAAGCACGTTTATTGTAACTATTGTGCTTGTGATAATTTCCATCCGCCCGCAACCGCTCTATGACGCACGTTACCTGATACCAATAGCGGGGATGATATTGGGAAATTCATTGAAATCAAACGTAATTTCTCTGGAAAGGTTTTACTCTTCCGTTCGGTCCAGGGAAAAGCAGTACCTGACCTACCTTACAATGGGTGCAACCAGATTTGAGGCGATATTGCCATACTTGAGAGCTGCTTACAAAGCATCTGTCGCTCCAACTGTCGCGACAATGGCCACAATCGGACTTGTATCTCTTCCGGGCATGATGACCGGTCAAATACTTGGCGGCAGTTTTCCTCTGGTCGCAATCAAATATCAGATAGCCATAATGATCGCTATCTTCGCATCGACAACGGTTGCGACTCTTATTAACATACTTCTAAGCGTCCGATTCACTTTCAATGAGTACGATATTCTGATTGAAGATATCTTCAGCAAAAAGAAAAAGAAACGTTAAAGACTGCCTGCATCTTTATGTAGTGGCGCTTCACCAACCTTTGAAAAGACAATTTTTAAACAAATCAGTTCTCTTTGATTCGTGCCATCATTTTACCCAGCCGTTTTTCGGATATCGGATACCGGGTCTTAACACGTTGAGAGGCGAACAAACTTATCCCAAACTCTTCAACCATCTCCGCATACTCTTCTATCAGAATCTGCTTATCAAGTGGATACATTTCCTTCTCATTCAAAAGAACGTTTGCCGGAGTCTGGTAACTTGCAAGCAAAGCAGACCACTCCTTATACTTGCCCGGTTCAATGAAAGCTTTTTCCAACCTTGCCCGAAATGCCCTTAGATAGCGGGGATACTGCACAATCATTTTGTAATGCAACCTGCTGGAAAAACAATTTTTCATGTATTCCGCCAATTCCTTTTCCAGCATTTCTGATATGCTCTCATACGTACCCGACGGATGCTTTTTCCTGAATTTGTAAAGCATGGAAACACATTCATTATGCAGATCGAATATGTCCTCCAGTAAAGATAGAACATTGAAGGCCAGACCCCGCGACTTTTCTTTCGCCTTCTCCAGACGTTTTGCCAATTGCTTAGTTGAACGCGGAACCGGAACGGCAATCGCCAAAATATAACCCTTTAATTTATCCAGAAGGATTTCTCGTATTCTGTCTTTCCCTCCAAACGAGACACAACAAAGCTGTAACTTTTTTGATGGGTTTAAATCTTTTTCCAGCCATGCGATCTCTTCTCTAAGCAGCAACTCCATCAAAGCCCGGACCCCTCTTATATGAACCGCACTTGCTTCCTCTTTCGAAGAATATAACATCAGACTTACACAATCCTTTGCCGGTGTTAGTGCCGGATAACCGAAAAGGGGTATGCCTTGATCTGTTGCCCCGACTTCTATTTGCTCCGGCACCTCTCCAATATCGGCGCTTCTAATGTTTTTACGCTCATGAGACGCAAACAAATATGCCCAATGTTTTTCACTATGAGCACCAGGATTCCTCTGAACACGGCTCAACACTCCGGCATCACGACTAACCTGTATACTCCGATTCTTATTGTCGCGTATATCAATACGCATACGTAGATTTGGTGGAAGACAACTCTCATCAAATTGGTTCTTGTCTACAACTATTCCGTACTTTTTACGTAAGATGCTTGCGAGAGACGACGAGAAGGATTTGGGACCGAACTGCATTTCTTGTGCAATCTCCCCTGCGCGTTCTTTCAGCGGCATGAGTCTTTTGCGAATCTCTTTAGGCAGCTGCGTAAGTAAAGCATGGATTTTTTCGGGCCATAGCGGCTTTATAAGCCATCCAAATGTCTCTTCATTCAGGTATGGTACTGCTGCTGAGGGAACATGTGCTGTTATTCCATCATTTTCTCGTCCCGGCTCAAACGCGTAGGAGAGTTTTAGATGTTTTCCGGCTACAGTGAGATGATCCGGATGTTCGGATGCCTCTTGAGGGATTGCTTCTGAAAGCAAATCGCTTTCATGCATGACCAGTATATCATCGCCCTTGTTCTTGCGAACAAAACGATTTAGTTCGTGTACGGAAGTGACATTCATACCAAGTCGCTTTTTGTAAAAATCCGCGATCGTATTTTCATCGGCTATCAAACCAACCGTGCGAAGTTTGGCTTCGGCAGTCTCCAGGTAATCTCGCAGCTTTTTATTTTCATGAAAAAATCTATGATGAGTACGGAGGCGTTGATTAACCAGAGCTTCGTATATAAATATCTCCGAGGCCTCCTTTTTTTTCTTACTCCCATAATTTACTCGCCGCCCTCTGATTATGGGCAAACCGAACAACAAAACAGACTCTGCAGCCTGTACGATTCCGGTTTCCTCATTAAACCAGGGCTCCTCATACCGATAGCGACACAGTTTCGGAGCAAGCTCCTCCAGCCAGTGAGATTGAATTGAGGCAGCTGTCCTTGCGAACACTCGTGAAGTTTCCACTATCTCGTGGCACATGATCCATTCGGGCCGTTTTTTGAACAACACGGATCCGGGGAAAAGCTGTATTTCTTTGCCTCGCACCCCACGATAACCACTCTTGTCCTCCTTACGCACTGCGACATTGGTCAACAAACCCGCAAGAAGGCTCATGTGGATCGCCTCATATGGAGCCTGTGCTTGATTGGGAGTAAACCCTTTCATAGCATAAAGAATTTTTTTGACCTGCTCATGCACATCATGCCATTCCCGCATTCTGTTAAACGACAGAAAATGCTCTTTACAGAATCGCCTCATTCTGGTTTGACTGTTGAGCTGTTTCCATTGCTCCTGATAAGCATGCCAGAGATGAAGATATGTGTTAAAATCGGAATCCTCGTCCAGAAAAACCTTGTGTGCCGCATCTGCCTGTACCTGCTGATCCGGGGGTCGCTCCCGTGGATCGGTTACAGACAATCCGGCCGCAATAATCATCACCTCTTTTAGTGCACCTCGTTTTCTTGCCTCAAGAACCATCCTGGAAACATGGGGGTCAAGCGGAAGACGTGCCATTTTTTTGCCAAGAGGAGTGATTCTTCTATTTTCATCAATTGCGCCCAGTTCCGCGAGATGAGCAAAACCATCGATAACAGCACGATCGGCTGGAGGCTCTAAAAAGGGGAAGCTTTCGATCGTTCCCAGACGCATGGACATCATCTGAAGAATAACCCCCGCAAGGTTTGAACGTTTTATCTCAGGAACGGTAAACTCTTCCCTGCTCAGATAATCTTCTTCGCTGTATAGCCTGATACACATACCCCCCGATACTCGACCACAGCGCCCCTTGCGCTGATCGGCACTTGCCCGGCTTACCGGCTCAACGGGAAGTCGACTTGTACGAAGATTTGGAGCATATCGGCTTATTCGGGCTAATCCAGTATCGACAACGAAGCGGATTCCAGGGACTGTTATAGATGTTTCCGCAATATTTGTGGCTATTACCACCTTCCGAGCACCTCCAGGAGCAGGGTCGAAGATCCGATGCTGCCTGGATCTGGAGAGACGACCAAACAACGGCATAATTATGGTATGCCTCAGTTTTTTCCCGTTGAGACGATCCTGCATTTCGAGGATATCGCGCTCGGTGGGCATAAACACCAGGATATCTCCCGGGTCTCCAAGTGATATTATCTGTTCAACTGCCTCGATGGCAGCATCTACGTACGTCTTACTACCAATCTCAAAGCCTTCTTCACCCGCCGGCATATACAGCACATCTACAGGGTAAAGTCTTCCCGAAACTTCTACAATAGGAGCATTAAAGGCTTTTGCGAACAACTGGGTGTCAATGGTCGCGGAGGAAATAATTACCCTGAGATCAGGGCGCCGGGGGAGAATCTTGCGTATATAGCCTAGAAGAAAATCGATATTTAAACTGCGCTCGTGAGCCTCATCGATAACAATGATCGAATATTTTTCTAATAACGGGTCATTTTGTATTTCCGTTAAAAGTATCCCGTCCGTCATATACAATACTTTTGTATCATCACTAAGCTTCTGATCAAACCGTATCTTGTAACCCACTAAGGAACCCAGCACAGTTCCGGTTTGCTCAGCCACACGATTAGCCAAAGAAACAGCAGCGATTCTTCTTGGTTGTGTTACTGCGATCGCACCCCGTTGCATTAAATTATCACTAAGAAAAAAAAGGGGTAACTGTGTTGATTTTCCGGAAGCCGTTTCGCCTGCGACAACAACAACCTTATTACCTTCGGACAGCTTCAGAATTTGATCTTTTTTTTCGAAAATCGGCAGATTCAGTTGTGCAGCGTTATCTATCTCATTATTTGTATCTTTGTCTTTAACAGTGTTTTCCATCTTTTAACCAACTTATGAACTCATTATTAATCATTGCCATAATATTTGGCTGAATCAGAAAATTATTGCATGCGCTTTTCACAAATAGTACACTTTTGTACTATGGAAAGGTATATTACAATAGAGGCACATCCTATGGGCAAAAAGCTGCGAGTCGTCATCGTTGATGATGAAATCATGATAACAGATCTTATTGAAAGCTTTATACAGTTCTCGGTTAAAGAAGCCGATGTGCTTTCTTTTAATGATCCTGTTGATGCATATGATTTTATCATAAACAACGAATTAGACGTACTTATCACCGATTACAACATGCCGAGCATAAACGGACTTCAATTAATGGAGGCTACAAAACCTACCACTATGAGAATCATGATATCGGGGTATGTCTCGGACATTGCCGAAGAAAAACTCAACGAGTTGAATGCAATCTTTTTTGAAAAACCAGTTCCTATGAAAGAAATTGGCGCACTGATTTTGCGATACACCAAGGCCTCCTAAATACACAACCATTATCAAACCGGAACCTAATAAATGCAATACTCCGTAATCTACATAACCACAAAAGACCGTGATGAAGCCGCGAAGATCGGCAAACTTTTGATTGATCAAGAGCTGGTTGCCTGTGTAAACATAGTTCACGGAATGCAATCAATCTATAGATGGGAAGGTGCGGTTATTGAAGATGAGGAGGTTATACTTTTTGCTAAAACAAAGCAGGTTCTTGTCAATTCGGTGATTAGAACGGTTAAAGAGAACCATTCATATGAATGCCCCTGCATTGTTTCATGGACTGTTTCAAACGGAAACCCCGATTATTTGCGGTGGATTGGGGAGAGCGTACGGCAAATAGCCTAACCAATAACAATCATGCGTCGAGTATTTCTCGATGACTCTCACTAACTTCTCATTAAAAACCCATGATTATAAAGATTATTCAAACGAGACTTTTAATCAACGCTTTATCCCGACTTTAAGACGAGATTTTAATTCCGTACCGTCCTCACGTGTGGCTTCAACATATACAAGATACGCGCCTGTACCAACAACTCTTCCCAGATTATTGGTGCCTTCCCAAACGAACCCGTATACGGTTTCGCTTGCCTTTAAGAGAGGCGCTTTGGCCACAATAAGGTTTCCCACGGCATCGAAAATATCCGCCACACCATATGAGTTGCTTCCTTTACCGTCCGGCCGGAGTGGAATACGGGTGTTTATGGCTATTAGAGCTCCGTTTTTACCATTTACGATTGGCCCGTAAACATCGTATATACCCATCCTTTTCAACTGCTCTTCCAGGTTTGTTTTACCCGGTGTAAAAGGAGCCGGCGAAACGGAAATACTGGGAGTCCCTTCACTAGTTACTTCGATAGTATCCGGTGCTAAATTCCCCTCGCGTACAATCACCAGAGCTTCACCACCTACATTCTCGTTCTTTTTACCAACGACAGCCGAATGCCCTTCAGTATCAACTATATCAACCACATGAATATCGGTACTTTCCCAAATGGGATTGATCGCATCCCTTATGTAATTACCGTATTCGTCCCTGACGACCGCGTAGACTGTCGCTCGATCCTTTTTGCTGGAAAAATACAGCTGCCTGAAATCATCATCTTTATGATAGTCGGTTACCTCCGGAGTATCTAAAATATCAAGATGATGTACTTCGGAAGGAGTAATAAATAAATGCATTACAGCTGTGGCAGCCGGTTCCGTTGTATCGGATGAAATAAACTGAGCCTCAATTTTCATTTCCCGATTTGCTTTTGTTTGAGGAGGCAGCTTTAAGAAAGATCCTTTTTGTGTAATCACTGCATTCTCAAGCGAATCGGTAATTTTCCAAATGACTTTCTCGTCGAAATCGGGACGCCATGAGGCAGAACTGTCAAAAACATGGGCATATACCTCGTATCCCTCACCAGCCATGATGGTATCATAAATGCCCAGAGGCGGATTGGTCTGCTCATCTGGAGGGTCCGGTTTTGCATAAAGATGCAGCTCGGGGGGGTGGAAAAGCATATTTGTAGTAATCCAGATGCTTGATTTGGCTGAATGACGCTCCGCATAAAACACGTCAAGCGAATAACTCTCCCCATTTTCAAGATCAGGAATAGAATCGATGTGTAACTCTTGACTCAACGGTTCATGAATCCCACCCAGATCCATTTCAAGCTTATTGTCGACAAAAACCCACACATCATCATCACCCCGAAAATTAAACACCATCCCCGGAACTTTTACAAATGACCAATTAAGCTCCATCGTGAAAGAATAATTGTGATCAACGTCAGCATCTTCTTTATGAATCTCGTGATGCCATTCATTACCAAATCCCCGGTTATCAAGTGGGAAAAAAGTTGAATCTTTGAATTCATACTTTCCATTTCCCACATGTTTGAATTCCAGGCTGTCCTCAATAACGATATTCTTGAAACTTGTATCATGATCGCGCATTTCGATACCGTCAAAGGTAACCTCCTGCCTGAATTCAAGCCACCACTCTTCTCCGTAGCATATCTGAGAGTCCGCTCTGGGCAGGTATCTGGGTGCCGTAAAATCATTCGCGGCCGCCTGTTCCCAAGGGCGAAACCAGTATTTGACATAATAGTTCATGTATGGTTCTGGCCCGAGCATCGGTTTGCCGTTACCGTCCAGGTATTTGGCGACCATACCCTGGCGGTGTCCCGTATGGTGGCGCTGTTCAAATTCGGGATTGGAGCGATCTGAATGAAAATCGTAAAAAGTTACCGGAACCCGTATCACAGGCGGGTATTGAACTGCGTCTACAATTCCGCATGCTGCAATGAGGCCCAATAAGAACAATCCCTTCATGGAAAGAATTCGCGTCACGACATCATCCTTTTATGTAGCAGGATTTGAAAATTTATCAAATACAGGCATCAATAAATAGTATTACCCACAAATATAGTAGGAAAAGGCATCTCAAAAGTTCAAGAATTGTTTTTGCAGGGTTCTTTTTGGATTGCGGCATTGTGATGATTTTGGCATATCGAAGCTTAAAAGCACCTTAGTCATGACTAAAGTTGCTCTTTGGGTCCAAAGAGGTCCTTCCAAATAATAGTTTTCATAATATACTGTACTTGTCATATTTTGAAATATGTACAATCTGCCCGGACGCTTAACAACGGGCTGATTATGTATGATAACTATAGGAACTATGTATTTTTAGCTCCTTTTTATCTTAAAAATTGTTTATGGCCATTTTGCCCACACGATGCCATCGACCTGTAAAAACATGTAAAAACTTGTAAGAGTAGGAATTTCAAAAAACGTTCATGAGTCGTAGAAAAAGAAAACATACCTGCAAAAATCACCCCGCGGTAATTGCGCGCGGAAGGTGTTCACAATGTGGCGCATGGATTTGCACCAACTGCTCGCGTTTAACAAACGGACAGCTGTTTTGTGAGCTGACTTGCCTGCCGAATAAAGAAGTTAAAACACAGGAAAAAAAAGAGTGTAAGGAAGAAAAGCAGTTTTTGAGTCGGAATACCTCTGATAAGAAAAAATACACCCAAATCGCAATCAACATAGTCTCCCTACTTATCGGTCTGAGCGGTTGTCTCTTCGGAATTTATCAGCACGAATTAAGGAGATCTTCCCAGATCGAATGTACAAGCCTGCGGCGCCAAATTTCAGATTTAAATCAAAAACGTGCAAATATTCAGACATCCTTAGACCGCAAGAGAATGCAAATCGCTCAAACAGACAGTCTCAGAGATAAGGAGAAACTTTCTGTCGATTCCAGTTATTCTGTTTCTCAAACCGATATTCCTGCACCGGTTTTACCCAAAGAGATCGTCCAATCACTGCCTTTGTCGGTTGTGAATGGGACTACAAGGAAAAAAATTATCAGTCTCACTTTTGACGGCGGCTCTTATGATAATGCTGCCGAGCAGATTCTGGACACACTGCAATCGCGCGGAGTAAAAGCTACGATGTTTCTAACAGGACAGTTCATGCGTCGGCATCCGCACACAGTAGTAGAGATTGTGGAACGTGGGCATGAAATAGGTAACCACACCTGGTCTCACCCTCACCTGACAACCTGGGCCGAAAATCGAAGGCACCACACTCTTTCCGGTGTAAATCGAGCCACAATAGGATCCCAATTGAAAAAGGCGAATGACCAATTTAGAAAGATAACCGGAAGCAATCTGGCGCCTATATGGCGAGCACCATTTGGTGAGAAAAACCGGGATATCTGCTCATGGGCACTTTCTCACGGTTATGTCCACATTGCCTGGAAACAGGGGAGGACCTGGCTGGAAGGATACGACAGCAACGATTGGGTGCCCGATGAAGATACTCCTGGATACCATTCACCTCAGGAAGTATACGAAAAGTTTATGAATCTTGCCACGCAAGACACCGACGGAATGAACGGGGGTATTCTATTATTTCATCTAGGTACTTCTAGAAAAGACCCGGAGAAACAGGTACATCGAATTCTTGGCTCACTTATTGACGGTTTCCATGCCGCCGGATACCAAATAGTGCCTGTAACCGTATTACTGGAAGAATCCGGGGTCGATTTGAAGCCACTTACCGAAAGTACAATTTTCGTAAGAAACTAAGATAAATCGATCGTCCGAGATTTATATTCCACCAGGTGTCGAAAACAACTACCAAAACAGGTTACAGGAAATAATATGCTTGATTTGGAATCACGCATTCTTCGCATTCCGGTCATTCTTCTGGCTATAACGATTCACGAATTTGCTCACGGCTATGTAGCCCGTAGATATGGGGATGATACTGCCGAGCGTGCAGGACGTCTGACATTTAATCCCTTTTCTCATCTGGATATTTTTGGGGCTCTGATGATGTTTTTTGGGCCTTTCGGATGGGCAAAACCTGTTCCTGTTAACCCTTCCAACCTTCGGGACCCCAAAAAGGATATTGCATTGGTCAGTGCTGCGGGACCACTAAGCAATATAGCATTAGCCCTTTTTTCAGGCCTGTTTTTCAGGTTCGCGCTCGACGGTGGACAGGCAAGCTACGCAGGAGGGTATATCTCCGAATTTTTCAGCCATATGGTTATTCTTAATCTGGGACTTTCGTTTTTCAACCTTCTTCCCATACCTCCTCTTGACGGGTCAAAAATTTTAATCAGCTTTCTTCCGGCAGGTGCAATGGGTAAATACATGCACTTCGTTAGATATGCTCCCGCCGTTTTCTTCGGCTTAATTCTTGCAGAATGGGTTCTTCACATTCCACTCATTTCAGCTGTTTTGAATCCTTTATGGGAACCTTACATCGGTTTCTGGACATTTTTGATGTTCGGAGGATCTATAATCTGAGCAGCTTATTCGGTGCCGCGGAAACAGCGAAGTCGATGATGACGACCTTTGCACCCTGACTGGGGGCAATAAAGGACAGAAGTGTGCGAAGTTTTACTTGATAGTATGGTTGCGCAAATCTATATTTGATACCTAATCGGGCCCATAACTCAGTCGGTTAGAGTAGCGGACTCATAATCCGTTTGTCCTAGGTTCGAGTCCTAGTGGGCCCATTCATTATTATAAAGGAGTTTTCGTTGCCGATTGAGCTTCTCGCCAACTCGGCTGCTAAGCTTAGGCAGCATCAGAAAACAATCAAAAGAACAATTTTACACGAAAATAGTACTACTACATAAACAAAGCACTCCTTCCATAGTGGGGGTGCTTTTTTTGTTTATGCAACCAGTTGTCTTTATATAGCGGGGGCTTTATGTCAAAAGATCTCCAGTATCTCGTCAGGCTTCAGGAAATCGACTTGCGCATTTTCGATCTGGAACAGTCAAAGGAAGAGTTTCCACGACAGGTGGAGGAGCTTGAAGGAGCAATACAGGAAAAGCAAAAGAGTGTAGATTCAATATCCAAAAAGCTGGAGGATACCGAGCAGGAACGCAAGAAAGTAGAACAGAAAATTTCCGATTCTAAACTTGCGTTGGAACGGAGCCAGGAGCGTCTCAATTCCATCACTACGAACCGGGAGTATGATGCTGTTCATGACGAAATAGAGTCTAACCAGAACATCGTTCAGTCCGGCGAAAGCAAACTACAAAATCTTGATGCCGCAATCGAAAAGCTGACGGCGACAAAAGAAGAATCACTAAAACAGCTTGAGGAAATGAAGGCGGAAAATCAGCCAAATATCGACGACCTTAAAAGCCGTATCGCTTCCATAGATTCCAACATTGCAAAAGAGATGAAAGAGCGTAACGAAATCGCAGAAAAAATTTCTCGTCAGTACTATCGCACCTACGAACACATTCATTCGCGTCGAAAAAATGGAAAAGCAGTAAGCCTTGTAAATGAACAAAGAAGGACCTGTACAGTCTGTTTCAGGGTCCTGGAAAGGCAACTTTATAGTAAAGTTCGCAGAGGAAACAGCCTTGAGATCTGTGAAAGTTGCGGTTCGCTGTTAATCCTTGATCAGGGTGATCGGAATAACAAGGAAGAAACCGAATAAAGGAATCATCACCCCCCAACAGATAGAGATATGTTAGCTTTTTACGCAAAGAGAATTGCTTAAGTTAGCCTCGATACAACCCACCGAAGTGCCGTCATCGATTTTATCGCGACGGCATTTTTTTTTTGCTGAAACGCTCGTGAAAAAAGGCGCCCCGGTTTAGATCCGGCGGCGCCCGTTGGATTCGCGGGAATAAAGGCTTGAGTTAAGTTACTATGCTTAACCCTTTACCGACTCCTCATCTTCCTCTTCTTCGGGTTCATTATCGGATGTGTTTTTATCCGAAATGCTGTTTTCGGCGTTAATTTCTTCAGCTCCATCCTCCACAGTTTCGGGTAGTAGATCTTGAGTATCCCGTTCACCCATTCTCTCGAAGGATAAGGCAAAATCCCCTTCTTCATCTATGCCGACCATAATCCGGTCAAACGGCTGTGCATCCTCACCAAGCTGCGCCAGAAGCTGTCGTGATATCTGCGGCAGCAGCATCTGATCGATCATCGTATCCGCATTACGAGCACCCGCTTCAACCGCCGTACAACTTTGTGCGATACGATCGATAAACTCCCGCGAGCACCCAAACTGCATCCCGTGATTTGACATGATACGCTGTGCGATCTTGTCCAGCTTAAGAGCCACGATACTTTTCATCTGCTCGGTACCCAGAGGATAGAATGGGATGATTTTGACTCGCCCCAGTAAGGCGGGTTGAAAATGAGAAGAGAGTGTCGGACGAATCGCATCCACGATTGTGTCGCCGTCGGGGATCTCCTCTTCTCCGATGCACATATCAATAATCTGATCGCTTGCCAGATTGGATGTCATTATTATCAGAGTATTGCGAAAATTAATTTCCCGCCCTTCCCCGTCACGCATGAAGCCTTTGTCAAATACCTGATAAAACAGATTCATCACTTCGAGATGAGCCTTTTCAACTTCGTCCAGAAGCACAATCGAATACGGTTTCTGGCGCACCGCCTCGGTAAGAATTCCACCTTCTCCATATCCGACATATCCTGGAGGAGAACCCTTTAACTGAGATACAGTATGCTTTTCCTGATATTCCGACATATTTATGGTGGTCAGGAATTTTTCGCCACCGAAAAGGATATCGGCCAGAGCCAATGCAGTTTCCGTTTTTCCGACACCTGAGGGGCCAGTAAACAGAAACACACCAAGAGGAGCATCCGGATTACCCATTCCGGTCTTGGAAGAACGAATGGTGTTTGCAAGTTCCGAGAGTGCGTAATCCTGTCCAATAACTCTCATCCCCAGCCTCTGCTCAACCTCAAGAAGGGTCTGAGCCTCATCACGCATCATCGATCCGACCGGTATACCCGTCCAATCCGCGATTACTTGGGCGCACACACCGTTGCACACATTTGGGAAAACCATCGGAGATTCACCCTGAAACTCTTCCAGAGATTTGGTCTTCTGCTCCACAAGCTCAAGAACGGTTTCCTTCTCCTGGTCGGTGATTTCGTCACTGCCCAGAGCTTTCTGCATCTGCAGTATTTCGGAAACTCGCGCCTTCTCCTCTTCCCACTTCTTGTTCAGCCGCTCGATTTGTTCCGTTGCCTCTTCAATGGTCTGCTCCAGCCCCTGAAGCTCATCCTCGGATACCGCAATTCCAGCCTGCTGGTCTTTTTGAAGCGCTGCCAGCGCACGTTTGGTATCCGCCAGAAGCCGGCCGGCGCGGTCGATTGATGCCGGAGTCGTTGTTTGACTCATTCTTACCCTGGTACATGCAGTATCCAAAACATCAACGGCTTTATCTGGAAGCTGACGCCCCGAGATGTATCGGTGCGACATGCTTACAGCTGCCTTAATCCCGGTATCGGTTATGTGCACGCCGTGATGTTTCTCGTAACTTGGAGCTATTCCACGCAACATCGTATAAGCTTTTTCTTCTTCAGGCTCCTCTACTTTCACCAACTGAAATCTACGTGCAAGCGCCGGATCTTTTTCGAAATACTTGCGATATTCAGACCAGGTTGTGGCCGCAAGGGTTCGAAGCTCACCGCGAGCCAACGCAGGCTTCAACAGATTGGCCGCGTCCCCCTGACCGGCGGCACCTCCCGCTCCAATAAGCGTATGTGCTTCATCGATAAACAGCACTATCTTACCCGCACTGTTTTTTACCGCGTCTATTACATTTTTGAGCCGCTTCTCAAATTCGCCCTTTACGCTTGCACCAGCCTGCAAGAGCCCAAGATCCAGCCCCCATAACTCCACCCCTTTGAGAGACTCAGGCACATCGCCTGCGATAATCCTAAGCGCAAGCCCCTCTACAACCGCCGTTTTTCCGACACCGGCCTCACCTACAAGAATCGGATTGTTCTTACGGCGACGACTCAGTATATCAAGAACCTGACGGATTTCATCATCACGCCCCGATACCGGATCGATTTTTCCTTCAGAAGCATCACGGGTAAAGTTTGTGCAAAACTGCTCCAACACCTCGACTCCCGCATCGCCTCCGGCCGATCCTCCTGAAGATGTAGACCCGGTTGTGAATTCCTCTTCATCGGCTCCTTTTACTATCTCCATCAATTCCGCTTTAAGCTTTTCTGAATCGATATGCCTTAGAAGTGCAGCATAGGAAGCGGTGGTGCGACGAGTCTGCTCGAATGCCGCCACAAACAGAATTCCCGATGTCACCGAACTTCGCCCGTAGTACAAACTTGCCAGATTCCAGCTGCTTTCCATTGCTCCGATAAGACTTGGCGAAAATGAAGGTTTGCCGCCGTTTCCGCTTGGAAGCTGCTCGAGCTCCCGAGTAAGTTCCTTTCGCAAGTGAGCCTTATCAACTTTGAAATAATCCAGGATTCGAGCAAGCTCGTTATTGGTACCATCCAGCAATTCGAACAACATATGTTCCCACGTCAGCTCATAATGCCCTCTGCCCACGCATTGACCGACAGTCGCTTCTATCGCCTTTGTGCAATGCTTATTAAGTTTTTCCAGCAAGATCCGCAAGTCACGAACAATCACCTTTTCCTCCTTTAATTATGTGTGCCGTATTTTTTTCCAAGCCTTATTAGTTCGTCAACCAAATTAATCTAAAATTATAGAATATGCCCCACCGCTGCAACCGGATTTACCCAGTGAAGAAGTTACTCCCAGCCTGCCGTTGTTTTCACCCAGCATAACGGGAATAAGATCAAGAGCGGCAAGTTTAACTTCAATATCAAAATTCAACGGATCAACGATATACTCCGAGATCATTTTCTTCATTTCAGCCGCATTGGCACTTCCGGGAACAAACTGTTCGAACTGGCTGCGCGCAAGTGGTCCAACTACTACCCTGAATTTACCGGCGATGTCGAAAACATGTGTTCCAACAGTTAAATTGACCCCAAGACGAGCGCTATTACCGATACCGTGCGAAACTCCAACTGGCGTCCATTGCGCCACCCACTCCTGTACCGATACCGATATACCTCCGAAATGGTGCGAAAGCATCGCCTTCAGCCCCGCCGCACTTCTGCATTTTCCAGCGAGAATCCCTGTATAGGCCAGCATATGTGATTTATCTTTAATACTCCGTGTTTTTTCCCGGGCAAGACCGGCAAGGCAGGCCAGACGATGAATGTTTTCGGATTTATCAACGGCAAAGCGGTACTTTTTCCATGCCCTGTAGAATAGTGAGTAAATTCGATGATTGAATATTGCCAGAAACTCACCAAGGGCGGGATTTTCTTTATCAAAATGAGCGATATATTCGGAGAAATAATACGGCAGAGGTGACGACACCCCGCACAGCCCCATAAACGTGAGGGTAAACTGAACCAAATGTTCCTGTGCCTCAATCTTCTCGATATCGCTGGATGGAAAAGATACACTTGAACTTGCGGTAAAACGGATTCGCCCATTGCTTATGGGGTCTGCATCCCCCTGCTTTTTCTTGAAATATTCCTCGAGCAAAGTAACAGCCTGAAAAAAGCTGAAAGTTCGCCCCTCGCTTCCAAGTCGATGATTCAAATCTGCCATCGTCTACCCGCAATCGAGTTCCAGGATAGAGTTTTACCCGAAGGTTTGAGAACAAACACCAACTCAACAAAAGAGTTAATGGAGACATACTGTGCCAGAAATTCTTTCAGAATTTCGCCGAAAAGATGCAGATCACCACTGTCGGTAAACTGAGCTTCCTGCAAACCTACGGTGAAACGAACTCCACGTATCACCGAACCCTGAACAACCATTTGGGTCGGTTGAGCCGAAGACTCCGTAACGGCATCAATTCGTCGTCCCTTGCCCTCCCCTCGTGACCAGTTATATAATCGCAAAAAAGACTTGAGCGTTTCAGCATCACCCAGAGTAGTGTATGTACTTCCCAGGTGAGATAAAAACATCCACAGATATTCCTCCCCCTCCGGCGGGCGACAGGCAAGCGTGGGACGGGTTATATTAGTCAACGAAAGATAGTCGGGCCATTCACGCCCAGGCGTGCTTATGCCTCCCTCCCGAATCTCCTCCCGCGCAAGGTCGCCGTTTGTGCACCAGGCATTTATGGTTAGACTCTCCTCGTGCATCTCTTCGCCGGCCAGCTGCTCACCGCCAACCTGAAGCAATATTCCCCTACGATCGTCGAAACCACGGTTGTATCGGACTGTATAGGTACGTGTTTTCTTGTTCCCAATATTTTTGAAGGTGTGAAGCGGTTCGTATTCGTAGCGCTCGCCGGTTACTTTGTCGATTCCGGCAACAGATATGATACTGTGTGCCTGAATCGAATATGGAAAAGCCGCGTCCGCAACTACTCGATACTCGGTTTTTAAGCCTGAGCGATTGACCGGAACCGTTGTATGCTTGAAAAGATTAACTACCGGCGTACAAAACAGGCGAAAATTGTCTTTGCCAAAAGGCATGGAATGAGGTATTTCACCTTCGAGAAGAAGCTTATAGGTAAATGTCGTCGGTTCAGGATCGTTCGCCTCGACCTTATCGCACCCGAATAAATCAACGAAAAGGAACTTTTCCGGATAGATGAAATATTCAAGCAACAATGAGTAACCGCCAAAGGAGCGCGGATCAGTTGGAAGAAGACTCTCTTGAGGGGACAATCCACCGCATTTACATACATTGTGTTTTTCCAGATCAAACGTTTGATTTGTATCCGTAACAAGTTGCGCCGAAATGATTTTTGTAGTAAGGAACTGATGCAGAGTCATCGCGGTCGGCAATTCGCCATGAATATAAAGCCGAACGGGGTCAAATTTGCACTGCGACCATTTTACCCCCTGTTCAAGCTCAAAGCTCAGAGAGAGAGTGGTGTTGCCTCGAGAGTCAACCTCGGAGTCAACACTTTTAATCAAGATTGGGTTGAGGCGCACCTCCTGCGTGGTCGTAAATCGGCAAACAGCCTTCTCCGGTCCGACTGGACTGGATATAGCCTCGGAATTCCTGGGCAAAATACGGGTTTCCTGCAGATGCCCGGATCTGGGTTTTAGCTGCAGCATTGCCACCGACGGAATTTCCTGAAGAAACTGCGGCCACATCAGGTCAAGAAGCCCCTCGGTCAGCTCCGGAAAAGCATCATCCAGCTTCTCTCTCACACGGGCGGTAAGAAAAGCGAAGCCTTCGAACAAGCGCTCTACATAGGGGTCTCTGTCTCCAACGGCATCGATATTAAGGAATTGCGCCCGCTCGGGATGCGCTTTCGCGAAGAGTTTTCCCGATTCGTAGAGATAGCGCAACTCTTCTTCATAATATTGTTCAAACATATTACTTTGGCTGCTTCCAGGGTGAAATGGATGAATTGCCCATACTGGTAAATGTCGTCTGGAACCGCACCAGACCACCTCCACCTTTGAGTTCACCCGAGAGAATAAATGTCAGTTTAAACTTAAGCGCATCAGACTCACGATGTACAACCCTGACATTACCAAGCCGGGGCTCGTATCTTTCCACCGTTCGACGAACGGCCTGTCTAAGCTCCTCTATTCCATGAGGCATCTTGCGATAAACTTCGGAGATGTCGGGCAGGCCATAATCGGGAAGGTGCGGAAGCGTTCCTACTCTGGTATTAAACATCCGGTTAAGGTGATCCATAATGGAGCGCATCCGGCGGTCTTTTTTCGGAATGTCTTCTACCGGTGTGCCGTCCATGAAATGGCCGGTCAGGCTTTCAAATAATCCCTGATTCATATCTCACCACAGAATTGCATGTGAACGTACGCATTTTACTATTGAAAGAATATACTTTTGGCAACCATAGTCACGCATATTTTTTCTGATTGATGTCTTTTACCAAATTTGATCCGGAAAATCAGATACGAATCTCCCACAATGATGACGAAAAATAGTCGGGTCTCGCCCCGAACCATCGAGCCTTTAAGACCAATCTCACACTTTAGTTTTTAAATCTCAAAGACTTTGAACACAACCTCGGGCACACATATTTGATCCAAAAACAATTGATCCACCACCAACAGTCTCAGATTCAATTTCATTGTTTACCACCGTCAGATCTCATCCCTACCATTTTTAAAATTAATTTCAGCATCGGGATTGTCCGCTGAAGTATTCCTTGGCATAACTTATGCACGCGACATCTGACGAAATCAACGGAAAGGATTTGTTATGGATACCAGAAGAAAAACTGCGGTCATAACCGGAGGAGCGCAGGGAATCGGAAAGGCGATAGTCCAAGCCTTCTGCTCGCGTGGATATTCGGTAGCGTTTGCGGATAATGATACTGAAGCCGGTGAAGAAACGCTGGAGGAGCTTTCCTCTAAGGGTGATATTCTTTATGTACCCGCGGATGTTTCGCAGGAGAAAGACGCGGCAATGCTGATCGAAACAACAGCAGGCCATTTCGGCACCATAAACGTTCTGGTAAATAATGCCGGGATCATGATCCGAAAACCGATGGAAATACTAAGCCTTGCGGAATGGAATCGGGTAATAAACACCAACCTGACAAGTATATTTCTATGCTCAAGATTCGCCCTTGCTCATCTAAAGCCAAACCGCGGATCTATTGTGAATATTGCGTCCACACGGGCATTGATGTCGGAATCAGATACAGAGTCTTACACGGCAAGCAAAGGCGGGATCGTTGCACTGACCCACGCAATGGCCATTAGTTGTGGACCCAAAGTTCGGGTCAATTGTATAAGTCCCGGATGGATAGAGGTTGAAGAGTGGAAAAAAAGAACCATACGCCAAAAACCGCAACTCACCGATCGGGATAATAGTCAACATCCATGCGGAAGAGTGGGTGTTCCCCAGGACATTGCGCGAGCGGTTTTGTACCTTTGCGACACAGAAAACGATTTCATTACCGGAACAAACTTCGTAATCGACGGTGGAATGACTCGAAAAATGATATATGAGGATGATTAGAAAAGATCACCCCTATGTCATGTGGCCTGTTTTATTAGCGCCTCGATAAAGTAATAGTCTGCGTATATGATCGGCACGTCGATTTCGGATCCGTGAGGTTTGTGGCCGGTGGCGTGCAGAAGGAGAGCGGGCAAATCCTTTTCGTATGCCAGGTAGTCATCGGTTGAAAGGTTTTTTACCAGCTTCAGAGAGGCCTCTCTATATCGCTCTTTGAGTGAATCTTGTTTTGCCAGCTCACCCAGATCCCACAGCGCCGAGGCGGCAATTGCCGCCGCCGAAGCGTCTTTGGGCTGAGTACTGTCGGCTTTGCCGGCATCATAATCCCAGTAGGGCACAGTATTTTGCATAAGGCCGTCCAGAAACCGGTCCGCAAGCCGTACGGCGGTGTTGAGAAAAAGCGTATCTCCCGTTTCACGGTACATCAGCGTGAAACCGTATAATCCCCAGGCCTGTCCCCGTGACCACAAACTCTGATCCGAGGAACCCTGCCAAGTCATCTTCCGCAAAATTTCCCCGCTTTTCGGATCATAGTCGACGATATGCCAAGTTCCGCCATCGGGACGGATGTGATTCTTTATCGTCGTTTTTGCATGTGTTATCGCGATATCGCTCCAGGACGAATCGCCGCCGTTTCTGGCCGCCCACATCAAAAGCTCAAGATTCATCATGTTGTCGATAATCACAGGATACTTGAAATCACCCCAATCCCAGGAGCGAATGGCACCGACTTCGGGGTTGAATCGGGATGCAAGATTTCCGGCAGCTTCCAATGCCTTCTGTCGATAGCTTTCATCGCCCGTCAGATGAAACCCTCTTCCGTAACTGTTGTAAATCATAAAACCGACATCGTGGGTCGGGGCGGTCGTCTGATCGGCCAATCCATGCGTCCAACGTCCAGCCTCAACCAGAAGAGCCGAATCGCCGGAATAATCAAAAAGCTGCCACAGAATTCCTGGAAAAAAACCGCTGGTCCAGTCAGAAGGGGGTACCAGATTCCATTTCCCTTCATCAAGTATGGCGCGGGGATAGCCATTCTTTGGCGATGATTCAACTGAGAGCTGCTTATAAATGGATGCCGCACGATCCAGTATATCGCGTGAGTGATCGCCAACATCACTACTATTTTGGCATGCGCCTATCAGGCATATTACGGCTAAATAAGTAATCAAATATCTGTTTTTAAACGCCGCTCTCATCTTCTACCCCTTCAATAGGTATGAACTCCTGCAACCAGGTAGATCAACCTTTCTTTGATTCCCAACAAAAGAGAGTCTAAAGCCCTAATTGTTCGATTTAAATTATTTATAAATCCACTACCTAACAAACGCTCCTTGATCAGATCCGGAGTATACTTTCGGACCTTTTATCCTAATTTTTGCCGGGCTGATCGCAAATAAGACAATTTGTCTGCACATCCTGTAACATCAAGGCAAGGTATTCAACCGTTTTCTGCAACCCTGCTATTTGTTGTATCGCCCAGGTTTCGAAGACCTCGTGCTTACTAATATGCTCATCGGGGGTTTTGGCTGCAAGACTTTTATAGTGGTCAATAAACTCCCGGAACAGAAGTTTTGATTGTTCACGCATTTCCCGTTCAGCGCGGCTGTTCAGTTCTTCAAAATTGTCGCTCATCCCACCTCCGGTTTGAGTAAGCCTCAAAATACATTATTGATTTGATGAAGTCATGCGGTCGAGTGAGCGCCAGTTTAAATCACAGATTCCTTTCGATTAGATCCGCGACATGTTCCGAAGTAATCTTGTCTCCTAGATTTTTCTGCAGCTCACCGATATTTTCAACAGTTTGCTGATAATATGATGCATCTTCGATAAACCGGCTCAAGTGCTGTGCAAGAGTTCGGGGATTAGCCCTGTCCTGAAGCAATTCTGGAATAATTTCTTTACCGGCGATGATATTGGGTAGTCCTACAAAGGGAATGGTTACGACCTTTTTATAGAGGAAATAACTCAACGGCGAAGTTCTGTAAACAAGCACGAAAGGCACTCCCATGAGGGCGGCCTGAAGGGTGGCAGTGCCGGAGGTAACCAAAGCCGTATCGGCCCATTCAAGTAATTCGTAAAGATTACCCGTGTGAGTAGAGATACTCGATTCATCCGAAGCACTTTGGTAGAGGTCCTCCTCCAGCGCGCCGTAACGACTCATTCGGACCTGAATATTTTGACCTTTTCGTTTCAGAATTTTCACAGCCTCTACCATCACAGGCAAAATTGCCGCGATTTCCTGCCTCCGACTTCCGGGCACCAGAGCTACTCTCCACGGTCTGTTCTCAGGGCGGCTCTTTTTTATGAAACCGGCGTTTTCTTTCCCCTCAAAAACTCTTTTCTGCGATTCAATTAGCGGATTTCCGACATAGACACAATCGGCGGGATAAGGTTCGTAGATTTCCGTTTCAAAAGGAAAAATCACAGCTATACTCTTGGCATACTTACCAAGCGTCCGTGCCCTGTTCTTCTTCCAGGCCCACACCTTCGGTGCAATATACCAGACTACCGGTATTCCCAGTTTGTGCGCGATTTTCATCATCACGATGTTAAACCCGGGGAAATCCACACAGACCAAAAGCCTGGGTCGAAGCTGTATCATCAGGCGCTTGAGATGGCGCCGTGCACGAAGGAAAAATGCGAGGCCTCCTATCACCTCCGTGAATCCCATCCTGTTGAAAGGCTCGAATGGAAGAACAGGCCTGAAACCCGCATCCACCATTTTCGGACCACCGACACCAAATATGTGCGCCTCGGAGTGTTTTTTTCTGAGCCGTCTGATTATAGGAGCGGCATGTTCGTCTCCGGACGGATCACCGGCAAGAAACATTATCACTGGTGCAGAGTCGTTTTCCATAATTTTTCCGCTAAAACATATCGCCGGGAATAGAAGACCCGCTTTTCATCCGGGCTATGTACTTTTTGATTTCCGGCAGTTTATCACGCGGTATCACCAGTACGGCATCATCTACAGCTACAACAACAAGATTATCAACTCCTGCCGCCGCAACCGAAAGTTTGGAGTTGTTCACGATAATAGAATCCTTACAATCAGATGCGAATATGCGCCGCCCGTATACTGTCGTTCCCATGTCGTCGGCCGGATGAAGTCTGCTCATTGATTCCCATGAGCCGATATCATCCCAGTTAAATGTGCCGCATACAACAGCAACCCGTTTTGACTTTTCCATTATGCCGTAATCGATCGACTCCTTCACCACCGATTGATAGAAGGCATCGACTTCAGATTGGCTGAACTCTCCCGAAGCCAAATCCTGCATCAAATCGAAAAGCTGTGGCATGTAGGTTTTGAATTCGTTCTCGATTGTGGACACTTTCCATACGAACATGCCGCTATTCCACAAATAGCCGCCCTCCCTCAGATACTGTTGAGCCGTCTTTGCATCCGGCTTCTCAACAAATCGTCCAACTTCATAACCGCCGACCGAATCGAAACTTCCGATAGGTTCACCACATTGGACATACCCGTAACCGGTATCGGGACGCGTTGGCTTGATGCCAAACAGGACCAGCTTATCTTCCTCTCGGGAAATGGCAGCGGCATATCTAACCGCCGAAACAAAATCGTCTACCGGGCTAATTGCATGATCAGCCGACAAAACAAGCATTACGGCATCACCATATTTGCGCCTTATAAAGGCGGCGGCTGCGGCAACTGCGGGGGCGGTATTTTTACCCACTGGCTCTACAATGCTGTCGTATCGCGTTTTTGACCCGATTCTTTCGTGGATCTTGTCGATAATGGCTTTCCCGGTAACAATAAGAGGCACTGTTTCGGGTCCGCAAAACGCTCCCACCCGATCGAGTGTTTCCTCAATCATTGACTTGTCACTGATCAAAGGAAGCATCTGCTTAGGCATGCTGGATCGGCTCATCGGCCAGAAGCGTTCCCCAATTCCACCGGCAAGCAACACTGGTACTATTTCCATGTGGTCACCCCTTTACCGTGAATCAATTCTCGTTTACTTTTGAGCCCCTCGACAACTGTATAAGAAACCTTGGGTATTCCGATCTCAGTCTTCATTTGTGTACTATTGTGGAAATCGGACCCCCCGGTCATAACCAATCCCCGCTTTCGGCAGTAATCGCGGTAGTATCTCTGCGCGGCGGGAGAGTGCTCGGAATGATATACCTCTATACCCATCAAGCCGTTACGTATAAACTCCGGTATTCGCTCATCTACCTTGGTAACCCCGGGATGAGCAAGTACGGGAATACCTGAGGCATTAAGCACCAACTGAAAAACCTCACCGGGGCGAAGTGTCTGTTTTTCCACGTAAGCAGGCGAGTCGTAACCGATATACTTCTCGAATGCTTCCCTGAAGGAGTAAACCAGTTCTTCCTTGAGCATGGCGGCAGCTATATGAGGCCTGCCGATAGCGCCTTCCCCGGCAATTTTCAGTACCGTGTCGAATCGCAGGTCTATACCCTGCCGATTTAAATTCCGGACAATACGTTTGGCCCGGATATATCGGGCGACTTTCATCTCCTGCAGTTTATTACGAAGCGCAGGATCCCTATGATCAACCAGATAACCCAGGATATGAATATCTATGCCTTCTATTTCACTCGAAAGCTCAACGCCTGGAATAACTTCCATTCCTACCGTTGACGCGATTTCCTGTGCATAAGGGTATCCGTCAACGCAGTCGTGGTCGGTTATTGCAATTGCTCGAAGTCCCTTCTGAGAGGCCATCTCTACAAGTTCTCTTATCGAGCAGGTTCCGTCTGAGTATGTCGAATGTATATGAAGATCTACATAACGCTTGCCCGCAGTCTGTGTTCGCTGCATTTTAATAGGTTTCTATAGTTAAGTTCCAGAGAACGCTTAATATAAGCTAAAACCGAATTATGAGTCAAACTGTAAAAAAAAATTTGACGATTCGATATCTCCTGAGCAGTGTAAACATGTTCTATATTCATGATTATGAAAAACGAACCGCAAGATGAATTCGAAAATGGGTTGCGCGAAATTCTGTCTCCCGGTGAAAAAGGTAAAAGAAATCAACCGCAAAAAACCGACCGGAAAGAGTATCAATACCGCGAAGAACCGCCAAACAAACGTAAAAGCCCTCGCAAGGTCACCCACAGGACGGAGCTGATTATCAGAATCTTATCAGCTCTCATAGCAGTACTGCTGCTTCTGCTTTTTGTCATTCAGACCACTTTGAGGTAAATTAAACCGAAATCTCTCATTTGAGGAGGGACCTATTCAGTTAGCGGTTGCTTCAGACCGGGAAATCAATTCACATACGAACCGAGAGAAACTGAATAAGCAGAGAAATCTTTTCATATTCCCAGGTTTTAGGCTCCAGACAGGCCAAAAGCTTATGAAGGTTTATCATGGCTGAGAGATAATCATTGTACAAAATATCTCTTCTGGCCCAATAGTAGAGGTAACGTTGATCATCTGAGTACATTGTTTGCCACTGGCGGGCAAAACCGGTTTTGCTGATTTTGCCTGCGTATAATGATGCTGTCAGACGGGGTAAAGCAAAAGGGTGATCAGCATTAATAACCTCGTTGAGAATAGAATCGCGTGGATTAATGCCATTGCGTGTCCTTTCCATTTCAGCCAATTTGACCTTCGCCATCCAGGATATGGGAATATTCTTAGAACCTTCCTTTTGAATCTTTTCATAGATGGATATCGCATCGGCCACATTATGATCGTATTCATAAACCTCCGCAAGCAGCCACCATCCCCGCCACAACGCGGGGAAAGAATGCAATGTCACAATGGACCGATTCAGATGTTCGATGCCCTTATATTTGGCCTTGTTACCTAAATAAAGCTCACCCAATGCTACCCGAGCCTCTGACACGATCTCATCATGGCTACCGTAGTTCTCGACGATTCTCTCGGAAACAGCAAGGGCTTTTTCGAAGTCTTTTCTTCCGATTGCCTCCCTGAGTATAAGCAAATGATAACGGCCGCATAACGAAGCAAGCCCGGGATAACCATCGGCGGTTTGTATAATAAGTGCCTCTGCCGAATCCGTGCTCCCCAACTCGATAAGCCTCATGGAATGCTCCAACCTGCTCACCGCCACGAATCTGTTTATGGAATGGTCCGATAATCTAGACCGCAAAAGATGAAAAACACTGTCCGCGGATTGTTGTTTCCCCCACGATGCAAGATTATGTGCCTCAAGGAAAAGTCGCTTTGCCATAAGATCCACATCTTTTATTTTTTGAACTGAAGAAATTCGAAGGAGACTGTCCGCATCCTTGTATCTTCCGATTCTTATAAGGCAATCGGCCATCTTCAGATTTATCGAGCTTACGATCTCATTATTCGAAAAGTCCAGCAACAATTCCCGGTATTCATTGTATGCGGATTCAAACTCGCCATGCTCCCAGAACCTGTCCGCGATAATTGTAGGAGCTGCAAGTAATGGGACCGATCGGCGGAATATTTTGAGATTATCTATATGATATGTGCCGCCCTCAGAAAAAAAACCAATCCTCTGATGTTGCTTTCCCAGGGAGGGCATGTGGTCCGTTATTTGAGCGACAACTGTTCCGTTTAGCTTAAAGGTAAACGTTTGGTCGACTTTTTCGATAATTACATGATACCTGTCCGAAACAGGGAATAGAGCCTGGTTATATGAATAATGAAGATATTTTGACCCGGGATAACTTATGCCGCAGGACGCTTCAGGCCCGCTGTGAATTTTGAAAGTATACCCGTTCTGCGGTGTATTACCGCACATGAAAAATCCGAATCCAAAGAAATTCCCATCAGGACTCCTGACATCAAATTCAAACCTAAGATCGCGTGTAATCGGCCGTTTTAGTCGAATAAATGATTGCCTCTCGCTTCGAACAATCAATTTCCCGTTTTCGACGCTCCAGTCGGTAAGCGATTCGGAAAGACCGCGATGCTCGGTTTCCCATTCAGATAGCCGTTCAGGGGCGTCAAAAGAGTGTGTCTGTATGAGTCGCCACCGCCACTGTTCCTTTCGGGATTGCATCAGATGAAATCCAGTGAGAACCGTAAGAAAAAAAACGATTGTCGCCCCGATTGCAATCGGAGCCCATCTACGGCGCGCATAATTTTGCAGTTTGGACAGTGCAGAGGGCGGATTTACACTCACCTGCTCACCCCGCTGATACCGAACTATATCATCCTTGAACTCCTCCATCGTCTGGTAACGATTCTCAGGATAATGATCTAACGCCTTTAAAGTTATACATTCCACCTCAACAGGCAACCAGGGCATAAGTTTGCGTGGAGAAACCGGACGAGATTCCAGAACATTCAGAGTAGTCTGATGTATACTTCGCGGATCAAGGTAGGGGTTTTTAAAAGTAAGCATCTCATAGAGCATTATTCCCAGAGAACAGATATCACTTCGTGGATCCGCTTCATGCCCAAGCAGCCTCTCAGGTGCCATATAGGCGGGCGAGCCCATTATCTCCCCCGTTCGGGTATTTAAGCTGTCTTCCTCTTCCAGCGCTTTTGCCAGTCCGAAATCGATTAGAAGTGGTCGCTTACCATGATCCATAATGACGTTGTTGAGTTTCAAGTCACGATGTACAATTTTCTGTTCGTGAGCATAGCTAAGCGCATCGGCCAAGGCGACTACGATTTGAAGCACTTCCACCAGTTTTGGTTTTGTCTCATGGAGATAGTAGTAGAGATTTTTACCCGCTATATAGTCCATCGCCAGATAATAGATGTTGTTTTCCATCGAAACTTCATGAATGCTGACAATATTAGGATGATTCAATCTGGCAACGGCGTGAGCCTCTGATAAAAACCGCTCCACGAACCGTCTGTTTATGGTGATATTTGCGGGAAGAATTTTGAGTGCGACAACCCTGTTGAGATCAAGCTGCAAAGCTTTATATACGACCGCCATTCCCCCTCTGTCGATTTCATCAATGATTCGGTATTTACCAATCTGTGATCCTGAGGGCAGAATGGTGCGTTCAACATTCTCCAGGATTTTACCAATCTTAACATCGCCTACTGCGATCGATTTAGTGGTAATCAGATTTTTTTTTCCGCTGATCATTATGGTCTTTTTTAGAGGACATTGGCTGCAAAAAATACCGCAAAAGCCGGTAGACGGGCCTTTATGATAATTTACTACAACTTTACCTTCAGCGCAACGGACCGATTACATTTTTCCGAAGACGAGAGAACGATTCCGGTTCCGGGGCAACGAAAGTTACATCCCTGTTGAGGTAGGGATGGTAAAAAGTAATTTGATGAGCATGAAGATAGAGCCGGTTTTGAAAACCCATATGCAGGATTTGAGCATCTCTTGCCCCGTCTCCATATCGGCTGTCACCAATAATGGGAAGACCCGCGTGAGCAAGATGAACTCTGATCTGATGGGTTCGTCCGGTTTCAAGACGCACTTCCAAAGAAGATATTCCGTTTAGACAGCTTTTTACGGTATAGTGACTTCGAGCCTCACGGCCGCGTGAGCTGACCTGCATTTTCATTTCTTTAGAGGATTGATTTCTTCTGATCAATCCAGCATCAATTACCCCCTGGTTTTTGTCCGGCCTGCCGTGGCATAATGCTATATAGCGTTTATCGATATCACGTTCACGCAGTTTTTCGTGTAAGATTCGCACCGTTCTCTTATCTTTTGCTATAAGAATCACTCCCGACGTATCCTTATCAAGACGATGAACCAATGACGGTTCGGTTGATTGTCCTTTTTTCGAAGTTTTTGCCAAATGAGCAGCCGCAAGATCAATCAAGGTATTTCTGCGGGCATGACCGGTACCGGAATGCACCACCAGATTAGCGGGCTTATCACATACCATCAAGTGTTCATCTTCAAAAAGAAGGTTGAAATTTTTCCTGTAATAGTCGGTTTTTGCCAAATCGGCCAGTGAATAGTCCAACCCTCGCTCTTCGACAATTTCAGCATCGGGCAGAGGTACAGTAATAATCTGTCCCACCTCGAGGCGAAAACCTTGTTTACACCGCTTACCGTCGACACGAACCCCGGTTCTAATCAGCCTATAGATTTCCGTAAGCGATTTCAGCGCAAGCCGCTTACGGAGAAATCTGTCAAGCCTTACGTGCGCATTGTCCATATCTACAATTAATTTAACCACCGACTACCTTTTTCCAGATGAATTTATTTTGCAGTAAAGCGATCGCAAACACCGCCCCCAGACTATTAGCCACCATATCCTGCCAACTGCATGTTCGCAAAGGAATCAGCAATTGATGCAGCTCATCAAGGACTCCGAAAAGGGGAATACAAACACCGACAAGGACAAACGCCTTATCTTTTTTTACCCTATGTACACCTACAACATATCGGTAAAAAAGCATACCAAGAACGAAATATTCAAACGTATGGGCCAACTTATCCCACTGCCAGAAGCCCCCCTGCGGCAGGCTGTTACCAGGCATAGAACTCACAACAAGCATCAGACACGCCCATCCCACTAGCGGGAATATGTATCTAAAAAGAGTAGAGGTTTTTCTGTTCACAATCTCTCCTTTGCTAATGCGCCTTCAAATTTTCTGTTAAAGTACTCCAGATGCAACGCATCAATGTATCATTCGGCTCCATGCTGGTGACCATTCACAGCCACTGAATCGGTATATGTTCGACCCCATTCTTACTTTTAGTCCAATTTGCTCCCATGAATAACGATCTGTTTGCCCGAAAGGTCTTCCGTAAAGAAAAAATAATCATCACCACCATCCAGTATTCCGAACCGAGATTTAATCAACTCCACCTTCATCGGAAACCATCGTCGTGCCACATGCGCTTTTTTGATATCCCTGTCACGGATGTATCGTTTAAAAGACTTTCTACTCCAATCATTGACTGTATTTACCCTGAATACTCGACCGGGGTAATCACTAATACAAAAATCCGAAGTCATATAAGCGCTGTATGGATGAATAAATGAGAGTGACAATTCATGCGCGACCTCATTGAGAACATCCGCTTTTATCAGGGCGGGGTCGGGTTCGTACAGATACTCCGAAACAGCGCTTTTTTGGCGTTTCGGTTGATTCAGGCTTCGCTGTATTGAAAAGCGTATATGCCCATCACCGTCCAAAAGGATTGCTTCGAAAGTAAGCCTTTGGTGTTTATGGTGCTGAGACAGGAAAAGAAGCACCTCCTTGCACTCACCATTGACCGAAATGACCGCTGCCTTATAAATCGTTTTCAGATTCTTCAGGGCGTCTTTGATTTCCAGCGCGGGAGATGCTTTTATGCACACCTGCTTTGCTTTTTTCACAAGAAGCTCTTCCAACCCATACACATTGGGTTCACACTGCTCCAGCCCGATGTATCTTCTGGAAGAATCCCGTCTGGAGGGATCAATATAGGCCCAATCAAAAAAGGCATCTTCATGGTTCAGCAGCGCTTCGACACACTCCTCATTGGAAATTTCTACGTTGTCCGCATTCAGCAGTTCTCTATTCGACCTGAAAAGTTCGCGCTTGAATTCGGAACGCTCACAATACAAAACATGCTCGAAATTCTTGTGAAGATAAGTTGTATCAATCCCAAGCCCACCGGTACAATCTATCAGGTGTTTTCCTTTAAGGAGTGAACTTTTAAACTTCGCGGCCGCCTGACCGGACGACTGACTCAGGGCAGTCTCCTCGAATAAAAAGCCGGTATCCGCGATTTCGGGCAATTTGGTTTTAGCTTTTGAAAGACAACGGATCTGTTCGGCGACAGCCTTAATGGGCAGATTGATACGCCCCTCCCAGGTAAGAACCAACTCACGAGGATCATCATTGCTGTGCTCACGAATAAACGCCTGAGCATCGGGCATGCTCAGGCGTCTGATATCGTCGGGTTCCATACCGAAAGGCCTCTCAGGTCTACTTAGAACCGAGCGTACAATCCGCTGATAGAACGTCCGGTATTGGTATACATAATCGCATTGGCAAACAGCTCTGCGACCGACACTATAGTAAGTTTAGGGGTACGCTTTTCGGGCGGTATATAAACAGTATCGGTAACGATCAGTCTTTTCAAGGATGAGTTTTCGATTTTTTCCATTGCATTGTTGGATAACACCGCATGCACACAACAGGCGGTAATTTCTTCCACGCCCAATTTTTCAAGCGCTTTCACCACTTCAATGATAGATCCGCCGGAGGCGATTTCATCATCGAAGATAAGCGCTCGCTTACCGGATACATCTCCGATTACGTTATGAATAACTGGTGATTCCGAATCATCATGCCGTCTTTTGTCCAGGATGGCTAAGGGTAGTTTCAAATTAATTGCATAACGGCCGGCGTGTTTTGCACTTCCAGCATCAGGTGCAACAATAACGCAATTGTCGAGCCCGTCGTTTTCGAAAAAGTCGCAAAGCAGCTTACCCGCCAGAAGGTGATCGACCGGAATTTTGAAAAAACCCTGAATCTGGGGTGAATGAAGGTTCATCGTCATCACACGGTCCGCTCCGGCGGTGGAAAGCAGATCGGCCACAAGCCTCGCTGCTATGGATATACGTGGTTCGTCCTTTTTATCCGAACGGACATATGGGAAATACGGAGTTACCGCAGTGATTCGTCCCGCACTCGCATGCTTGATCGCATCTATCATGATCAGCAGCTCCATCAATCCCTTGTTCACGGGTACACAAGAAGGTTGAATCACATAAACATCTTTACCACGAACACTCTCAAGAATGCGTACCTTCAAGTTGTCATTACTGAATGAAAGGATCTCCGATGCACTTAGACTGACCCCGGCGTACTTGCATATATCTTCTGCCAGAGGCAAATTGGCGGTGCCCGAAAAGATTTTCAATTCTCCAGTCATATTTTCTCCTCAATAACTCCAAGCAATACGAATAAAAAAGGCAGAGTCCGGCTAAACTGGACGGATTCTCTGCGCTGGTATTTAGAGTGATACTCAATTCATTTCCAAGTTACGGCGGTCATCCCACTCAAAGGCGATATCCATAATGGATTCGGATATAAGGCGCGGTTGTCGGATGGTTTTGGGTTCGAAATAAAAGTCACCCTCTTCTAAAGCAAGCATAGAAAACACAGCTTCACGCCCGATCTGGTTGCGGTAGAAGGCATCTATAACCTGCCCGTCAGAGAATATCAGATATCCCTTACGACGACCGCTGTAAATATGCAAAATACCTTCCCTGCGCCCGATTTCCAAAAACTGCATCGCCTCGAGAAGGTTTGTCTGCTTCAAATTTCCTGAGAAAACAAAAGTTGTGTTCTTAATTGAATTGTCTTCCTCGGATTTTGGACGTGGGCGAAGAAAATGCACAAGCAATACCCCCGCTATGATTCCGGGTATGGCACTGGATAGTATTACGGTAATTTGGTTCATAACACCCGCGGGAAATAGAAGAAGTCAGCGGCACGAACTCACAAGCGCCTTCAACATAGTTAAAACTAAAATAATGTTACGCCCAGATCAAATATGAATTCGCTCATTTTTCGATCGACTCTTTTATATTTAGCTGCAGATAGTGCTGATTCTAACCCGATTAAAGCTAAAAAGAGGCTATCTACTCTCAAAGCCACCTTCATCACCGGCACCCTTGCTGCGTGAAACACTTTCAACGCCTTTTACCCTTTGAATGCGTCGGAATATCTGCTTGAGCTGATCGCTGTTTTTGATCTCGAGCTTGAACGTATTCCGAACATGATTATGCTCGGTCCGTATGGTGCCTTCCAGAATATTTGCACCCGCTTCAGAGAAGATTTCCGAAATGTCGTGGAGCAGGCGCCGCCGATCATGCGCGTGAACGTCCAAATAAACCACATACCTTTTTGCATCTCCGGTATCCCAGCTCACCTCTATCATTCGGTCCTTGTCTCCTCCGAAAAGATTTACATTCGAGCAGTCGGATCGATGAACCGAAATACCTCTTCCGCGAGTAACAAACCCTACAATTTGATCACCGGGTATAGGACTGCAACATTTGGCATAACGAACCATAAGATTGTCCGCACCACCAACAAGCACCTCACGATTTCTTCCCTTTATGCTGTCTACTAAACGCGAAACAACCCGCGAACCCATAGACTTACGCACTTTGTTGACGTCAAAGTACTGCATTACACGAGCAGTCGGGATTTCTCCGTTTCCGACCTGCTCGTAGAGTCTCTCAAGACTTGTGACACCAAGGTACTGAAGCAGCGAGGATGTATGATCGGAGAAGCTGCTTACGAGGTTGAGCTTTTTCAAACGGGCCTTTATTATCTTGCGGCCAAGATCGATACTTTCCTGTCGGCCGGTATTTTTTAACCAACGCCTTATGGCCGATCGAGCTTTGGGGGTTTTTACCTCTCGTAACCAGTCGATAGAGGGTTTTTTAGAAGACAGATGTAAGATTTCGACTGTCGAGCCGCTTCGAAGTGGTTTATTTATAGGCTCAATTTTTCCATCCACACGGGCGCCGATGCAGTGAAGTCCCAGATCTGTGTGAACCGAGAATGCGAAATCAAGGACGGTTGCCCCCTTGGGAAGCGAAATTAGATCACCTTTGGGTGTAAATACAAATATCTCCGCGTGAAATAGGTCTATCTTAAAGAATTCCAAAAATTCGTTCGAATCGGTGAGATCCTTTTGCCAGTCGATAAGATTTTTCAGCCATACGATCGCCTTTTCATCACCACTCATCCGGCTGCCGTCATGACCATCCTTATACAGCCAATGTGCCGCGATTCCGTCTTCGGCCGTTTGATTCATCTCCCAGGTCCTAATCTGCATCTCGATGATCGTTCCTTTATTTCCCACCACCGTTGTGTGCAAAGATTGGTATCCGTTGGATTTGGGAGTGCTTATATAATCCTTGAATCGATCCTGAATCGGTTTCCACATGGAATGAATTATCCCAAGCACATGATAGCAGTCTTGAACGGTCCGGGTAATCACCCGTATAGCTAAAAGGTCATAGATTTCCTCAAAGGGCTTGTTGCGCTGAACCATTTTTCTGTAAATACTGTAAAAATGCTTAGGACGCCCCACTACAGTTATGTCGATGTTCTCTTTATCCAGCCTGCGCCTTAGAGGCATAACAAAGCTGTCGATCGTCTCCATTCTTTCGTGCCGATTGGCAACAACTCTTGAAACGATCTCCTTGTATTCTTTTTCGTGCAGGTATTTGAAAGCAAGATCTTCCAGTTCCCACTTTATTCGGGCCATCCCCAATCGATGCGCCAAGGGAGCGTAAATGTCCAGAGTCTCCGCCGCTATAGCGCGTATCCGTTCGGGGGGCAGATATCCCAGGGTACGAAGGTTGTGAAGGCGATCTGCAAATTTAATGATGATGACGCGAAGGTCCTGCGCCATGGACAAAAGCATTTTCCGAAATGTTTCGGCCTGGCGTTCCTGACGTGATTTCATCTGGAAGCTGCGAATTTTGGTGACCCCATCCACCAGAAGAGCTATTTCCTCACCAAAGTCCTCGGCAAGCCTCTCGCGAGTAATGGATGTATCCTCAATAACGTCATGGAGCAAACCGGCGGCCACCGTAATCGAATCCAACTGCTGCTCGGCAAGGATCATGGCAACGGCTATAGGGTGAGCAAGAAAGGGCTCCCCCGACTTGCGAAACTGATCTTTATGAGCTTCCCATGAGAAACGAAAAGCCTTTTCTATAAGCGCGATTTGGGAAACCCTTGGATTGACCTCCTTTACCTGCCGCATGAAGGTTTCTACCGCCTGCTCTATTGTCGAAGTGCGAAGTTCAACACTCATGGTTTCCTCTCATACATCCGGCCGAAGATAAGTTTCAGCCGATCTTCTCTTTCTGCCTGCGTAGATCGGTTATTTTTGTTTCCACCTCTCCCAGCAGGAAACGCAAATCGGAAGTTTTCTCGATCGCCGCGAGAATCTGCTGCTCCTCAGCCGAAAGATTGGACATCTGTGCTTTTATATCTTCCATCAACAGGTTAAGACTGTTGATCCGATCTTCCGCCTCTTTAATAATTTTCTTTTCGCGCGCCAATTCTCGCATCCGGCTTTCAACCGAATCAGTGATAGACTGAAGTTCAATAACGCGCTTACCCACATCCTCAAGACCCTCAGAACGCTCGTTTATAAGCTCAATATTGTTTTCCGCTTTGCCTATAAGCCCGGTCAAACTGTCGATCTTCTTTTGCGTAGTATTGACCAGCTCTCTGTCTTTATCGATAGTGGCAATACGTATTTCCATATCACTGACAACGGTATCTATACCCTCTATCCGAGCATCGATTGCCTCTATCTTACTGGAGCGCCTGCTTATCTGATCCATCTCACCTTTAAGTGCGACAAGCAAGCTCTGTGCCTCAGCCAAACGTTTTTCAGCCTTCTCAATCTCATCGCGATGTTCCGAAATGGCCGTGAGCTGACGAGTATTACTCTCAAGGATTTGATCGAATTTCTGTTTATTATCGGTAACTCTTGTATCATACACCTTCATGGATTCATCGAATTCTTCGAGACGGAAACGCGCGGTACCAACAAGATCATCCAATTCCGACCGCATATTCTTGATACGATTTTCTTCCTGCAACAACGCCTGTTTTTCTTCAGAAAGGCGCTGCATCATTTCCTTTGCCTCAAGTGACTGAGCCGATATGGCCGACAGCTGCTTAGTTAAATCTTCAACAACCGTCTGCTCCTTAGAAAGACTCTGAATCTTCATGTTTATGTCTCCAAGAAGATAATTAAGCTGATCCAGTCTTTTTTCTGTTTTATCGATCATCGTTCGTCGCTGCAGTTGTGAATTTATTCTCTCATCAATCTCCGACACCATGCTTCCAAGATTCTCCAGCTTATTCTCAACTTCTTCGATAATGCGTGCTCTCTCTTCGGTCTGCATGATCCGCTCATTTGCCGTATCCGACAATATCTTCAATTCATCGATACGTTGATTGACCGCCAGAATCTCCTGTTCATGTTCACTCAGCTCTTTCACTTTTTCCTTAAGTTGTTCGGCCGTCGTGATATAATCATTTATCTTTTCCGAAGCTGCATCCACCTCATTGCGGTGAGTGAACAATTCTTCTTCTTTCTCCAGAGTATCCTCAATTAGAGTTCGCATATCAAGCAGCTTCTGGTCAAACTCCTCGATGGATTTTTCCTTGCGGACGACATTTTCCAGATTGGAATCCATCTCATTAATCTGGTTTTCCATATCGGTGATCCGGGCGGTAATAGTATCAATAGCAGTCCACTCTCTATTAAGCTCTTCGATACGCACCTTCACCTTATCCAGTGATTTTTCGTACTCAGTCACCTGTGCTCTGCTGGCTTCAAGTACCTTCTGATGCTTTGATAATGTATTAAAAATGGCCTCTGTATTTCGTGCCACGGTCAAAACCTCGTGAGCCCGTTCATTCACCTCATCAACATGTTTGCCTTGCTGACGGAATTTCTCGAGTTTGTCGTTGAGCTCATCATCAACCTCACGCATCTTTTCGATCTTACCGGTAGCCTCTTCCATAAAACGGCGAAATTCCCTAATTTCTCCAACGGATGCCCTGCTCTCAGCCAGCATGGAATTCAGTGTACTTATATTTTTGTCTATTTTCTCAAGAGAAGAATATTTCCCCTGTAAATGTTTGAGGTCCGAACTGATCTGCCACACAAGCGTGTTTAGCCGCCCGGATTCTTCGTTGGCCTTTTCAACAACTACCTTCTGATTTTCCAGTGTCTTTATTTTGGTTTTAACATACTCGGAAAGACGATTCAGCCCGTCGATTTTCTCTTTAATCAACCGAAAAGTGTTCATGTCTCTTTCGATCTGCTCGAGCTTGCCGTTTAGATCACCCGCCACCGCCTGCACATCCTCAAACCCTTTCCTCAACGTATCAACCTGGGTGTTGATTTCCGATGCCCGCTTCTCAGACTGTTCCATACTATGCTGAATAGCCATCTGACGCTTTTCAAGCGACTCTACAGCTTCAAGCCCCTCTTGAATTGCGGATGTGCCCTGATGAGCGTTTAATTTTTCGAAGACAAGGTCAACCTTTTTACTCAAGGTATCTATGAAATTTTCCTGGGCAACGATCCTGTCAACCGCTGATTCTATCCTGGAGAAGCGCTCTTCAAGCGAACTTGCACGATCTACATGCTCAGCTATATGAGCATTTTTCTCTTCCGAGACACTCATCGACTGCTTTAGCTCTTCATATTGCTGCTGCATTGCCCCAAGCTCTTCGCGCAGCTGTTTTGTAGAGCGCAGTTCAGAGTGTATTTGCGATCGCTCATTTTCAACCGAGGCTAAAAGAGAATGCAAATCGGCTTTTTCGGTCCGAGAGCTTTGCAAAATATCCTGAAGAAGCGTAAGATTATTCTCTATCTCCATTGCAAGAGCTTGTGGATCCTTAATGTCCCTTTTACGCGAAAATATCATAATAGAAGCTCCTCTTTGGGGAACGTGCTCTCCCCGATAATTTTCCAGTCTTCTCCGCTTTTGATCAACGACAGTTTCTTTCCGTTTTCTACCTGCAGCAGATCCGATTCATACCTTTGAACAAACTTGACCACGGCGGTCGATTCCGAAAAATCCGTTAACAAGATGTCTTTACAGCTTACTCTTATTGTGTCGTAAGCTATAAAAGTGCGAATTTTTCTACCCTTCCATCCGTCCCAGGCTAGACCCTGCCCAAAGAACCGATCGTGATCATAAAACTTTTCATACATGTCAATCTGTTGACTCTCCCATGCTTTCTGCCAGTCGATAACGACGCTTGCAAAAAAATTCTGGTTGCGATTATATTGATCGAGAATTTTTCGCCGACGTTGTGCAATTTTGACATATGATGGAAAATGGGCGGGCTGCTCAATATCATCCCGATCAACGATGAACACCGGAGTACCTATTCCTATATGCAAAAGATCACTTAGCCTGACAAGATTCTCGTTGTCAAGTTCCAGACACCCCCTGGTTTGAATGGGGGTACTGTCCGGTGCGGTACCATGAATCCAGATCCCCTGTCCCGTGCGACCTTTTCTTCGATCTTCTGCATTAGGGTAGTTCAACACATACGCGAGAGGGCCATAAATCTCGTTCAACTCACGCCCTTCCTTGCGCCCTACGATAAAATACAATCCTTCAGGAGTGCGTCTGTCTCCATCCGATTCCTTGGCCCCGTCAACCGCCCCTACAGCCATGCGAAAGCTGTGCATTACCGACCAGGTGGTATCTTGTCTATAAAGAATATGCATCTTTCTGTCGGCTTTATTTGCAAGGATAACGCAGTTCATAGAGTCACCGAATTCAAACGTATAATCCGCGGAAGGCGGTATCTGAGTTTCGGAAAGCAACACCATTTCCGGTATGGTATCGAGCGATGTAATCTCCCCGGGGTCTTGCTCTCGATTCAACCCGGTGTTCTGCATGGTTTGCGGTTTTTTCTCCAAAAGGTCTTGTGCCGTTTCATCGGCAGATTGTTTCGAGGCGGTTTCATGCACTACGGTCTTAGCTTTTTCCGAAGAATCGTCATCCAAAAGCGTTTCCATCGATGGAACGGGGAATTGGATCCCTTTGACATAGTTACCCACTGCGTACAATGCGTATCCGGCCAGACAAAGGAGAAGTATAATTGATACCACGGAAGCAATCCGACGCACCGGGATTGCGGGGCGTAACCGTTTAACAACCGGCGGCTTCTCACCATCGTACGCGTTTGCGATTTCGCGTTTGTTTTGCCAGGTCTTATACTTAAACTCAAGCGATTTAATCCTAAAAAGAACTAATCGTTTGATTGTATCTATCATCGTACCCTCTGCAGCTCTTTAGCGGTAAACGCTATTTATTCTCTTGGTAGTATACATCATCGCGGCAATCTATACCCGTAATTCTTTCGATTCAGTTGAAGCACGCCAATTCCCGGGAAGCTGTTCCTGGAGTTTTATAACGGAGCGAATCGCTTACCGTAGCCATAGTATCCGCGCCCGAGTCTATTAAAGCCTTTCCTCGACAAAGTTTTGGCAATAGAGGCGAGCCGTATCTTTCATATTGACCGGGATTACTTTTCGGCTCACCACAACAACTTCCGTAGTTCGGAATTACTGTTATCAGCGTCCCGATAATAGAAGATTATACAATGGCGGAAAGTGCAATAAAAGAGTAGATCGCATAAAAATACGTTTTCAGCACCGCCACATTTTGCCGCTATTCCCATTTTTAATCAGATCGATATAATGACTGTCTGCAAAAACAGTATTCATTCATTTCTGAGCAGCTCAAACAAGCTCATCAATAGAATCGATTACTTTTTGAACTGTGTTTTCATCGGGCATTTTCGCAAAAAAAGCGGCCCTGGTTTGATCTGTCTCCCGATACAGCAGTTGACCGTCCAGCTCGGTAAAAATCCCCACTGCGGCGACACCAAGCAAACGGGCGATTTGGAATAACAGCGCTTTGCCCGAAACCACTATTGATGATCGATTCACAAGTGCGGCGATTCGAGAAGAGCTCAGATCGGATATCACCGGAGCTGAAAAACTTTTCACCAAATTCACAAAACCCGCGTTGTCCGTATCCGAAGCATACAGACAAACCTGCAAGGAAGAGTGAGATGAAATTACCGCATCGATCAAACTCCGTGCCCATTCTTTTGTACCCAAATTGAATAAGTAGAAGGCATCTATGAGAAGCAAAGAGGCATCGGATGAAATCTTATATTCTAAAAGTAGCTGCTCGAGTTCCTCCCTGCTCTGTTTAGAAGCCGACCAGCGAATATTTTTCTGAACCGGGATGTTCAAGGCGTCAAGCATATAACGGTTTTGATCCCCTATGTAGGTCCGACCGGAAGACGGACGTACCCGAAAGTTAAAGAACGGGAAATCGGCGGTACCCTCATAACAGATTCTCAGCGGAATCGAACTTTGCACAACCAGGTTTAAAAAGGCGGGGTGAGCCTCCCTCTCCAGGAAAAAAAGCACATCAAACTGTTCTCTTGCCAGCATTTTGCCGTAGGTCCTAAAATCCCTGGAAAAAAGAAATCGTTCAGATTCGGCGTATGTAATTATTGAGGTTATTCCCTTGATTTTTTTGAAGTAAGATGCCGTACTCTGTTCGCAAAATAGTGAGATTTCAGCCTGCGAATAATGTGACACAATGGAAACGACAGTTTCGACCTGCTCTAAAGCCATAAAGGTGTCTTCGGGGATGATAATAAGAATTTTTTCGGCGCAATCGAGTCTGGACGGTACGCTGACCGGTTGCGATTTGTATTTAAGCCGGGCGGACAAACGCACGAGACCTGCCCGTCCTCTGCTGCCGAGAAGGGTTGTCAAATAAAAGGATATACCAGCCTGGCTTTTAGTTTTTTTCATTTCACTTACCCGTCACGCGGTGATTTCGTAACCGGTCAAAGTTTGGCTCTTTCGTTCAAAGGCTCCCACCAGTGCCTGTTTTCTTTATACCATTGAATGGTTTGAGCGATTCCTTCTTCAAAATTCACGGACGGTTGCCAGCCGGTATCCTGTTTAATTTTTTCGGCGGAAATGGCATAACGTCTGTCGTGTCCGGGCCTGTCGGCGACATAATTGATCAGCGTTTCAGGCTTATTCAGCACAGATAGTATTGTTTTTACCACTTCGAGGTTCTTCTTTTCATTATTCCCGCCGATATTGTATACCTCACCCGTTTTTCCCTTTTCGGCGACCTCATGAATCGCACTACAATGATCGGACACAAACAGCCAGTCCCTTACATTCAATCCGTCTCCGTAAACCGGAAGTGGCTTATCCTGAAGTGCATTGATAACCATCAGAGGTATAAGCTTTTCCGGAAACTGATATGGTCCGTAGTTATTGGAACATCGTGTTATAATTGCAGGCATTTTAAATGTTTTACAGTATGAACGAACAAGCAAGTCCGAACCCGCTTTGCTTGCGGAATATGGACTATTGGGTGCAAGAGGCGTCTTTTCGGTAAATAGTCCCTCCTCGCCAAGTGCTCCGTAAACTTCATCGGTAGAAACATGAATAAAACGTTTACTTTCGGCATTTTCTCCCCAATGCCCGCGTGCCATATCAAGAAGAACCTGAGTACCCAACACATTTGTAAGTACGAATATCTCCGGTCCCGTTATGCTTCTGTCTACATGAGATTCCGCCGCAAAGTGAACTACACGATCAAACCCATATTCATCGAATAAAGAACCCACCAGCTTACGATCCGAGATATCACCGCGGACGGAGACAAGATTTCCTCCAGTGTCCAAATCCATGAGATTCGCAGGGTTACCCGCATAAGTCACCTTGTCCAGGTTTACAATTTTCCATTCGGGAAATTTATCGATAATATAGCGGATGAAATTGGATCCAATAAAGCCATAGCCGCCCGTTACAAGCATCGTCTTCATTTATTCGTCCCCCTCCTCTATCGTGCTTTTGACCATTTCTTGCGACGGATTGACGCTCAAACTTTTTTCTTCCTGCAGGAATGACGAAAATGCATTTTCCCAGTCGCGCATACAGTGTATTCCCGCTTCTTTAAGCCTGCGGTTCTCAAGAACCGAATAGTGCGGACGGGCAGCGGGGCTGGGGAAGGAATCCGTGGTACACGGCTCAATTTTTATAGAAATGCCGCTTAGATCAAGTATGTGCTTTGCAAATTCATACTTGGTGCACTGCCCCTCATTAGTGCAGTGATATACCCCATAATAATCACCGTCCAGAAGTCTTAGCGTCTGCTTACAAACATCCATCGTGTAAGTAGGCGTTCCGATCTGATCATTCACGACTTGTAATATTTCGTTTGTCCGGGCTTTTTGTAATGCGATTCGTCGAATAGCTTTGACAAAATTATTTCCCCGATTGCCGTACAGCCACGCTACTCGCAAGATAGTAGATCGGGGATTACTTCTTAACAGCTGTTCTTCTCCCACAAGTTTGGATTTTCCGTATTCGGATTTCGGAAAAGCTTGATCCGTTTCGACATAGGGAGTTTTTTTCGTGCCGTCGAATACAAAATCGGTGGATATATGCACAACTCTCGAATTAAGTTCATGCATCGTTTTTCCTATATACCCCACCCCTGTTCCATTGACTGCCAGGGCCAGGCCCCGTTTCTCTTCGCAGGCATCGACATCAGTAAAAGCCGCGCAATTTACCACCGCATCCGGTTTCATTCGCCCTATTGTACGACTAACGGATTCTTCCTTTGTGATATCGATTTCCGGAATATCCACCCGCCATGTATCATGACCTGCTTGACGGCAACTGATGTACATATCGCGCCCCAGCTGCCCGTTGCCACCTATTATTAAGATTCTCATATATTATTCCAAAGAAGGGATGGTTTAAAACCCGCTCATCGGTAAGTACTCGTAACTCTCGATTCTAAAATACATTATTCAATTCTGAGTAGTGAATATTGTTCTGGATTTCTCAAGTATTGGATCGTGCAGCATTCGCCCGTCCACTCTCACCCGGCGCCCCGGCAGAGAGTGGGTAACAAAACGCCAGTTTGACTTATCACTGAAATTGCGATAATGCTGCATGATTTCGGAAGTGGTAATATTTGCATCAATGGAGGAGAATATCTGATCTGCAAGCATAGCGGTCATCACTACCTGCCGACTTTCAAGCATCTCGAATATCGATTTAAGCACCTCCATCTGCCTCATTTCATTATCAGCACCCCCGGAGATACCGGGACTAAGATACTTCATGAGCATCTCTCCACGAATCTGCTGTCTTCCTCCTTTAACATTCATAACGCCGGCAGCATGCTGATCCACCATTACTGTAACCCCGCCGATCATAGATCCGATTCGAAGGATATCTTCTTTTTCCAATACCAGGTATTTAGGCACACGTGCATTTAGGATTCGCTCGACCAGTGTACCGGCAAACACCGGCCCTCCGTATAGAAACGCCTCCTGCAGAGTCGAGAATCCTTGTACAAACTCACCCACAGCCGTATTGGCGGGCAAATGAACGACATGAACCTCATTTTTGTCAAATTGAACGCTGACAGCATGAAACACAACAGGCAGGCCGCAAAACAGGAAATTAAAAG
The DNA here is from genome assembly GCA_964586285.1 of uncultured Fibrobacterota bacterium. GTDB lineage: Bacteria > Fibrobacterota > Chitinivibrionia > Chitinivibrionales > CAYFVL01 > CAZPHU01. The sequence goes on along the minus strand of CAZPHU010000011.1, from coordinate 15,633 downwards.
GCATATGTCGAAGCATTGCATCAGTTTTCATGCGTGTCAATCTCGAAAACCTTTCTGTAACACTGATTTCAGGCGACAGTTCCGCAACCTGAAACGGTCGTCCATCATCATAAATAGTCACCGTCTGGCCTGCAATCAAATTGATAGCCTCTCCTCCATCCTGACGTTCTACCAGGACCAAACCATCCGATATGTCCACGACGACTTCGGAGTACTTTGCATCGACTGTAAAATCAGCTCCTTTTCCCGCTACCGTGATATTTGCCAAAGGTGTTACTACCTTGAAAACTTCCCGATTGTCGGTGTAAACAATTTTGTACCAACACAGACCAGTTTTTTGAAAAAGTTCGCTATGCTGCTTGTCATTCTCAGTTTCCCCTATCTTATCAAATGACAGTTCCGAAAAATTATCCATGTCGATTCTGGAATATGTATCAAGAGACAGCTCCGCCTGGGACTGTTCTTCCGTGATAACACGATCCCCCTTACTGATACTCATCCCTTCCCTGCGGGGGCGAACACGTCCATCTGCGGAAAGAACACTCAGCTCTCCGAGGTAAAATTCCAACCTGACGAGATCTTTTAAACCGACCGGCTGTTCCAGTTCACCCACCATGAGGTTATTACCTGACTCTATTTGAGCCGTCAAGTTAAAAGGGGTAATGTCGGAAGTTGATCGCACTCCGGCGACTTTTAATATTTCAAAATGCGTTGTTCCCTCTGCTACACGGTATACACCGGGATGCTCGACATTGCCGTTTACGGCGATATCGAAAGTGGATGCCGGAGGCAATGGGTGAGGTTTTCGAATATCACGAATTATTAAGAGCGACTGCAAAACGATTGCAATCGCCAGTAACAGATATACGCTTTGCTTTGCCAGTCGCAATCGTTTACGTCTCAACATTACTTGTCAACATTCCGTTTTTTTTGTCCAATGATACGCCAGTTGCCGTTTGTATAAGCCCACACCATGATGGCCTCCTCCGCCTCTGTTGACACAGGGGTTTCGAGGCGTGTTGTGATTCTAGTTTTTACAGTTTCGCCTCTGTATATTTCGGCATCCATTTCCTCGATAACCGCGACGACTTCTTGTTTTTTTCTTTTTAGCATCTCGCTTTTCAAGCTGTCCTTCCACTGCTCGTACGCGCCGTGAGGAAATCTGAAGCGATCCTTTGCATAGAAAGACAAAAGTCTGGTACTGTCGCCGCGGTTAAACGCATCAATCCAGTAGATCAAACTGTCTTTGTATGCATCTGTAAACCGCTGAATTGAATTAGCGCTACCCTGGAGACCCATGTTCATTGTTGCACCTGAGTCGTAGAAGTTCTGCATTATTGAATTTTCTTCCCTTTGCAGCTTCGGGTCAACTGCGGATATTGATATTGCCGATTGCATGGGTGTTTTATGCACAGCCTTCATGCCTTGGTTCTCAGGCAGTTTGTATATAAGAGCATGGTTTTTTTCAGCAGTTTTAGGGAAGTAAACCATTCGGGCGGCAATAATTGCAATTAACAAGGCTATGAGTATCCAAAAAGTTTTCTTTCTTACAAGGTACCCTCCGAAAATCATTAACCGCGCGACCTGTTGAGGCATCGAGTTACGCAAGTTTGCGACCACCTGCTTAATTTTTGTTTCGTATTCAATGCCAAAGCGGCGCAGAGAGAACTTTTTCGGATTTTCGTCTTCGTAGTAAGAGTATTTATATCCATAATAGCCGTAATAGTAGGGATAACATCCATGCGATTGAGATACTCCATTGAGTACGCCGCCCAACAATTTTGATCCTATGCGTGTGATTTGGCTTTTTGCCTGTTTTGCCGCTTTCTGAGGGGTCCACATCGTACGTACCACCATTATGCACCCGTCCATTTTTGGCGCCATTGTTATTGAATCGCTTACCGGGAGCAATGCCGGCGAATCGAAAATTATAAGATCACCGTAACCCCTTATTTCTTCGAGTATCTTATCAAAAAGAGGCGTCCCCAGCAGCTCAGAGGGATTTTCAGGCCTCTCACCTGAAGTAATCACTTTCAGGTTTACATGTTGTGTTGTTTTAAGAATTTCATCTACACTCTTTTCACCGAGCAAATAATCGGAAAAACCTGTCTCTTTATCAAGGTTTAAATAGTGATGGACCTGCGGACGACGTAAGTCGGCATCGATAATGACAACCTTTTTTCCATCAAGAGCAAAAGTTATTGCCAGGTTTACCGCCAGAGTTGTTTTTCCCTCACCCTTTACCGCGCTACATAACATCAATACGCGGTCGTTGTTCTTTGAGGCTATGTGTTTTAGATTGGCTCTTAGAGCACGAAATGGTTCAAGCACACTTTTGGCAAGCATGTCTGTATTTTCTATTATTGCGCTCTCGGTTTCTATCAGAGGAACAACTCCTAGCAATGGCAGATCCAATGACTTTTCAACTTCTGCAGGCTCCTTAACTGTTTGATCCAGATATTCAATAACAAAGGCCAGGGCGATTCCCAGAATAACTCCTACTATTATACCAATCAAAACACTTGACGGATTCTTGCTGGAAAATGCTGCCTCGGGCACATCGGCCAGTTCAAATATTTTAAGATCGCTTTCCTGTGCGTCACGTTGTATTTTGGTTTCCTCATATTTTGTTTTGAGCATACGTAGCGTCTGCACAAGCGACTCGGTTTCCCGATGTAAATGAGCATATCGCTGCTCCATTGACGGCAATGCTTTAAGTTCCTTATTGAGCTTCTCGATTATCTGTTCCTGAGCCGTACGTTTAGTCTCAAGCGCCGAAATGTCTATTGACAAATTAACCAAAGACTGAAGAAGCGATTCCCTTATAGGATTTTTGATAAATGTACGAGTTGCGGCTTCTTTTGCGATCTCACTCTGCATCGCTTCTTTGAGTTTTTCGATTTTCTGCGTTATAGTTTTTATTTTAAAGTGATCGTCACTAAGCTCGGCGGAATAAGTATTTAATTGCAGTTCCAATTCAGAAATTTTATCCTGGAAAGGATTTTTGTAGGTCATCGACTGCACGACATTAACTTCCTGCCGGCCGATTTGTGTCTTTAAGGTATTCAGTTTTTCTTTGCTGCTTAGCAGATCCAACTGAGTTTGCTGAAGCGCCAACTCCATTGTAGACAGCTTCCTGGAGGACAGATTAGTCTCATCAGAAAGCTGAACCATGCGATTTTCTTCTTTGAAGAGGCGAAGTGCGTTTTCCCGCTCGGCAAGCTCGCTTTCGAGCTTGTCTATCTGCGTCTCCAGCTTGACAATCAGACGTGTCTGCTCCTGAGTGTTTACTCCTCTGGAGTAATCGATATATGTCTTGCACAAATTGTTCACAATGTCCGCAGCTTTTTGCGCGTTGAGATGTTTATAACTCAGCTCAATGACACTGTTTTTTTCTCCATTGGTTTCACCTTGTTTTATGTTCAGCCCGCCGCTTATCTGTCCGGCTTTGATATCTTCTCCAAGATTTTGAGCGACCTGTTCCAAAACACTTCGGGATTTAAGCAGTTCCAAATGTGTGTTAAGTATCTGTTCTTTTGCTATAAACAATCTAACAGAGTGTGCATCTTCGATGATGTTGTTTGTTTGTATTCTGAAAAGCAGTCGGGCTTTAGCCAGATAGAATTTGGGGGCATTAATAAAACTGAAAAGAGAAAATATACCCATGATCACTGTAACTATTATAATTACAGTCTTTCGTCGCAAGATCACATTCAGGTATTTAAAGAAATCAAATTCTTCCTCATCTCCATCTTCGTAGGCATCCGGGGTAAGCGGATCTATTTGAACGCTTTTTTGTTCGTGATGTGTGCCATGCAGCGTATGAGGTATTTTTTTTTCCTGGTGTGCGGGCACTTCCTTTTCCATCTCTACGGCGGTGGCCTGTGCTCCAACTGATTTTTTTTCAAAACCGTCAACAGCCTCGTTTTTTGGGAAGCTCGAAGTTCCGTATCTTGGCTGCACAGGAAATCGTGAGCTTGACTGATGATTATGCCTCGGGGTATAATTATGCATCGGTCTGCCGTTTGTTCGCTTTTCCTCCGCGGACGGATGTTTCCCCGATACTATATCCGAGTCCGGAGAAACCGGAGCGTTCTCATTCATCTTTCGAATAATATCGCCTAAACTCAAACGTCTCTTTTTGGGATCACTCATCAGCCGTGCCTCTGAAGGTCTTCCAATATGACTTCGATGTCTTCACGAGAGATTTGATTAAGATTCTGCGCAAACCCATAGGTTAATGCAAGCTTACATAACCGATTAATTTCACGCGGGACTCCCCCGGTAGAGCGGAATATGCGCTCATATCCAAGGCTGGTAAAAATGGTCGTGCTTTGGGAACCGGCGACCAGAAGACGATGTCGAATGTATTTAACCGTATTGTCGTAATCAAGATTGTTTAAATGAAACCGTAAAAAAATCCGCTGATCGATCTGCTTAAGCAGTCTTATTTTTTCCCTAAGTTCAGGTTGGCCTACCAGAAAAATGGTAAGAAAGCTGGTTGTTTCGGAGGAAAGATTAGTCAGCGTTTTAAGTTCATCCAGGACACGCTCTTCAATCAATTGTGCTTCATCGAATATCAGCACAAGATGACGCCTTTCCTCATAGACCAGCCTGTCCAATTTCTCCCGAAAACATTGCATCAAAAGATACTTATCGGTACGAGGAGGTATTTCCGTATCGTCGGCCATAGCCACCCGGGGGTCAAGGAATGTAATATGGCTGACAATATGGTGAAGTATATCTGTGAACGAATAATAAGAATTCTCAAAACCAACAGTTTCGAAATCTTGCTCCGGGAGTGAGTTTTGCAATACGTTTTTTGTAATTGTCTTACCCGAGCCGACTTCTCCGGTAAGAAGCCCCATATTCATATTGCGATCCTTCACTACATATAAGAGTCTGTCCAGAGCCTCACGATGGTCGTCGCTCTCGAAAAAAAAACGAGTGTCGCACAATTCCTCAAAAGCTCCCTCGCGTAGTTTCCAATATTCAAGACTGCTCATCGGCCCGTTTCCCCTTCGTCAAAGCAATCAGATTGTCCGTTATAGCCGAGAAACAGGACTGCACCATCTCGGAACCGCTCATGGTAATTACCGGCTTATAGTGACGTAATGAAGACCGGATCTCATGTTCAAAACCTACATAACCGATATAGTAAAGCTGCAGTGACAAATATTTTTTTACTATCTGAGCGAATCTCTTCCCGATTGCAATATCATCCTTGTCCCTTACCATATTCAATACCAGATACATCCGTCGCCGTTGAAGCCACTGCCGCACGATAGTCGTTTCTTTCGGCCATTTTTGTTGCATTTTCTGTAAAAGTTGTTCCATTGTCGCACAGCCTCCGTCCAACTTAGGATCGACAAAACCTCTCAGCATATCGCGCAGGTCGTTTCTACCCGGAAACAAACGATAAATCCCCCTGATCAAACCGTTCTTAAGAAAACCGTATGCATTTTCCACCGAGGTCGGCTGCGAATCTGAAATGATTATGCCCTGATCAAACGATGAACAGAAATCAACCACGTTTGCATCGGTTCCGGCCCCAAGATCAACAAATACATAATCAGCATCCAGTTTAATTATATGAGATATGACTTTCTGTTTCTGAGCATATCGTGGGTTCGCTAGATCGATTATATCACTTGCTCCGCTTATCAACCATGTATTGGGCACAACAGTCTTTATAGCAGTTTCCTGCAAAGACTGAATACGTCCGCTGATAAAATCCTGCATTCCTTTTTCGGGACGTCTTACACCCAAGCACATATGTAAATTTGCGCCGCCCAAATCAGCATCCACAAATCCAATTTTATATCCTTTTTCAGCCAACAAAGAACCCAGATTGGACACGATAGTACTCTTTCCTACCCCTCCTTTTCCGCTTCCGACTGTAATTATGATCGGTTTTCTCATTTGAAAAACTGCACCTCAAACACAAAATGACGGGAAAATCCCGCACACCGGTCATCTATTTGCCAGGATATTTATGGCCAAAACAATACTCAAGCTCGTATTCAGTATGCCCAGAACCGTTGAAAATACGGACCAGGGTATTTGGAAGGATTCAGGGACATACATGGTGTCACCAGGATACAGTATGTACTGCTGCTTGGTTTGACCACTCCAAAAAGTTTTGTCCATCACGACGTCAACGACACTCCCGTCGGCGCGGATGATTTTTAATGACTTATTCCCGCCTTTCCTCAGACCGCCGCACATAGCAAGAGCTTTTAGTACATCCACAGGTTCGTATATCTCATATTCGCCTGTTCCACGCACATCTCCAATTATGAAAATCTTGTTCGAATAGTAGGCTTCTATAGTGATCGAAACTACCGGATTGTTTACATAGGATGCCAGTTTACCCTGCATGATTTTAACCAACTGAGCCGGGGTTAAAGAGGCGACTTCAACTTCTCCTATAACCGGATAATTGATCCTTCCGTCGGGACGAATTTTGTGCTGCCCTGAGAATTCTGGGTGTTCGACCACATGAATGGCTATAACGTCACCCGGCTGAAGAATGTACTCCTCCGTCTCCCCGCGACAGGGAAAAACGAATACCAGAATAAGGAAAAGGAAGAACAGGGTTGCTTTCATAAGGGATTATTTAATCCGTCTACATATGCTGCATCATTAACTGAACTCAATTTTGGCTTTTCATCAAAAGATCCTCTTCACTAAAGACATATCTTTTTTCTCTCGAATAGCCTTTATACAAGATTTATCGACAGGTGCAAAATAGGAGTGAAGCTTTTTTCGTTTTACTACATATATGGTGTAACCTACCAAAAACATGTGTTCATAAAAGTCTATTTTGGTAAATTCTTGATTTCATGAAACCTAAATTAACCGAGAACCTATTCTGCAACCTGCTCATTGCATCATACAGCCTTTTACGGTAAGTGTCAACACATATCTACAGTTTTTTAACTAAGACTATTAAGTGAAGATTTTCGGTCAAAGGAAGGTAAAAAAGAAATCGATTATTCAAAAAGCGGTTCTTTATCCGCCGGGTTATCGATATCACCCGATCCGCCGCCATCATTAACGTCCTTATACTGTGCAGGTTCTGCTGATGTGTTACTGGAGTCTTCCCCTGTTGAAGGCTGTGAGCCTCCAGGTTGAGAGTTAGAATGCAAAGGCTCTGATAGACCGGCATCCCGCTTTTGACCAGCGGCTTCTGCAGAAACGGTGTCCTTTTCTAAGCTGCCTGTGACCGACGACTCGTTTGAAACCAAAGTGCTCCCGGGGGATTCTTGCTTGTTTTCGGGCCGAGAGGCGGCGGCTGAGGATGTCTTGCGATTTACAACGGAGTCGGTAGTATCGTTTGAAACTGATTTGGAAACGGCCGGTTTAGGCTTTGGCTTTGGAACCGAAGCAATTTTGGGCTCAGGGGCAGACGGTTTCGATTGAACTGTTTTTCGTTTCCTGCTCTGTTGGACTGAAGAACTAATCTTTCGCACCGACATTTTTTTTTTGGAAGCTTGAGGTTTGTTAACAGATGCCGGTTTGGCCTCGACGGTATCGGTATAATCAGAAAAATTTGTGTCGGCGGAATCCGATACTGCCTCAATAACGACTGCGGTATCGGCAAACATGGTAGTATCCTCTGATGAGAAAGGTACCGAAAAGGTAAATGGCTTTTCCGAAGATCGTATTTGGAAAGAGACTGTTACTTTGGTTTGTAGCAGAACAAAATACCCGGCAACAAAAATCAGTACTGCCGCCGGTATGCCGAAAAGAAAAATCTTTTTATTATGATACAGTGAATCAACAAATCGTTTGCCTGCCGATCTTTTACTGAAAAGTGCATGGTATTTTCTTTGAAGTGCACCCATCATCTTTTCTTTGCAAATGACGACGGGATCTGATTCAGTCTTCGTGACCTGATTTTTGTGTGGGACTTTGTCGGAATTATCACCCGAGAGATTTGTACCCTCTTCGGCTTTGGGATTGCTCATATCCCCGATTGCTTCCCCTTGGGGAGGAATGTCTTTCAGTTTCTTATTGGCGCAGTTTTTCAGTTTTTTTGATTTTCTGAGGCTTTCGTCACTTTTATGGGCTTCTGTTACTGTATGATCCCGGGTTTCCACGGAAAAGCCGAATTCCTGAAGCAACTGTTGGTCAAACCAAAGTTCCACCGATTGGCGAATCGAATCTTGAAAGAAACGAGTATATATAGCCGACACTCCTTCACAGACTCGTTCACAGGCGTCATTCAATTCATGTTTCTGAAGCATTTCCCGAACGAGAGCATCAATGCTATCCTCAAAAAGTGCGTAAAACGCTGAAGGGTCACCTTTGCGTGCTACCGAAAAAAGCAGGTCTTCAATGGATTCTACATGTTTCATAGGCAAAAAATAATTTACTTACCCGGTTTCAGAGAGAATTTGTATTAAAATCTTGGAGTGAGCTATTTTGAAGAGTTTCCATTTTCGTATCATTTATTGCAAGCCGATCTTAGAATATGCGTAAAGTCACCGACGAAGATCGTCATTTTATTAAAAAAGCGCTCGATTATGCCAAAAAAGCCAAGGGGCGCACATTCCCCAATCCTGCGGTTGGAGCGGTAATAGTTAAAAACGGCGAACTGATTGCCGCCGGGGCGACCGCAACCTGGGGCGGTCCTCATGCCGAAATACTGGCGATTCGAAAAGCTGGAGCCCAAAGCGCGGAAGCGACTCTTTATGTCACGCTTGAGCCCTGCTGCCACTTCGGTAGAACACCCCCCTGTACCGACGCAATTATTGAATCCGGCATCAAACGCGTTGTTATTGCTATTACCGATCCCAATCCACTGGTCGCAGGCAAGGGGGTGCGCCGGCTGCGCAAACATGGAATCGTTGTCGTTACCGGGGTATTAAAAAAAGACGCATATAAAATAAATGAAGATTTCTTCTGGGCTATTACCAGAAATTCTTCATGGGTGACAGTCAAAATCGCAATGACTCTGGACGGCAGGATCGCCGATCATGAAGGTACCTCCAAGTGGATAACCGAAAAAAAGGCCCGTACAATAGTGCATGACCTTCGCAGGCGACATGCGGCTATTGCAGTTGGAGCCGGGACCCTCAAACATGATGATCCTCGATTGGATGTTCGTCACGTGCATGGTGTGTCTCCAACCAGGATCGTTTTTTCAGACCTGCCTCAAAGCATACCGGAGCAATCGAATTTCGTGAGCCACGCCGTAGAAAAACGCAGTATCATTGTATGCCCACAGGGGAAAAAGGGAAAAACGATGTTAGCCAACGGAGTTGAGCTTTGGCACACTGGTGAAAAACACAAAAGCGTTCAGCATATCCGTACTTTCCTTCAAATGAGTTTTGCCGACGGGCTGACCAGCATTTTTATCGAGGGAGGGCAAAAATTAATTGCCTCATTTATGTCTTCTAAAATGGTTAACAGGATATACATTTTCTATGGAAACCATATCCTTGGAGGGGGGCATGACGGTTTTCTGTGGCCCGATCCGTATGGACTTCACCACTCTATTCACCTCGAAAACATGGAAACTTTTTCACTGAAAAACAACTTTATGGTAACCGGTAATCCGGCATGGGCGTAGTATGTTTACAGGACTTATAGAGTGTCTGGGCACGATTGCTCAGGTACGGAAGAAACAAAAAAGTGTCACCTTGGGTATCATCCCCGACAAGGAAGATTTCCCTGTAGCAGCCGGCGGCTCTGTTGCAGTTAACGGTGTGTGTCTGACGTTGGAATCACAATCGGGTAAAATGTTATTTTTTACCGCCGTTTACGAAACTCTTCGTCGTACTAATCTTGTGGATGTTTCGACTGACTGGAGAGTAAATCTCGAAAGGGCGTTGAAAGCAGACGGTCGCTTGGACGGACATATCGTGCAGGGGCATGTAGACGGAATAGGGCGAATAAGTCACGATAAAAAAGAGGGTGAAAGCCTGAGACGTACGATCTGGATTCCGCCTCAATTGCGCCCTTTTATGGCTCTGAAAGGATCGGTAGCGATCGACGGCATCAGTCTTACTATTGCCGAAAGTGAACGGGAATTTATCGCCGTTTCGATAATACCTCACACTCTAGGTGCCACGACAATGGATCTGAAACGTCCCGGGGATGATGTAAATATTGAGTGTGATGTGCTGGCGCGGTATATTTTTCAACTCCTGAAGGGGCGAAATGCACAGGATGCGCCCGAAAAGTTTTCGGGTGACGGTCAGCGCTTGTTATCAATGCTGGAGAATTTGGGATTTTGAAGAGTTACAAAGAAATTGAAGAAGTAATCAGCGATTATCGAGACGGAAAATTCGTTATCATAGTGGACGATGAAGACAGGGAAAACGAGGGGGACCTGGCGTTTGCAGCTCAAACCTGTACCGCTGAAAAGATTAATTTCATGGCCAAGCACGGCCGGGGTCTTATCTGTGTTTCCCTGGAGGGGGAGTTACTGGACAAGCTTAACATACCCATGATGGTCAGCGAAAACACCTCCCCTTTTGAAACTGCCTTCACAATATCGGTAGAGGCCCGCGAGGGTACAACCACGGGAATATCGGCGGCCGATCGTGCCACGACGATAAAGAGACTGGTAGATCCCGACAGTACTCCGGCTGATTTCGTTAAACCCGGCCATACTTTCCCTATACGTGCACGCGAAGGAGGTGTTTTGGTGCGCAGCGGTCAAACGGAAGCCTCAGTTGACCTTGCGCGTCTGGCAGGCCTTACACCTGCCGGGGTAATCTGTGAGATTATGAATGATGACGGAACCATGGCCCGAATGCCGCAACTGGTCGATTTTGCAAAGGAACACGACATAAAAATCATTTCCGTTGCTGATCTGATACGCTACAGAACGGCGCATGAACGGTTCATTACTTTCGCCTCTCAGGCGTGTCTTCCAACTTTGTTTGGAGACTTTCAAATGAAATGCTATGAGGAAAATTTAACCAAATCAGTGCATGTTGTAATGCAAAAAGGAGAAGTCGATCCCGAGAAAGCAACTTTGGTACGGGTGCATTCCGAGTGCTTTACCGGCGATCTTCTTCGTTCATGTCGATGTGATTGCGGCGAGCAGCTTCATTACGCACTCAAACAAATAAATGAGGAAGGCGGCGTGTTGTTGTATCTGCGTCAGGAAGGGCGTGGAATCGGTCTGGTCAACAAGATTCGTGCATACGAGCTGCAAGACCAGGGAATGGATACCGTAGAAGCAAACGAACACCTGGGTTTCGCCCCCGATCTTCGTGACTATGGAATCGGCGCTCAGATTCTCGCGGACCTGGGAATCAAAAAAATCCGACTTATGACCAATAATCCTCGAAAAGTTGTTGGATTGGAAGGATACGGATTGAAAATTGTGGAGCGGGTCCCGATTCAGATACCGCCTCGGGCCGAAAATGCCCGATATCTCAATACGAAAAAAACGAAACTGGGACATTTCCTTGAAGGGAGAAACGCATGCCAACCGTAATCGAAGGCAATTTGAATGCATCAGGTAAAAAGTTTGCGATTGTAGCCGGCAGATTTAACGAACTTATCACCCGCAAATTGCTCGAGGGCGCGGTTGATTGTCTGATCAGGCACGGAGCCGATCATGATGCAATTTCGGTGGTATGGGTTCCGGGCTCATTTGAGATACCGCTTGCAGCCCGGAAATTGGCACATTCAAACGCCTACGACGCGGTGATATGTGTGGGCGCGGTTATCAGGGGCAGCACACCGCATTTTGATTATGTGGCGTCGGAGGTGGCAAAGGGAATAGCCGTTTCTTCCCTTGATACAGGCAAACCAATCGTTTTCGGAGTGCTGACTACAGATACAATTGAACAGGCGGTAGAACGTGCTGGGACAAAGGCCGGAAACAAGGGCTTTGATGCCGCTATGACCGCGATTGAAATGGCAGATCTTTTATCAAAAATATAGATGGTGTTTTTTAGAGTTGGAATTTACCTCTTCTTAATAATTTCTTTTTAGAGGCGTATTCGTTTTGATTTAAGACCATGAATCCGATCATGGCTTATTTAAGTATAATAAAGGAAATACAGGTTACTGATCTTTGAGCAAAACAATTCATTTTAAAAGCAGACACAGGGCTCGTGAACTTGCACTTCAAACCATGTACGCCTACGAAATGGGTACAGACGATATGATTCTGCGTCTAATGGACACTATTGCCACAAACCATGCCCTCAACGCCGAGGTTCGGGAGTATGCCCGGAAACTGGTTCAAGAAGCATTCGGTTCGATGAGCGAGATTGACGAACTTCTACAAAAACACACCAAAAATTGGGATCTTGGGCGAATGGCCGCTATAGACCGAAACGTATTGCGTATTGCGGTTGCGGAACTTCGTATTGACGATGTTCCTTACAAGGTGATTATTGATGAAGCGGTGGAAATCGCCAAGACATACAGCTCCGATGAATCAGGAAAATTTGTTAACGGAATAATTGATGCAATCTACAGAGATTTTGCAGCTCTTTCATAAAAGGGAAAGGACTTAAACAATCCATGGAACAGACTCATAAAAAGTTAAACACGCTTTTTGCACTACTTGTTCTGCTGGTATCATTTACCGCATACATGTTTACCGTTTCGCCTACAGTCGCCTTCTGGGATTGTGGCGAGTATATTGGAGCCGCACATTCTCTGGGCATTCCCCACCCTCCGGGCAACCCTTTGTATGTCTTGATAGGCCGTGTGTTTTCTATAATCTTTTTCTTTTTCGAGCAGGTCGCTTTCCGCGTAAATCTGATCTCGGTTATCACCAGCTCCGTAACCGCGATGCTAATATACCTGATCATTGTCCGCACGATGATTTCTTTTATTGGTACCCCGGACAATCGATGGAAAAGACTTACCGTTTATGTTGCCGGTGTAACGGGCGGATTATTTGCGGCATTCAGCTACACTTTCTGGTTCAATGCGGTCGAAGCATCGGTGTATAATCCTTCAATGATGATAATTGCTCTATGTACCTGGCTTGCACTTGTATGGTATCAACGAACAGATAAGGAGCGCGATCGGGTATTGCTGCTCTTCTCCTACCTGGCGTTTCTGGGCATAGGCATTCATATGTTTTCCATGATCGCACTTATACCTGTCTTCCTTTTTGTGATGTTGGTGGATCGGGAAAAACTTTACGACTGGCGACTCTGGTTGACTGCGGTTTTGATGGGGACCGTGATTTATCAGATATCTTGGTTTTTCATTATCGGCCCAGTTGTAGCACTTATCACTCTGGTGATGTCCTTGATGGAGGGACAAAATAAGGTACGCTGGCGTTTTTGTTTCTGGGTTGCGTTTTTTGCCCTGGTCGGCTATTCCGTTCACTTCTATATTCCCATCCGCTCGGCACTTAATCCTATGATAGATGAGAACAATCCGGTTATCGAAATAAGCGAGACCGGGATTCCCAATTGGGATCGTTTAAAAAATTTTCTGGAACGTAAACAGTATGGTTCAGAATCGATGATAACTCGTATGTTCTGGCGTCGAGGTGCCTGGAACAAACAGTTCGGCTTTGACGCCCACATGGGATACGGCGGATTCCACCTAACTCAATTTTTCCACTTCGGCAAATCCATAGACATCGACAGAGAGGCATCTCCGATTCAAAACTGGGGGATGCCAAATGGATTCCTTGCCGTTCTCTTATACTTGTTCCCGACTTTCCTTATGATCTATGGATGGGGATATCTTTATAAAAAGAATAAGAATGTCGCGACACTTCTGATATTTGCTTTTCTGGTTACAAGTGTTGCTCTGGTTCTCTACATGAATTTTGCCGACGGCTACCACGCGGAGAAACGAGACTACATGGCCTGGGTAAATGCCGGACGGCAGGGGCCGATGCCCACCGTACACAGGGAAGTCCGTATCCGTGACTATTTTTTCACCCCGGGATTCATGTTTATGGGCATGTGGATAGGTATCGCCGCCGGTGCCATTCTTCACGGCCTGTTTAGCAGCAGGAAGAATTTCGCCAGGACCGTTCTCGCCCCGACTCTCTCGGTGCTTTTCATTGTGTCGCCTGTTCTACCGCTGACTCAGAACTATCCGGAAAACAACAGGTGGGGAGATTGGGTTCCCTACGATTATGCTTATAATCTCCTAATGTCGTGCGAGAAAAACGGCATCATTTTTACAAACGGAGACAATGACACCTTCCCACTCTGGTTTCTACAGGAGGCCGAAGGAATAAGAAGAGATGTTCGCGTAGTCAACCTTAGCCTTCTCAACACCGAATGGTATATAAAGCAATTAAAAGACTTGGAGCCAAAGGTCCCGATATCCTTTTCACATGCTCAGATTGACGGACTCACTCACGAACTCAACCCGATTCGTCAGTCGACTCCTTACACTCTTCGGAATGCAAACGTCACCGTTTTGCTTCCTGGACGATCCGAGAAAAATGCTCTTCGCGTACAGGATAAGATGGTCTTGAATATTGTTGACGCTAACGCCTGGCGCAAGCCGATATATTTTGCCGTCACCGTATCGGACGACAACATGATGGGATTACAGCCATACTTGCAAATGCAGGGACTGGTTTATAGAGTTCTGCCTAAGAAAGTAAATGACGAGAATAAACTGGATCTGGATCGTACCTTGCACATGTTGGATAATGTTTATCGATTCCGCGGTCTGGGTGACGGTAGCATCTCAATGAACGAGACTACGCAGAAACTCATGTCCAACTATGCGGCAAGCTTCATCCAGGTTGCTCTTGACCTTCGTCAGCCGCTGATGCGCCAACGACAGGAAGTCGAATCGTTGCGCCGACAGACTGGTAGAACAGAGGAGGTCGACACGACGATCGATACGACAGAGGTCGCCGCAGCCGACAGCGCTGTTGCTGCCGCAAAAGATGATACTAAAAATTTGCTGGCACGAAAGGAAAAGGCGTATAACGATACACTCGACTTAGTGATTAACAAACTCGATCAGTGTGTTTCTCTTATGCCCTGGGACTGGCGCCCGCGGGCTCTGCGTCAGGAAATCCTTCTTGCTCACGGGAAAGAAGAGCTTGCTCTGAAACGGATCAAGCAAGCGCGCGAGATTGAACCGGAAAATGTCGAGTACATCAAAATGGAGGCACAGATTCTTGATCAGCTGGGAAAGAAGGAAGAAGCAAATGCGCTGCTGCGCCAACTGGTCAGCGCTGACGGTGATCAGTGGCAGATGTATGCGATGCTCGCGCGCAACTACGAAGAGATGGGTCAGTATGACAGCGCAATCACTTTGATGAGAGAATTTCAGCAGACTCATCCGGGAGATCGTCGTGCATCCATGACCATCAAACGGCTGGAAACCATCAAGCAGCAGCAGACTCAGCCCAAGCAGGCTGATTCACTGCCGGAGCAGCAAAGCGATACCGCTGAACCTGTACCCCAGAAGGGATAGGTATCAGATTGTCTCTTGTACGCAGAATATTTCGGAGCCTCTCGGCAGGCCGGTTTATCAAATTCGGCCTTGTCGGAGGCTCCGGCGTTTTTGTAAACGCCGGCGTACTCTATATGCTTACCGACCTCGTCGGTCTGGACTATCGGTTGTCAGGCATTATCGCCATAGAGATAGCGATAATAAACAATTTCCTCTGGAATTATAACTGGACCTGGAGTGAGCGCAGGCATACCAGTT
>CAZPHU010000010.1:0-61244 GCA_964586285.1 uncultured Fibrobacterota bacterium | reverse complement strand
TTTGGCGACAATCTGGCTAAAGTGAAAGGGGTTTCCCAGTTCCTTACATGCTTTTCCTTTACCTTAGGAAAGCGCGCCCTGCCGGGGCGCACATAAAAAAAGGTGCCGAGCGTCTTTCGCTCGACACCTTCCGCCCCCCAAGCCCCCCTCGGACTTCTCGGAAGGACAGATCAATCGTGGCTGTAAGGGTTGTATTCCAACAATTCCAGCAGCTCTTCACGTGAGAACTGTTTGAGCTGATCGGCGGAGTTCTCCCCAATAATGTCGGACAGTTTTTTCTTCTTCTCTATTATAGAGGATATCTTCTCCTCCAGTGTTCCTTCGGTCACAAGTTTGAATATCTGCACCCCTTTCTTCTGACCGATACGATACACTCTGTCGGTTGCCTGATCCTCTTTCGCCGCATTCCACCAGCGGTCATAGTGAATAACCACGGAAGCGGCTGTTAAATCAATACCTACACCGCCTGCCAGAAGGCTCCCGATAAATACGCGACAAGCCGGGTCATTATTGAAGCGTTCAACCACCTTATCCCTGTTTCTCGTTGAACCCTTCAGCTGTACGCATCCTACATTCAAAGATTTCAAATACCTCTCCATTATGCCGATCATGTGTATGTATTGAGTAAACACCACAACCTTCTGGCCCGATTCCAGACTCTCGGCAAGTAACTCTTTGAATAACTCCCACTTACCGGAATCATAATACTCATACTCGGCGGGCTTTTTTGCAAGCACCGCCGGATGGGCGCAGATCTGTTTGAGTATATTCAACACAGCGAAAATATGCACGAACGGCACCGGCGAAGATTTATCTCGAAGACGATCCAGAACCTTTTCTTTCCTGCTCTCGATCGCCTCACGATAAAGATGTACCTGCTGATCGAGCAGCTCACATGTCCTTATATCCTCTATTTTCTCCGGCAGCTCATCAAGTACCTTATCCTTTATACGTCTGAGCGTAAACGGGGCGATTATCGATTGCAATCGGGCTTTTTTCTGTTCATCCCTGTAAATTTCAATTGGTTGCTGGAAATTTTCCTCGAAGAATCCACCCGTACCCATATATCCGGGCATCACAAGATCCATCAAAGACTTAAGGTCCCACAGCGAGTTTTCCACGGGAGTACCGGATATGCCTATCTTTATCGATGAACGAATCTGAGAGGCGCTGCGACTTGCAAGTGTATCCACGTTCTTCAGGTTATGAGCCTCATCGAAAACAGCCGCCGAGAAAGGAATCTCACTCAGACTGCCAATATCGTTACGCATTACACCATAAGAGGTTATGAGAATATCCGTTTCCTGTTTCAGATCCTGGGAGGACCTGGTGCTGCCGTGATAGACTGCCGCCTTCAGCCCCGGAGCAAAACGATCGATCAACCTTTTCCAGTGACTTATCACGGTTGTGGGGCAAACGACCAGAAATCGGCCCACACACTGCCGCTGCTCACGTAAGGCGATGAAAAATGCGAGAATCTGATGCGTCTTCCCCAGCCCCATATCATCACACAGAAGCCCCCCGAAACGGTTGTCGTACAGAAAAAGCAGCCACTGAACTCCAAGTTTCTGATAGGAGCGCAGAGTGGAGAGATAACCGTCCAGGGACTTAAGCGGTTTAACGGGGGAAAAGTCCACCAGCCCCCGAAGCTCGGCGGCAAGCTTCTCCTCCCCGCCGATATTGATGTTAATCGTCTGTGACTGGCTCAGTTGCAAAACCGCCGCCCGGGAAACCTTGATCTGTTTGTTGGAAAGCGCGGCAGTCTGATCGATCAGGGATCCAATATGAACCCCCGATGTATCTATAAGTCCCTCATCCGAAACGAGGTAGCGCTTATTTTGAGCCCGCGCCTCAAGGAGCTGCTCCAACGATACCGACGCCTGGCCGATCCGATAGTCAACCGACAGATAACACCAGTCACGATCGATTGCACCGGCGGTTATATCAACACGCTCGAATCGCTTTATAAACGGCATGTTTATAAAGCGGTCGAATGTGGACTCCGGGGCAGAGAGAGCGAAAAGATCCTGCTGAGTCGATGATGTGTCCTGGGCTGGTGGCCGGCTGAAGATGTCTCCGTGCATCTCAAGAAATTGAGCAAGCTCATCGTTTTCAATCACTTTTCGCTCACCCCACCTGGATGCCAGCAGTTTGGAACTATCCTGATCGAAACGCACGAAAAGTCCGGGATCTTTCAGATAGGCCATGTTGGCAAACAGAAGATCGGATTCAACCTCTATGGTTTGATTTGATCCTTTCACGTCTATACAAACAGCGGGGATAATCGTCGTTTTCGCCTTATCTCTTTTTAATTCAAATAGAAGCGTTACCGTCGAGGGATAGACGAGTTCCCCCGGTTTAACAATCGAGTGACGCCTCAGGCTTGCGATCATATCCGGTACACAACTATTGGGGACACGGATTTTGCACAAACAGGAGTTTTTTCCCCGATAGACATGAAGCTCAAAACATTTCATTTCATGATCAACATAAGGCCTTATGTCTATCTTGCTGTTTTGACTTTCCCTCCAACAGTGATATGCGAGTCTAAACCAGACACTCTCTTCGCATGCCTGTTTAGTGGTTTTGTTTCCTCGCCTCAGCATTTCCTTTTCCATATCACTCAGCACAAAACCGGCGGCTCGTTCCAGCAAATAATGCCGGCTTAGCTTCGAGCCGTCCCCACGGGGGTTGAAACGACAGGCTAAGCGTTTGCGATCATCTTTTTGACCCGAGTACTCACACAGACAAAAACCACTTTTATGAATAATTGAAATAGATGATTTATCCTCTTTTATATGCACCGAATCTATAGGATAAGGATACTTGGAGGCCAATGGAGAAAGAAGTTTCCACAGAACCTGCTTTTGAATAAACCCCCAGGGATCGGCATTTTCCAGCTGGATGTTCTCGAAACCGGATTTTAGAAGCCTGCCGTGGGAGCAATCGGCGTAGCTTCCCTTGCTGCAGGAACAGAACAGTCGGGGTTTTGTTTTTTTCCCGGCTTCCTTAACCAGAAAAGTCTGGTGGTTCTGCCCCCCCGCGGGCATCAAAGCGTAGCAGTTTCTGAAAAATTCCACTGCGGATATCGGATTGGAAGGTGCGCAAATATCGGTATCTTGAGGTAGAGAACTCATATGTATCTTCCCCGATTACAATTATCGTGATTATGTCGAAGCGAAGCGGATCAAAGCCATGCAAAACAACATACTTTTTTACCCGCGGGAAATGAAAGGGGGGAAAGAGGTGGACTGGCCGGAAAGCACAAATAGGAAAGGGACGATACTGTTGACCGTCCCAATCGGTCTCCTTTATGCCAAAACGTGACTCTGCGGACCAAAACTTACTACATCCATCCAAT
Source organism: uncultured Fibrobacterota bacterium (assembly GCA_964586285.1). Lineage (GTDB taxonomy): Bacteria > Fibrobacterota > Chitinivibrionia > Chitinivibrionales > CAYFVL01 > CAZPHU01. Next base: position 57,883 of record CAZPHU010000010.1, on the reverse strand, counting down.
CCAGATGCGGCTCGATTCCTGCCTGGTCTGTTTTGATCCAGGCGGAGACAGTTATCGATGATATTGACATGGCGTTGTCAAGGGGTATGGTTACACAATTTGAACCGTCAAACGAACAGGCCGCATCAGACACACCGAAGCGGTCATCGACAAACAAAGGGTTCGCATAACCGGTACCATCGTGACCGTTGCCTGTCTCATCAGCAAAGGACCCCGAGAAAGGATACCATGCAATAAAACCATCCGCAGGGTCATTTGGAACCCTACCAGCTGTACCGGTATCAACGATACCAGTGTCTATGATACCAGTGTCTATGATAACCGTGTCTATGATAATACCGAAATCATTTTCCGAACAAAAGTTTACTTCCCCGGCAAATGGAACTAATCCGAATCCTCCTTCGGACAGCATATACACGGTATCCCCTCTGTCAATCAGGGAAAATGTTTCCATGTAACCACCGTCGTGTATCTTAAGCCTGTTTCCAGATACTTCATATGGCAGCAGGCCTGAACGCATGTAACATCCGCTGTCCATGTCAAGTTCATACATCTCCACTCCGAGACTGTCAAATGAAATCAAACTGATGTCGGGAGAGGGTGCATATTCGATCGTGCTGTCTGGATCGATCTGTGAGACTATGCTCCATAGACCTTCGATCTGGAAATCGGTGCTGGACACGGGATCGTCGCCGCAGCCGGTATTTGGCCAACCATCCAGCGGTACCGATGAGCTGCATGGGATCGCGTTTATTATTTCTACCTCCGGGTGATCGAAAGTTGCGGGTATGTCGTTTTCGATCAGGATCCGAAGTGTATCGCCTCTAAACGAGACGGTCGTAACCCGTGGATAGTCCTGTTCGCCGATATACTCCCATTCATCCCCCTTGAGGGTGTCTCCAACCAGCGAATAGTTGCAAGTGTAAAACTCGTAGCAGTCGCTTGATGGGTAAGCATAGTGAATCGTATCGGAATTTACCGACAACCATATATTTTCGACCGGATCATGCCATACCCCGGCTACTCTTGCGGCAAGCGAACTGGTTGTATCTACCGGATCCGTCGGATCATACTGATGACCCGTATCGTTGGGCTCCTGCCTACAGTCAAAATCCAGGGGACACATAGTCTGGGGCCATTGCGGCGGAGGCATGATGCCCGCGTATCGTTTATAGGTCTCTGAGTAATCACTTCCCTCGCCGAATACCAGCACACTGTCCCCAATCAGCTCGACTTTTAAAGGAAGGGTGAAATCCGGGTAAGAGGCACAGAAAAGATGCACGCTGTCGTCCGCATAGGAGTAGCTGAGATAGGCAAAGTCATCATCTACCGAATAACAGGTATCGTAAAGCCACTCGTATCCGACCACCATAGAATCAGTAAACTGTAAAATACCCGAATGGCACTGTTCGGTCGCAACATCGCAATCTCCATCCGCGACCCAGGTACCCCGAAGAAGGTCCCGGCCCTCGGGTGGAGTTGGCCCGGGCGCATCGGAGTCAATCGGTGCCCAGCCTTGCGGTGGGAAAGTGCCGCTGAATCGAAGCAGACGGTATATCTCGGGTCCCTGGTTTTCGTGGCCCTCCGGAACATCGTTGACAATCTCGATAATCAGAGTGTCGCCCTCAAATGCAATTGTCGTCCGGCGGCTGTACCCATCGATTCTTTCCCACTCGTCTCCCATCAGGTTGCTTCCCGAAAGCGTATAATCCACCTTCACGACTGTCGTGGAAACCGAATCGGTATAGGCGTAGGTGATGCTGTCCTGTTCAACCCAGACAAACATCGGTTGATCTCCAAAAGACCCCAGCCATGCACCCCGTATCCTTTGAGAAAGCGGATCATCATCGGAGCGGGCGGGGGCACGGGCGGGTGGGGTTGTCTCCTCGGTAAAGCTGACTGTGGGAGAACTTTCAACGACAATCGAAAGCCCATCATCGGCGGCCGATATATGTACCCTGATTCCGCTGCCTTGCTCATCGGCAAGAGCGTAAACCGTCTCGCCAACCATTTGGGCAAATGCCTCCCAATATCCCTCCACTGTTCGGGATACGCCGTCCTTGGTTTTTGCCGATCCGACTGCACGGTAAAACCATGTTATGGTATCTTCACCTGTTTGCAGCTCCAGCAGTTCATCAACGCTGCCGTCAGCCGCCTGATATCTTACCGTGCAACTGTCCTCATCAATCGCTACAGTCACCGGCTCCCCGGCGCTGAGCATCTCGGCGCTTAACGGTGGTAAAGATACGACCGCATTGTCGGCAGGCAGAATCGGATTGGGTTCCGATGCGCCAGGACTGAGACCGTCCCTACCGCTCTCTTCGGGATTTGTGGCGCAACCGGTTAGAACAACAATAGTGCCCAGCAAAAGACAAAGGCTTTGCGTTACCTTCATGAAACTCTCCTTAAGGATGATTGTAAATGAAACGATCGGGCTGTGAGAAAAAAAGCACTTATCCTCACAGAAAATAAATACGCTTGCATGATGATTCTGCGGGCTGGATGTTCATCAGTATACCACGGTTAATCTTAAATTGCAAGCGTTATGAAACGGCCGGAACCTCTTTCAAAATTTTTTGTGGCGGATAATGCAAAGGAGGTGAACAAGCGCGTTGCCGACTCAACGGCGCTGCATCTTTGAGAGCAGGTGAAGGATCTCGATATACAGCCATATCAGGGTGACCATCAGGCCAAATGAGGCGTACCACTCCAGGTACTTCGGCGCCCCGCGGTCTGCCCCCTGCTCGATGAAATCAAAATCCAGTACAAGGTTAAGCGCCGCAATAATCACGATCACAAAGCTGATACCGATGCTTAGAAGCGAGTTGTCGTGCAGAAAATTCATCTGTACGCCGAAAATACCCAGGACAAAGGAAAACAGGTAGAGGAAAAATACTCCTCCGGTCGCAGCTGCCACCCCCAGCTTGAAATTCTCGGTCGCCTTGATCAGTCCGCTTTTATAGGCCAGAAGCAAGGCAGTAAGGGTCCCGAAAGTAAGTGTCACCGCATTCATTACTATACCCGGATAGGCCCGCTCGAAATACATGGAAAGCGAGCCCAGAAAAAGCCCCTCCAGGAGCGCATAAATCGGTGCGGTCACCGGCGCCCATGTCTTTTTGAACACGGTCACCAGGGCAAAAATCAGCCCGCCGATTATCCCTGCAGGCATGAATATGGGAAAATACTGCGGATTGCTCCATGCATAAAAAGCAGTAACCATCAGACAGATCAGAAGAAACCCTGTCTTATTGACCGTCCCCTGAATACTCATCGATTCTGCTTTTGTCGTATAGCGGGTTGCACCCAGCTCCTTAAACGTGTTTTTGTTCAGCGCCGGATTAGCCGATCTCATCGCCATGATATAAACTCCCGTGATAGTCGAAGAAGAAGTACTGTCTTTGCCGCTATACCTTACTCCTTGACGGGCGAAGAAAGGAGATCGAGGATCAAGCAAACGGAGCAAAAACAGACAGCCAAAAATACTGAAAAACGCGCATTACCCCCCGCATCGCCGAATGGGAAGGAAACATCATGTTTCAGAATCAAATATAACATTATGCCGGGTATCTTCTCACCGGGATTTATCGGTACGATTTGGAAAACATCGATTCATTTCGCTGTTGACTATGTGTTGCCTTTTAGCTGGGTCGTACCCGGGAATCGGCCCCAAATGAGCCGTTTGCGGCAAAAATGGTCCCCAAAAGGCTCCTATGGGTCGATTTTCCCCTCATAAAGCCCGCTACATATCCGCTCACGGAGCTCTGGGAGTGGATGCCGGACGACGGGTAACGGCTCCTAGAGCTCTGGGAGTGGATGCCCGTCGCCGGGTAACGGCTCCTGGAGCTCTGGGAGTGGATGCCGGATGCCGGGTAACGGCTCCTAGAGCTCTGGGAGTGGTTACCCGACGTTTTAGTAAGGGATTGTTTGCATAAAAGCGTTTATCTCTAATTCGTCGGTATCCCAACATTACATGTATAATAATGATAAAGAATGTTTTCCATGGACGATATATGCCTGCTTCTTTTGCCGTTTAGAAAATGATTGACCTCGGTGTAACAAATCCTACGGCAAAAGCGGAATTCATTTGGACACCCTGAGTCTCAATGTCGGAGAGGTTTACGATATCGAAGTTCGCGAGGATAATCTTCATTTTGCGCCAGAGCCTGCGGCAACTTCGAAGGTTTTGAGACATCACCCCAGAAGATCCAGCAGCTCTCCGGTCATCCGGTTTTGGACTTTCATCATTTTGGCGTTAAAGCCCATAGTGGATTTGGCGTTTATTTGCTCTACACTCTGGGTAACCATATCGGTTCCCGAATGATAGCCGCTTCGGTTGGGTATCTTTTGAATTGAAGAGATGCGGGTGCCTCGGGGGACCATATCCGTCTGATGCACCCGGCTTTGATCAAACCCGGCTGTATTGACGTTGGCAACGTTATGCGCCGTTACATCCTGACGGGTAACGGCAGACTGCATCGCCGTGAGGCTGCTTATGGAATGTATACGCATATATTTCTCCACCCGCTTTTTCCTTTATTATATCCTTTAAATGAACGGGTGACAAGTTTTGTCAAAAAGATGCACCAAAGAAGAGAGGCGGTCGTAATTAGATACTACATTCGACCTTTCGATTATTTTTCCAAAATATGAAACATACCTTCAAACTTTGTTTACCGCTTCTCCTATTTATATGGCGGTTAAGCGCATTAACTGTCGATACCGTCATTACCTCCGACGGTTCGCCCGGACCATATCCTCTGGGAAGACTGTTTGTCGCTCCGCACACTATCGAGGCTTCATACACAGACAGTTCGGGTGAAATCATTCCTCCGTTCACCTATGTTGAAAAGCTAAACGCGATTCTCTTTTCCACTCCGATCGAAGCACACAGAGAGTTTGCAGTCCGTTATAAAACCGATTATTACGGCCTTCCCAAAACCTACAGCCTCTTCCCAAAGACGGTTATTGATACCACTCTGGACGACAGCGCCTTATCGATACCGTCATTTTCCGCTTTTTCGCAAAGAACCCAGAATCTCACTCTATCGGGATACAAGAGTGTAGGCATATCCGTGGGCAGCGGCGGGAGGATGAATATAGAGCAGGCCCTGGATGTGAAGATATTCGGTGAAATCGCACCGCAGACCGAACTCTCGGCCAATCTAAACGATCAGGGAACCTCTCTTGAAGGAGCTACGCGGGAGATCGGCGAGCTGGATATGGTGTATATATCGCTTACAAACCCCCGATTCAACACCCATGTGGGAGACCAGTTCGTTTCCTTTGATACCAGAGGAATTTTGAAGTCCCGGAAAAAAATTAAGGGCATAAGTGCCGCCTACACAGGGAGTCGGCTGTATTCACAGGCCTTCGGAGCAATAACCGGGGGTAAGTACACCGTAGAGACAAAAACCGCCAGACAGGGATTTCAGGGTCCATACTACCTAAAGGGCAAAGGCGAATCCGATATAATATCGCCTATAAGCGGCACCGTTCGGGTCTTAGTGGACGGAAAGATACTAAAGGAAGGACGCCGTAATGAGTTTTCGGTCGATTACGACCTGGGTACGGTTACTTTCACCCCAAACTTCCCGTTGCGCGACGGGCAGATCATTCGTATTGAATACGAGTATAAATCCTTCGATTACCAGCGAACATCATTTGGTACCACCCTGGGGTATGCATCCTCAGACTCGACTCTGGTCAGTCGCGGTGCGCTTTGGGTAGAGCAGGACAACAAGAACCACCCTATCGAGTTGGACGTGGATTCGCTCGATCAAAGACTGCGAAACGCCGGAGACAATCCGCCCCTCACACGGGCAGGTTACAAAATCGATCCCAAGAACGTTCCCGAAATGAACGAATATCACAGACTATACCGTATCGACTCTTCGACGACTGAAACTTTCTATGTTTATGCTCCTTTTGACCAGCAGTTTCCAGAAGATGTAAACGGACGCTACAGGGTAACCTTTCGACATGTCGGAGCAAACCGGGGTGAATATGTAAAAGATACCCGCTACACCGTCGACTACAGGGGTGCGGTCTACCGATACGTGGGAGTAGGCAGGGGATCATTCACGGCTTTTCGACCCATACCGATGCCTCAGCGATCGGTTATGGGTGAAATAAAAACCTCATACAATCCCAATCCCACGGTTTCGATGAACGTTGATGTTGCGGGAACAATGGACGATCACAACACCTTTTCGACCATAGACGACAACGACAACAACGGCTCCGCCGTCCAGTCCGATCTGCGTCTGGGGAAAAAGACCTCTCTTAACCGCTCGATGTGGCTTGAAGCGAATCATCAGTACATAAGCAGACTCTTTCCTCGAAAGTCTTTCTCTGTATTCGACCGAAAGATGATATGGGACAGGGAAACCGACACGGCGGCAACCGAAAAACACATCTGGGAATCACATCTGGGTGGAACTCTTTTTCCGCGCAAACAGACACAATTCAGTTACGGGCAATACATCGACGATCGACGAATCCGTACGCATCGTATCGCCAACAAGACCGACCTTGCCTTTGGTGAAATCGAACTTACTCACAACGGTTCGGTACTGGCTCATACCGATCGAAACATCAACCTGGTACAAAGGCAGCGTACGCATGTGGGGATGGATTTCGAGCGATTTAAATACGGTCTTTTTCTGGATGATGAGTGGCATGCCCAGGACAGCGGGGAAGGGCGGGGAAGTATCGGAGGGGGAGCAGAGTTTTCTTTCAAGCCCTGGTCTCTTCAGCAGAATTTCTACTATACGCGGGAGAAAAAAGGCCGATCCTTATTTTCTTCCCCCGATACGGCCGACTTCTTCTCCTGGAACCAAAGCATTCGTCATTCTCCCCGACCCGGTTGGACATTTGGGGGAAGAAGCTCCTATATGCGCCGAAGGATCAATGAGGATATTCGCACCACGGTAATAGTAAATGCCATAAACGACCTATCATCGGCACAGACCGGCTTTTCATCCAGACAGGAATATCGCCTGAGTTCCGAGCGAGCCTCAGATTTCATTCAAATACCGGTTTATGCCGGAGAGGGGCTTGGCAATTATATATATAACGAAAGAACCGAAAAGTATGAGCCAAAAACAGGCGGAAACTATTATGTCACTCAAAGGCAAGTGTATGACAGTACCGGAAATACCAGGGTGCGAAAAGCTATTTTTCGGGCCGACTGGCTTTTGCGGCCGTTGATGTTCAGGGGCAAGGGGATACTTGGGGATTTGACCTGGAGCGGATCCGCTACCGCCGAAGAGCACATTAGAGCGGGCGACTCACTGACAGCACTTAGCTGGCTACCGTCATACCTGTCTCTGAACCAACCCAAAGACGAGGCACTTCAGTACTCCCATCTCTTCTACCGCCAGGAGGTATTGTGGAGACCCGATCAATTTGAGGGTTTTCACGCTAAAGTCCACGCAAAACCATCTTTTATCAAACAACGTCAATACCGTGAAAGCGCCCTCGAAATAAAAGGTGAGCTTGGGAAGAGGTGGGAGAAGTGGTATCTGGACATCGCCGGCAATTCTTTTGCTCTAAAGCGGGATGGGGACTATATGAGCGGAAGTTACGATGTGGAAGATCGGTCGGTTTCGTTTAGCCAGCAATTCAATCCCGTAGTTGCTTTTTCGATTTTTTTGCGCCAAAGAGCCGGTCATGCCCAAAAAAGCAATAATTCGCTTCTGAGTGAACAGAGTGTCAACAGGGGAAATTATTTTTCTTTTCAGCCCGGTATTACTTTCCTCTCGGGAGAGCGCGGTTTTGCGGAGGCATCATATACTATGAGCATGGTAGATATTGGTGGAGATCTGGATTATCGTATGGCCGGTGGATTGAGTAACGGCATAAGTCATGTCATGTCTATATTTGCCGATATTAAAATCGGAAAACATTTTTCTCTTAATGCCCAGTATCATGGAGAGTACAACAAACCTCACGGTAACAAAGTATTCGATAAGGGGATACACTCCGTATCGATGGAAATAAAAGCATTTTTGTAATCGGAAAAATTCAATAAAAACAACAACCCGGACGGTGAGATTATACAGGAAAAACGAACTTGTGGTTGACTCTAACAGTCAGAGGATGTATTTTAGAAATCTTTCCGGAACGATTTTAATCGTACCGTAAATGGGCCAGTAACTCAGCGGTAGAGTATCGCCCTTTTAAGGCGAGAGTCGATGGTTCGAATCCATCCTGGCTCATTAACACTCCTTCGATTTTTCCTGCATATTCTTGCGACAGATCCATATATACAGCAATGACTATACATCCCTTCAAAGAAATTTGGGATCCGAAGAGTTTTCCGGGTATCGACCAGTGGCTTAAGAGCAGACCCGATTGTTCCTTATTCAGTGGTCTTGCAGGAAGCAGTGATGCTTTCGTCATATCGGCTCTGTTTGATTCGACCGATCAGGCGATGCTGGTGCTGACCCCCAACAGCAAGCGGGCTGATGTTTTGGTAAATGAATGCTCCGCGCTTCTGGGCGATGAAGCTGTTTCTTCGTTTCCTTCCCGTGATGCTATTCCTTATAACATGAAATCCCCTTTCGGCCCTACGGTCGAGGCACGGTTTCTGGCGATGAAACAACTGCTGGCGCGGGAGAAGCGTGTGTATATCGCCCCCGTTTCAACCCTCTTGCAGAGAGTTTCAAAACCACGAGCCTTTTTCAACCGCACCGTAAACGTAAGAGTAGGAGACGAAATATCTCCCGAGACTCTTTCACAATGGCTTCAGGAGATTGGTTTTCGGCGCGAAACCATGGTTTCAGATCTGGGAACATTTGCCGTTCGCGGGGGTATCTTTGATGTTTATCCTTTCATTTCCGATATGCCCCTTCGTATTGAATTCTGGGGCGACTCTATAGAATCCATCCGTCTGTTCGACGTTTTCACTCAAAAATCAAAGGATTCGATCGAAGAGGCGGCGATTGTCCCCATGACCGAATTTGAATTCTCCAGAGAACAAATTGATACTGCTCTGGAGAGGATGCGCGATTTCTGCGACAAGCAAGAGATCTCCCGCGACGGGGTAACAAGGCTGGAACACAGCTGGAAATCTTTGGCCGATTATGAAGGTATCGAGTGGTTTCTTCACTGGTTTGATCCTCCAGACACCACCATTCTGGACTATCTACCCCAGGATGCCATGATTGTGTGGGATGATGTTTTCGGTCCCGATCGTCGCTTTCCGGAAACCGTTGAAAATTACAATCGTCATCTGGAGAGGGTACCGTCGGTGTGTTCTGCGCTGGTATCCAGGCCCGAGAGTCTTTTGGTTGACGGTGAGCAGATTCGGCAAGACCTGGCACTTTTTCAACAGGTGCTGCTGGATACCGAAAATCCGCCCGAAAAAGTCTTTCAAATAAAACTGTCCCTTGCCGATCAGCCCTCGTTTGCACAATCGTTCGAGGCACTCAATATAGATCTTACTCGTCTGGAGAGTACCGGCTATAAGACCACCATTCTCTGTCCCACACTCGGACAGGCCGAGCGGCTTCTTGAGGCGATAGGAGAAAATCATGCCGATAAGCTGACGGTGGCGGTGGGTTATATCGAGCGGGGATTTCTGAATAAACAGAACAAAACAGCCACCTATACCGAAGCACAGATATTTAATCGTCCATACAGGAGAGTGCGCACCAAAAAGAGTAAGAGCGGTACTCCCATAACCAGCTTCGATTCCTTGACACCGGGGGACTACGTCGTTCATGTGGACCACGGAATCGCCCAGTTTGTGGGAATCGAAAGAATCAGCACCGGTGATATTCACCAGGACTGCATGGTGCTTCACTACCAGGGCAGAAGCAAGCTTTATGTTCCGATACACGACTTTCATAAAGTACAAAAATATGTGGGAAAGGACAGCACCTCACCCACTCTGTCCAAACTGGGAACGGCGAGCTGGGAAAAACTAAAACAGAAGACGCGCGAGTCGCTGCAGGAAATGGCCCAGGAGCTTGTGCAGCTTTATGCCAAACGCGAGTACATGGAAGGAATCAAATTCGGTAAAGATTCTTTATGGCAAAAAGAGTTTGAAGATGCGTTTATATACGATGAAACTCCCGATCAGCTCACTACCATAAAAGATGTTAAAAAGGATATGGAATCCAATAAACCGATGGACCGGCTGGTTTGCGGAGACGTTGGGTTTGGAAAAACCGAGGTAGCGATGCGAGCCGCTTTCAAGGCGGTAAACGATGGGTATCAGGTGGCGGTACTGGCACCGACGACGGTTTTGGTCGCCCAGCATTTTACCACTTTCTCCGAAAGAATGGCCGATTTTCCGGTACGAATCTGTATGCTAAGCAGGTTTCTTAGTCCAAAGGAGATCCGGGAGAATGTTAAGAAAATCAACGCCGGGGAGTACGATATTGTTATCGGAACACACCGAATGCTTTCCGAGGATGTTGTTTTCAAAAATCTGGGTATGCTTATCATAGATGAAGAGCAGCGTTTCGGAGTGCGTCACAAGGAAAAGCTCAAACACTACCGATATAAGGTAGATGTGTTGTCCATGACCGCGACGCCGATTCCACGTACGCTTCATATGTCTCTGGCGGGGGCACGTGATATGTCCATTATCAATACTCCGCCGCGAAACCGTCTCCCGGTAGATACCAGTGTGATGGAGTATCGAAATGATGTTCTCAAGCAGGCTGTGGAGTATGAACTGGATCGGGGAGGTCAGGTGTTTGTGGTTCACAACCGGATCAAAAATCTTTATCTGCTCCAGGATCAGATCGAGCAGCTTGTTCCTCAGGCACGTGTTGTTGTGGCACACGGTCAGATGGATGAGAAGGAGCTGCAAAAGATTATGCAGGCTTTCATTGCGGGCCGATATGATGTGCTGCTTTCGACGGTGATAATCGAAAATGGAATCGATATCTCAAACGTGAACACCATAATCGTAAATCGGGCGGATGCGATGGGGCTTTCTCAGCTCTACCAGTTGCGTGGACGAGTGGGACGATCATCGGAGCAGGCATATGCTTATCTTCTGACTCCTTCATTCAAGCAGATAGACGAAGTCTCGCTCAAGAGACTGCGGGCACTTGAGCAGTATACCGATCTTGGAAGCGGGTTTCAGATAGCGATGCGGGACCTTGAGATTCGTGGAGCCGGAAATATTCTGGGAAATAAGCAACACGGGTTTATTGCGGCGGTGGGTTTTGAGCTGTACTGTCAACTTCTCAAGGAAGAGGTTGAGAAGATTCGCGGAAACGAGGCTCCTGAGAAAGAGACCGAAACGACTATCGATATTCAACTGGATGCTTATTTACCGGCTGAGTTTATCTCCGACGGGACTACAAGAATAGCCACTTATCAGGAACTTTCCAGTGCCCGCTCGGCAGGGGAAATCGACTCCATAGAGCAGAGCCTTGTAGACAGGTTCGGGCCTTTGCCTCAACCAGTGACGGCTCTTCTTCTGGTCATGAGAGTAAAGCAGCTAGCAAGGGAATGCGGGATCTCAAGACTTTCCATTGACAGCAGCGCAACATTGACCCTGGGGTTTGAAGGTAAAGATGAGGATGTTCGCCGTAAGGTCCAAAAGTTTATCAAAGCGGGCGATCGATCCTTTGAGATTGTTTCCGAGAAACAGGTTTCGATGAAAACAACGCTCATAAGCAGCGATAAAAGCCAACAGGCTTTGGAAACAATATCGGTTCTTGAGAACGTAATAAATGAGCCTGCACCGGCTTAAATCATCCAAACGCATGCTATTGGGATCTGTACCAGTGCTTGGCTAAATATGCATAATGTATCTTTGTGATAATTTTTTTACTGCTTTTCTTTCTATTTCCGTAGTAATTGTAATCGTGTTGGTATTCTGAAGGTAACCTTTATTTATGACTAAAAGCAGAGTTAACGGTGGATCTCGCCGTCAAAAAAAATCTTTCATTCGTTTGACGGCCATAATTTTGCCGATTTGTACCGCATTGATTGGTGCATCGCTCTTTCTGATGGGCTTTTCGTGTGAAGATGAAGTGGACAGCCCGATAGTTGCGAGAGTAGGCGACGCTACGCTTACTCTCGATGATCTGTATAAGACAATACCTCCCGAATACAGCAATGAAATCAGCAGAGAGCAGATGATAAACTACGTAAAACAATGGATCGATACCGAGCTTCTTTTTCAGGAGGCGTTGCGAAAGAAGGTCCATAAGGAAAAGGAGATAAGCGAGCGGCTTGAGCAGATGAAACGGGATCTGTTGAGTGCAGAAATAATAAGCCGAACATCTTTTGCCGCCGGCCAGGATCTGGTAAGTGAAGAGGCGATAATTAATTATTACGAAGAGCATAAAGACTCTTTTGTCAGGCAGGATGATGTTTTTAAATATCTGGAGATCTTGGTCGAAGATTTAAGTACCGCCTGGAAAGTTCGCAACATGGTTACAAAGGACAACTTCCTGGATCTGGCGGTCCGATATTCGAAAACACCGGTCCAGGATCCCCGCTCGGTTCCTTTTGTACAGAAAAACAGCTTGCCCAAAGAAATTTCCGACGCACTCTCCAGCATTCGGATTGAAGGAACAACGGCTCCGATAAAGATGGAAGACGGATATCATATCATACGGGTGTTGGATAAGCAAAGTGCGGGAAGCACGTGTGAGTTGGAGGAGATACGCGAGGATATTATAGGCATCTTATCCACGGAGGATCAAAAGAGAGATATGGAGAGACTGCTTTCCGATCTTCGCCTGAAAATGGATTATGATTTTAATTTCAATACAATACCCGGTTTAGAAACACAAAACGATTCGGAAACTCTATCGGAAAATAATGAGGATATCAATGAAGAAGAAATCGGCGACATTGTGGAATAACAAAAGAAGCAAATTCGCATGTCTCTGTGCACTGTTATTGGTTTTTACCGCCGGTGCCATGGAGCGAATCGACGGGGTTGCGGCAGTAGTAGGTGATTCAACTATCCTTCGTTCGGAAGTAGAAGCTTTTACCTACATGCTGGCAAATCAAATGGGGCAGGAACCCGATTCACTCACTATCAATATGCTTCGTAAAAGAGCGCTTGAAGAGCTTATAAACGGAAAGGTTCTTCTGGTTAAGGCCGAAAAGGATACAAATATCAACATCAGGGCCTCGGATGTCGAAAATGAGGTTGACAGCCGAATCAGTATGATTCTCAAGCAAAACGGAATCGATATGGAAACATTCGGCCAGATGCTTCAAAAGCAGCAGAACATGAACGTTCAGGAGTTTCGCTCTGAGCTTCGAAGGCAGATTAAGCAGGAACTCATTCGACAGCACGTTCAACAAATGTATGTATCAAGCCGGGTAACCAAAAACGATGTTGCCTCTTTTTATGAGCAGTATAAAGACAGCCTTCCCACCACCGGAAAGAGTGTAAAGCTCTCCAAGATCTTTATCGACGTTTCGCCTTCGCAGTCAGTCAGGGAACAGACCTATAAGGAAATCAGCTTAATAAAACAAAAGCTCAACTCCGGCCAAGATTTCGCCGAATTGGCCAAAGAGCACTCCGAAGGGCCAAATGCCAAAAACGGAGGAAATCTTGGGTATATAGCAAAGGGTACTCTTTCTGAACTTACCTTTGAGGAGAAGATTTTTTCTCTGGGCGTAGGACAGGTAAGTGAACCTTTTGAAACACGTCTGGGCTGGCATATTGTAAAAATATTGAGTAAAAAAGACCAGCAGGTTGAGGTCCAGCAGATTTTCATCGGAATCGAAGCTGATGAAGAGACTGTCGAGAATAAGAAGGCTATACTCGATTCATTGGCCGAAAACAGCCTAAACCAACAAGATTTCATAACAGCTGTTAATAAGTACAGCTCGGACAAAGTGTCCCGGTCGCGTGATGGAAGCATTGGTTGGAAAAGTGTGGACGCACTCTCCCCGCAGCTCAAAAAAGTGATTTCGGAAATGGAAGTCGGCCAAATCACATCGCCGATACGTGAGGGCAGAGGTTGGAGTGTTTACCGCATCGATGATCGCGCCGAAAAAAGACAGTTGACTCTTGAAGAAGATTACAATGAAATAGCTCAAATCGCTCGCCGAGTGATTACACAGGAGAAACTCAAATCTTTGGTCGAGAAATGGCGCCGGGAATTATACGTAGATATTCGACTATAAAGAAAACAACTCCGTATTGCGCACTGGCACCTGTTTATGACAGATTGATGTCTCATGTAGATTACAATCTATGGAGAGCATTGATAAAGAGAGTTGTAAGAAAATTTCTAGATGCAGAAAGTGCCGATATTTTTGAAATCGGGGGCGGGACCGGTTCCCTGGGAGAACTGTTGAAAAACGACGGGTTTTCTTACACCGGTTCCGATCTTTCCTTTTCCATGTGTCTCCAGGCTCGTGGCAACCGCGGCCTTTCCTTTTTTTGTGCGGACGGCCTGCATTTGCCGCTTGTTAAGCGCTTCGACATGGTAATTTTTTTGTATGACGGGATAAACTACTTAAAATCCGGGGAATCATACAGCTCCTTATTTAAACAGGTATATGAGTGTACAAAAGAAAATGGGCTGTTTCTCTTTGATGTAACAACAGAGGCAAACTCTCAGGATAATTTCGAAGACTATTTTGATTGCGAAGACTTTGGTGATGCTTATTATGTTCGGCACAGTTTCTATGACAGGCTTCAGAGGATGCAGTTTAATGATTTTACCATATTTTTGAGAGACTCGGATGATTTGCGGTTCTACACCAAACATCAAGAACGGCATTGCCAGAAGATTCTCTCGATCGCCGAGATAAAAAAAAGAATACCAAAAAAGCTTTTTACGATAGAAGGTATATGGGACGGCTTTTCAACCAAGCCGGCGTCTAAAAGGTCCGAGCGCATTCATTTCCTGTTGCGAAAGAAAGAAACGTGATTCAATTCTCGCATGTAAGTAAAATGTACGATAAACAGTTTCAGGCTCTCAGTGATGTCAGCCTGTTTATCGACAAAAGCGAGTTTGTTATTCTAACCGGTGCAAGCGGTGCCGGTAAAACAACGCTTCTAAAGCACATATACATGGAGGAATTGCCAAGTACAGGGCAGGTTTTCGTGTGCGGATTCGATTCTAAATACATGCGAAGAAAGCATATACCCCGACTTCGTCGAAAACTGGGAATTGTTTTTCAGGATTTCAGACTTCTGCACGATCGGGATGTATTTGAAAATGTAGCCTTTGCGATGCGTGTAACGGGAGCAAAAGAAAGAGCAGTTAAAAGAAAAGTATTTCAGGTTCTGGCGCAAACCGGTCTAGCTCATAAATGCTCCTATTTTCCGAGCCAACTCTCCGGAGGTGAACAGCAGAGGGTTTGTATAGCTCGAGCAATAGTGAATGATCCTGATGTACTGTTGGCCGATGAGCCTACAGGCAATCTTGATATCGGGGTATCGCAGGATATATTTCAGCTTTTGCGCACAATAAACAGCTGGGGAACAACTGTAATTATGGCGACTCATGATCTCCATCTGGTCAACACGTTTCATTACCGCCGGCTTATTCTCGACAGAGGAAAAATAATCGCCGGCACCGATAATGCGGTTAAACCCAAGGCATGGCGATATTCGGCATAACTTTCGCTATCATGCAAAAAGACAGGTTAAACCATTGTTTTTAAGTTTCTGTGGGTCTGATCCGGTTTATTAATCTGTGTCTGAAACAGTGCTTCACCAATTATAAGGAGTTTGAAGGATATGTATTCACCAAAAATTTGTGTGGTAGGGCTTGGTTATGTAGGTTTGCCTCTGGCTGTAGAAATGTCGAAACACTTCGAGGTAGTCGGTTTTGATATCAGTCTAACTCGTATAGAAGTCTTAAAAAAGGGCAAGGATCCAAATGGTGAGATATCCGATCAAGACCTTCAAGCCTCGCCTCTAACGTACACGGCCGATCCCGCGGTTATAGGCGATTGTGAATTTGTGATTGTCGCGGTCCCTACGCCGATAGATTCCCACAAGAGACCAAAGTTGACTCCACTGCTCAGTGCCAGCGCAACGGTGGGCAAGTACATGTCAAAAGGTACGATAATTGTTTTTGAATCTACCGTTTATCCCGGCGTTACCGAAGATGAGTGCGTTCCTGCACTGGAAAAAGCCTCCGGCCTGACCTGGAAAAAAGATTTCAATGTCGGCTATTCACCGGAGAGAATTAACCCCGGAGACAAGGTTCATACCTTTAAAAGTATAACCAAAGTCGTTTCCGCCGATACGCAAGATACTTTGGAGAAAGTTGCGACGGTGTATGGAGCAGCCGTTGAAGCAGGCGTTTTTAAAGCCTCAAGTATTAAAGTAGGAGAAGCTGCCAAAGTTATCGAAAATACTCAACGTGATATTAACATTGCACTCATGAACGAGTTGAGGATCATATTCGACAAACTTGGGATCTCAACAAAGGAAGTACTTGAGGCCGCGAAAACAAAATGGAACTTTCTTCCTTTTGAACCTGGTTTGGTCGGCGGGCATTGTATCGGCGTAGATCCGTATTACCTGGCCTATAAGGCCGAAGAGGTTGGACATCATCCGCAGATTATAATGGCGGGTCGCCGCATCAATGATGCCATGGGAAGATACTATGCTCGTGAGTTGATCAAGGACATGGTTATGCGAAAGCATAACATAGGTGAAGCCAGAGTTCTAATCTTGGGATTCACATTCAAGGAAAATGTACCCGATGTCAGAAACACGCGGGTTATAGACATAGTAGAAGAACTCAAAGCTTTCAATATTTTGTGCGATGTCTGGGATCCCGTAGCCGATGTTCAGGAAGTCAGCAAGGAGTATTGTGTACAACTTGTTGAGCAGCCTAAGCAGGAAAACTATAATGCCGTGATACTTGCCGTTAAACACAGACAATTCATGGAGCTTGGCCAATCCGGCATTCGTTCTTTTTTAAAGCCGAATGGAATATTATTCGATCTTAAAGAGGTTTTTAATGATTAATCGTCTCTGCCTGGTTTTTGGATTATTTTTCGCCCTGTTTTCACCAGTTCATTCACAATCGACGGTAAATAACTTGCCAACCGGTATCGTGCCGGATTTGGGATCGGTAAATAAAGGCAATTATCAACAGTTACAGCAACAGCTTCAGGATGCGGGTGTTAATCAATCAACATCCGTTCTCTCCAAGCTTGAATCTTTTAAAGACCGTCAATATAACCCTAATGATACGGTCGGTGAGGACAGTCAAAATTTTGTAAATGATACTGTTGACAGCGGCAAGGTCGACGCGTCATTACCCTCATCGGTTTATGAAAGAATTGTCAGGGGAGACTTCATTAATCCTGATACCGTGCTTTCTAAAATCCAGGTTTTCGGCCACGATGTTTTCAGTGATAAGAAAAGATTAACCTTTTCGCAAAATGGGCAACTATCTGTCCCGGCGGATTATCCTGTATCGACAGGAGATGAAGTTGTGATCAGCATGTGGGGACGCCTAAACGAGAGCCACAGAATAAAAGTAGAACGAGACGGTAGCCTGAATTTACCTCGACTGGGCCCCATAATGGTTGCGGGAACACCTTTCAGTGTAATGCAAAAGACACTTACAGAGCGCCTCGAAACCATTGAAGGAGTAAAGGCTACCGTTAACATGGGACAACTTAACTCCCTGACTGTAATGATTGTCGGTGAGGTAAATCAGCCGGGCCAGTATACCATAAGCGCTTTATCAAACGCTACCAATGCCTTGTTTGCCGCGGGCGGTATAGCCAAAATGGGTTCTTTACGAAACATAGAGCTTAGGCGTAATGGCAGACTTGTAAAAAAGCTCGATATGTATGATTTCCTTTTATCGGGCAACAACTTCGGCAATACACGGCTAAAGACGAATGATGTTCTGGTTGTTCCGGTCGTTGAAAAAATGGCGGCTATAGCAGGTAATGTACGCCGAAGTGCTCTCTACGAAATAAGGGAAAACACCACTCTTAATGACCTTGTCTCTCTTGCCGGAGGATTATTACCCGCCGCATGGACAAACAGAATACAAATAGACAGATTTCAGGACAACAACTATCGAGCCGTTCTTGACCTGAAGGTGCCGGAAGACGGAAAGCTGCCCGACTTTAAAATTCAAGATGGTGATGTCGTGAGGGTTTTTCCGGTTGTTGTAACCGATCCCAACGCGGTCTATCTTGAGGGAAATGTTTTACGACCCGGAAAATATGAATTTACCGACGGTATGAAAATTACCGACATAATTGACGGATTCAATGACTTATATCCCGAAACATACCTGGATTATGCCTCTGTAAAAAGAAGGATATTTCCTACATACGACAAGCAGATCGTGAGCTTTGAATTGGGGAAAGCCTTGACCGATCAGCAAGGTCCTGACAATATACCCATTAAACCTGGAGATATTATAACTGTTTACCATAGGGATTTTTTCGAGCCTAACAGAAAGGTAAACATAAGCGGAGCAGTTACAAATCCGGGAGAGTACAGGCTTCTTGAAAACATGCACATCAAGGATTTGATTTTGCAGGCGGGAGGACTCAGCGAAGCGGCGAGCACCGAAAGAGGTGAACTGTATAGACGCGTTTTTCAGGGAGATACCGTTTCGGTTCAAAAAGTTTCCTTCTGTGTAGAATGTGCCATGACCGGAGATGAAAAAGAAAACATTACGCTAAATAAAGCAGATCATGTTTTTATCAGGGCAAAGAGAGGATGGCACGAAAAGAAAACCATTACACTCAAGGGAGAATTTGTATATCCCGGAGAGTATGTAATTCTTGACAATGAGAACCTTGGTGATGTTATCAAACGGGCGGGAGGATTCACATCCGACGCATATCTTAGCGCGGCGGTTTTCTCTCGTGAATCGGTTAAAAAAATGGAGAAAAACAGAAATCAGGAATACATACGTCAATTAGAAGGAGATGTAAGTCGTTTAGCCATACAAATGGCCGCTAAGGAAACCGCCCAGGAAGCACAGGTACTTATGCAACAACAACTGGCGGTCCTCGAAAGGTTGCGAAATATCGAACCTATTGGAAGAGTTGTTATAAATCTTGAGGAAAAAGAAAGCTATAACGATTTTCTCCTCGAAAATGGGGACCAGTTAATTATCCCAAAGAAACTTAACACGGTATCGACTCTGGGGGAAGTTTTTAATCCATCCACCTATCGATATGAGCCGAGAAAAACCAAAGTATCTCACTACATTAATCTTTCCGGAGGTCTTAAAAGCACCGCCGATAAGAAAAACATATACGTCATAAAAGCAAACGGAAATGTTATAACCGACGGAATGCGCAACGTTCACAAATATACGCTGGAGCCGGGTGATGTGGTTGTAATACCGCAAAAGATCAAATATGTTGACGGTTATAGAGTATTTCTTGATGTAGTGAGGGCTATATCCGAATCGACCATAGCAACAGCCGCTGTTATTAATCTGATAGACAGATCAAATTAGTCCGCTTCTTGAATGATAGAAAAAAAAGCCTGTAAAAAACTACAGGCTTTTTTTTGCTTCTGTTTTCTTTTTAGTTACTGATTATTCTCTGGTTCATCATAAGAATCAGAATCAGTCTGTCCATTTTCATTATCGGCGCTTTCAACCTGTGTTTCATCTTCAGGTTCAGTTTCACCGTTCTCTTTTTGACATACGGCAACATCTACAACCTCATCGCTCTTCGCAAGGCTTATGAGTTTTACACCTTGAGTATTTCTGCCGATTACCGAAATCATACCAACATCACTTCGGATAATTATACCGTTACGTGTAATAAGCATTACATCCAAAGTATCTGCTTCTTCTGCCTTGACTCGCCGTATTCCGACAACTTTTCCGTTTCGGGTAGACTCTTTGATGTTAATGATACCGATTCCGCCGCGATTTGTCTGCCTGTATTCGGATACCGGAGTTCTTTTTCCAAAACCCCGCTCAGTAACAGTCAAAACATGATCTTCTTCGGTAACAACTATCATACTAACCAGAACATCTCCCGATCGAAGCATGATTCCTCTGACTCCTCTTGTATTTCTACCGAGTTCGCGGACGACACTTTCATTGAACCGAACAGCCTGGCCGTTCTTCGTTCCTAAAATGACGTCGCGATTCCCGTCGGTAAGAGCACAATTAATCAGCTTGTCGTCATCGTCAAGATTAATTGCATTTATGCCGTCTCTGCGAACATTAGCATATGCCTTTAGCGGCTGTTTGTTAATAATTCCCTTTGCGGTAGCCGCAACAATAAAATGTCCGTCGTCAAATTCCTTTACTGGAACGAAAGCAGCGACAAATTCATCTTCACGAAGTTGTAAAACATTTACAATCGGTCTTCCCCGTGACTGTCTGCCGGCCTCGGGTATCTGATATACTTTAAGCCGGTAACATCTTCCAAGATTGGTGAAAAAGAGAATATTGGAATGTGCTGAGGCTACAAACAAGGTCTCAATAAAATCATCTTCTTTTGAGTCCATTCCTCTGACACCGCGGCCACCTCTTCCCTGCGATCTGTATGTTGTCAGAGCACACCTTTTTATATAACCGGAGTGAGACATGGTAATTACCATATCCTCATCGGCAATCATATCTTCAATATCAACATCACCAACGGCATCGACGATATCGGTGCGACGTTCATCTCCAAATCTTTTTTTAATATCGATCAGCTCATCCTGAATTATTGTCATGCGGCGTTCACGATTAGCGAGAATATCCTTGAATTCGGCAATCTGCTCCATGAGCGACCGGTATTCTTCTTCAATTTTTTCTCTCTCTAATCCCGTCAGTCGCTGCAGACGCATATCCAAAATGGCCTTCGCCTGAACATCGGATAAATTAAACCTTTCGACTAATTTTCCATGTGCTTCTTCACCGGAATTCGATGCTCTGATTAGGGCAACTATTTCATCAATATTGTCCAGTGCAATTTTTAACCCTTCGAGAATATGAGCCCTCTCTTCAGCTTTACGAAGTTCATATTCTGTTCTTCTGGTTACAACCTCATGACGATGGTTGACGAAATGTTGTATTATTTCTTTGAGATTTAATTGCCGCGGCTGCAGGTCTACCAAAGCAAGGCTGTTTATACCGAAAGTTGTCTGTAGCTGAGTATACTTATAAAGTTTATTTAAAACTATATCTCCGTATGCCTCTTTTTTTAGTCCTACAACTATTCGAAGTCCTCGACGATCGGATTCGTCTCGTAAAAACGATATTCCTTCAATGGATTTGTTGCGCACAAGATCAGCCATTTTTTCCAGCAGATTCGATTTATTTACCATATACGGTATTTCCGTTATGATAATCTGCTCTCTATCGTTTTCTGTGCGCTCAACCTCCGCACGTGCTCTGACAATGACTTTACCTCTACCTGTTTTGTATGCATCAAGTATTCCGGAACGCCCGAATATCACGCCTCCGGTTGGAAAATCGGGACCGGGAATAAATTTTACCAGTTCACCGATATCGATATCCGGGTTTTCTATCACCGCAGTTACAGCATCAACAACTTCACCAAGATTATGAGGCGCCATATTGGTGGCCATTCCTACAGCGATTCCGGTACTACCGTTTACTAAAAGAAAAGGTACTTTTGACGGTAAAACAACCGGCTCTTTCATCGAATCATCGTAGTTTGGAGCCCAATTTACGGTCTCTTTGTCCAAATCCGCAAGCATCTCTTCGGCAAGGCTTGTCATCCGACATTCGGTATATCTCATGGCTGCCGGAGGATCACCGTCTATTGATCCAAAGTTTCCCTGACCTTCCACCATTCTGTAGCGCATCGAAAAATCCTGCGCGAGACGAACGAGTGCATCGTACACTGCCGCATCACCATGCGGGTGATATTTACCAATAACATCCCCAACAACGCGCGCACACTTTTTCGGCGCTCTGTTGTGTTGAAGGTTCAGTTCATTCATTCCGAACATTACCCGCCGATGGACCGGTTTCAATCCATCGCGTACATCCGGAAGAGCACGAGATGTGATCATACTCATTGAGTATGCCAGATACGATTTCTGCATCTCGTCTTCAATGAATATTGAACTTTGAAGACCAGATTCATTCATAATGCATTCTCCCTCAAACTTTCATTTTCCAATCCGGCAAGGTGATCGATAGCCGTATGAGACGTTGCGTCGCAATTCAGCGGTGTAACTGTTATATATCCATTCTCAAGAGCACGGGAATCATATTTTTCGCTTTCCTCAAGCCCCTTCTTCTCTCCCGACAACCAGAATTCCTCAGTCCCGTCGTCTTGCTTACGAGAAATATATCGGTCTTCGAAAAATGCAAGGCTTTGACGCGTAGCACGAATTCCTTTACATTCCTGAGTCTTACATGATGGAAAATTTACGTTAAAAAATACTCGGTTATGGACTGTTTCGGCGAAATATTTCTCATCTATGGTAACTATCTTTTCGAGTATTTTTACAGCAACTATCGAATAGTCATCCAAATAAGCAGAGGCATTTTCCGAAAGTGAAAAGGCAATGCTTGGTATCTGCCAAAAAGCTCCCTCGCGTGCTCCAGCAACCGTACCTGAATAAAAAACGGAAATGCCGGAATTTTCTCCGACGTTCATACCGGAAATTACTATGTCCGGTTTGGATTTCAATATATGAACCACACCGAATTTTACACAATCAGAGGGTGTTCCGGAAACTATATATCCGGGTATACCTGCTTTTTGAGGTATCGGTCGATAAAAAAGAGGACTATTGTAGGAAAATGCGTGGCCCACTCCGCTTTGCTCCAATTCGGGAGCAATAACGGTGACGGAATAATAGGGGGACAGTGCCGCATAAAGCGAAGCTATTCCAACAGCAGCATATCCGTCATCATTTGTGAGCAAAATTGTTTTCTTAACAGACATTAGATATCCAAATTTTCCACTTTTGTCGCATTTGCCTCTATGAATTTTCTTCTCGGCTCGACCTCTTCACCCATAAGCATGGTAAAAATTCTGTCCGCCTCAACAATATCCTCTAGACGAACCTTCAATAGTTTGCGCGTATCAGGATTCATCGTTGTTTCAGCCAACTGATCGGGATTCATCTCTCCAAGACCTTTATATCTCTGAATAGTGATGTTTTTTCTTCCCTTCCACTCTTGCAATACTGCCTCTTTTTGCTCATCAGTGAAAAGATAGCGCTCTTCCTTGCCCGATTTCATCTTATATAACGGCGGCTGAGCAATGAACACATGACCATTTTCAATAAGAGAGGGCATGTGACGGAAAAGAAAGGTTAGAAGTAAAGTTCTAATGTGAGATCCGTCAACATCGGCATCTGTCATTATAATAATTTTTCCGTAACGAAGTTTTTCCAGGTTAAAACCATCTTCATCTTCCAGAGAGCCGAAACCGGCTCCGAATGCCTGAATCATGTATTGAATTTCTTCATGGGAAAGAACCCTGTCTATACGGGCTTTTTCCACATTGAGAATTTTACCCTTAAGAGGCAAAATTGCCTGAAAGTTTCGATCGCGTCCCATTTTAGCACTGCCGCCGGCACTGTCTCCCTCAACGATAAATAATTCACATTTCTCGGGATTTCTTTCACTACAGTCGGCAAGCTTTCCTGGAAGCCCGCCCCCGTCAAGAACGTTTTTTCGGCGAGCCAACTGGCGGGCTCTGCGAGCCGCATCTCGGGCTATAGCTGAATTCAAACATTTTTCGGCTATTTTTTTACCTACCGCAGGATTTTCTTCGAGAAAAACGGCAAGCTTCTCGTTTAGGTACCCTTCCACAATACTGCTTACATAGGAATTACCCAATTTGTTTTTCGTCTGCCCCTCAAATTGTGGATCAGACAGTTTCACACTTATTACCGCTGTAAGACCTTCTCTAAAATCTTCGCCCTTAAGTTCAACTTTGTTGTTCTTCAACAGATTGTTGGAAACGATGTAATTATTTAGCGTTCTGGTCAATCCCCTTTTGAACCCTGATAAATGTGTTCCACCGTCGATAGTGTTGATGTTGTTGGCGAAGGAAAAAAGGTTTTCAGCATAGGAGTCGTTATACTGAAGAGCAATTTCTACCTCCATTTGATCTCCTGCGTGATGCAAATAGATTGGCTCGGGGTGAAGCGGTGTCCTGTTTTCGTCAAGAAACTGAACGAAAGAAACAAGACCGCCGGGATAACAAAATTCGTGATACTTATTTTCGGATCGCTCATCTTTTATTTGAATTTTTATCCCTTTATTCAAAAACGCCAGTTCACGAAGACGTTTGGATAAAGTATCGAAGCTAAATTCGATTGTTTCAAAAATGTCCGGATCGGGTACAAACTTAATAAGTGTTCCACGATCACTGGTGTCTCCAATCACCTGTATATCCGATCGAGGCTTTCCTCGATTAAATTCCATGGTATAAATCTTTCCATCCCTATAAACCTCTGCACGTAGATAGGTGGATAGAGCATTTACGCACGAAACACCTACACCATGCAAACCACCGGAGACCTTGTAGGTAGAATTGTCGAATTTACCCCCTGCATGAAGAGTCGTGAGCACTAACTGAAGGGCAGACATTTTCTCTTCTTCGTGATAGTCAACCGGTATTCCACGTCCGTTGTCGCGAACACTCAAACTGTCGTCTTCATGAATTGTAACCTGAATAGTGTCACAGTAGCCCGCAAGCGCCTCATCTATAGAGTTATCCACAACCTCATATACCAGGTGATGAAGACCCAACGAGCTGGTGCTGCCTATATACATGGCAGGACGTTTACGTACGGCTTCCAACCCCTTAAGGGTTTTTATACTCTTGGCACCATATATCTTGTCACTCATATTTCGATCCTTTTTGTCTCAGTAAAAAACAATATCCCTTATTGTTTTGCAGCGACATATTCTTTTAATTTGATTCATGATCTGTTTTTTTAAATACGATACTTCCTGACGCCAGGCTGCTGAAGGGACGCGCACATAAACAATTCCATCCCGAACATCAGTGCACTTACACACATCCACCAGACGCTCTCCCACAATTTCCGGCCACTTTTGTATCACCTCTGCTTCTTTACACGCGGTGAGATATCCTCGGTCTGCCAAAAAAGTGTTGAGAATAGAGCCAAGCTGTTGCGGTTTTCTTTTGTGCATCATAGAGAAACTACCGTATTTTCTCCAACTCCAAAAATCGGTAACTCATGCTTGTACGGCACTTTTTTTGATACACTGGTTAAAAATACCTGCCCTTTGTTCCTGATAAGTGGATATACGCGGGAAGTTCGATCGGCATCCAGTTCTGAAAATGCATCATCTACAAGAATGATCATGGCATCTTTTTTCATTTCTTCAAGACACGCCATCGAACACAACCGAAGAGCTAGTGCAAGTGATCTGCATTGTCCCTGCGATCCGCACGATTTGGCAGACCTGTTGTTGATCAAACATCTAAAATCGTCTCGATGTGGACCAATAGAGGAAAAACCCAGAGATATGTCTTGTTTCCTCTTTTCTTTTAACGTAGTATAAAATACATTTTTCCACTCTTCTTTACTACCATAATTACCCGAAAAAGCAGGCTTATACACAATTTTTCCGCTGTCTCTATCAAGGCTTAAATCGCTATAAAAACAAG
This sequence comes from uncultured Fibrobacterota bacterium, assembly GCA_964586285.1. Taxonomy (GTDB): domain Bacteria; phylum Fibrobacterota; class Chitinivibrionia; order Chitinivibrionales; family CAYFVL01; genus CAZPHU01. The sequence continues at coordinate 32,347 of CAZPHU010000010.1, read as the reverse complement.
ACAGCAGTGGGGATACCCTTTCAAACAACTTCAGCCGGTGAATGATTAGTGCTGAACCAAAATGCGCAAGCCGCTCATCATATGTATCCAGCGCAATCAAATCGTTGCTGCCCGACGAAAGCAGTTTATTCCTTTCGACAACATGTCTTTTATAAAGAATCAAATTCTCAAGATATTCCCCGCTTATCTGACTAAGCAGCATATCCATGAATCGCCGACGCTCAGACGGAGGTCCCAGAACCAGCATGATGTCGTCGGGACCAAACGAAACCACTGAACTTTTTAGAAACCATTCAGAAAAACTTCGCAGTTTTTCTCCATTTATCTTTATTACCGTTGTTCCGTCTCGGGCAAAACCAACCGAAGATACGTCCACGGCGGTATTCAAAATTGATACAAATCGCCCCTCCACAAAGGCCTCATTACTTGAGGAGTTAATCATTTCCTTTCTAGAAGCATTTCTTTGTGAGCGTCCCGTAGCCAGAAGAAATATTGACTCAAGAAGGTTTGATTTTCCGGTACCGTTTGTTCCAAAAATAAAAGCCCCTTTGCTCTCAAATGAAAGGTGCAAAGTAGGATAATTGCGGAAAGCATTCAGGTGCAGCTCTGTGAGATACATATTCTTCAGTAAATTTTCAGCGTCTTTGTTCTTTTGAATCGAAATAAGAAAAATACATGATACAGGTAGTTCCGAGAAAGAAGCCGACGTTAGACTCTGTTTAAAACATTTGTTGCAGCACTGGCCGGAAAAATTCTCTTCGCTCGAGTTGACCAACTATTCGCCATAACGGGACGATTCATTTTTTGGATTAATTAGTAACTATTACGAACTGGAAGGCATAACTGATTGTATGATAATTAATTATAAATGATCGAAAGGGAAGAGTTATGCTCCGAATTCGGATTTTTAATCCGAACTCGGAGATTTTAACAACATAAAGACTCCAAGAATAACTCTACCGTTGCTACCTTTGGAATAATTTCCAGAACTGTCGCCCTGGATAAAATATTACGATTAGATCTCATCCATGATACGCAGAGGCATTATCAAAAACAATTCGTCGCCTCTTCTTTGATCATCATCCTCCTGGAGAGGAAAAATAAGGCACGCGCTTATCTGAGTGTTCATTTCTATTCGAACACGGTGTGACTTTGCTATGGATAGGATTTCTGATAAATAGGCCGCATTGAAACCAACAGAATGTTTTTCACCATCATATTCTACAGGGATTATCTGCCTCGCTTCCCCACCAATATCTCTATTCAATACAGTTATTTCCAGCTGATCATTTTCAAAAGTGAACTTTACCAGATGTGTTTTCTGGCTCGAGAGAACGGAAACACGCTTTACAGCTTCCTGCAGCAGGGAATTTTCTATGACTGCTTTCTTTGGATTACTCTTTGGGATAACTTTCTCATAATCAGGGTAGGGACCATCGATGAGTTTTGAACACAAGGTCATGGTATCGTATGAAAACTGGATATACTTCTCTCCCAGTGATACATGAACCAGATCATCGGGATTCTCTGCAGGTATGATTTTTATAAGATGATTGAGGCTTTTAGGGGAAACAATGCAGGAAATTTTCTCAACCACATCGAATTCCCCATCATAGAAAGTACTGCCCAAACGATGTCCATCTGTAGCAACCATTCCCGTTCGAGTATTTTCAATTTCCCACAGTACTCCACAGAGGCATGCTCGGGTTTCATCTTTTGAGACGGCGAAAGAACTTTTCTGGACCAAATCCCTGAGAACGGAAATCGAAATATCAAACTCTCTTGTTTCACCCAGAGTGGGAAATGCAGGAAAGTCCTGAGTATCTGCTCCGGCAATTTTGCAGGAGAAAGATCCCCCGCTATTCAGTAGAAGCACATTTTCATCCACGTTCAACTCCAAATCACCTTCATGCAGCTCTCGGGTTATTTCAAATACTTTACGAGCATTAACTGTAACATCGAAGTTGCCGTCTCCCGAAACCGGACAATTCAGACGGATGGAATGGTCGAGATCGGTTGAGGTTACCTCTAAGGAGTCTCCAAAAGAGCTAATACGAAAGTTTGAAAGAATCTGAAGAGAACTTTTTTGTGGAACTATTGGGAACGCTTTTTGCAGTAAATCAGCAAAGAGTCTTTTATCTACCGTAAGAGACATGGTATCTCTCCCAAATTGGTTGTTTATTTAAGAAGGATTCTGTTTATTCACACTAATAAGATATTAAATCAACTAAATATTTAAAAAAGAGATATTGTAATAGAGATGTGGATACATGTTAGGAAACACATAACCTATTGATATTATTATAAAAAATCTGTTGATAATTTATGGAATTGAGATAGGGAGGTTGGTGATATATCATTGAAAAGAACACTTTCCCTACTTATCCACACATAGTCAACAAAGAACACGTTAAGACTCAAGTTGAGAAATAATATAATTGATATCCTGACGCAAACTATCATCTTTGAGTTGCTGTTTTTCAATTTGGTTCACAGCATGAATAACGGTACTGTGATCACGCCCCCCAAAGTGAAGGCCGATACTCTTTAAAGAGTGATTTGTTATTGCTTTAGAAATGAACATCGCAACCTGGCGGCTGTGGGCCACCTCTTTTCTTCTATTCTTTTCTCGAATGTTATTAACAGGTACATTGTAATAAGAGGCAACTTTTTCTATTATGTCGTCGATGGACACCCTGGTTTTCTCTCTTTTAAAAGAATCCTTAAGGACATTGCGCACCAAATCTATATCTATATCACTGTTTGTAATAGAAGCAAATGCCAGAAGTTTTATTATGATGCCCTCAAGCTCCCTGATATTAGAAGAGACATTTTCTGCGATGAAATAAAGAACTTCCTCCGGAAGGTTGAGATTGTCTTTTTCGGCTTTCTTTTTTAATATGGCAACGCGAGTTTCAAGATTAGGTGGTTGAATATCTACGCATAGACCCCACTGAAACCTGCTGACAAGACGATCCTGCAAGCCTTTAATAGAAGTGGGAGGGAGGTCGGATGTAAGAACTATTTGTTTTTCATTCTGGTAGAGAGTATTAAAAATGTAGAAGAACTCTTCCTGAGTGCTTTCTTTTCCAGCTAAGAACTGAACGTCATCTAAAAGTAGAACATCCGATGCACGGAAAATATCCGTAAACGGCTTTGTATTGTTGTTCTTAATAGCTTCAATAAAATGGTAATAGAATTCTTCGGATGTGATGCATGTAACACGGTAAGAGTCATAATTTCCGTTTACATAGTTTCCTATGGCGTGTAAAAGATGTGTCTTTCCTAGACCTACTCCTCCATATATAAGAAGGGGATTGAATTTGGTCTTTCCTGGTGCTTCGGCAACAGCAAAAGAGACGCTTTTTGCGAATTCATTTCCTGGGCCTACGACATAGCTGTCGAAAGAATACTGCGAATTGAGGGATATTCGGAGGTTTTTTTGGCCCATAGTAGAAGGGGGAGGAGATGGTGGTGAAAATTTTACAGGTTTAACTGTGGAAGGTTTTTCGAATGAGTGATCTGTTCCAACGGTAAACTCCAAGGCAGTGATTTCAGGATTAACCTGCCGGGCTGTAGACAGAAGTATATTTCTGTAATGTTGATCGAGAAAATCAGAAATAAACTGATTGGGAGTAGTAAGAACAAGTTTTGAAGAATCATTGGTTTCGACAGGAGTAAGTGGGCGAAACCACGTCTCAAAACGGTGGTGATCAACAGAACGGCTTAGAATTGGGAGCATTTGCTCCCATATTGAATTTTGCATAATTAAGATAAAACTAACTCAGTGTGTTTTGGTAAGGCAACAGGCAAATAAAGAAAAAAGAAAAATCAAAATTCTTGACATCTGGCCGGTAAAAAAATCATATTTGTTACTTTGCCAATAAAAGGAGAATTCCATGAAAAGAACTTTTCAGCCGTCTAAGAGAAAGAGAGCCAACAAGCACGGGTTTAGAAGCCGCATGGCAACAAAGCAGGGACGTGATGTATTAAAGAGGAGAAGAGCTAAAGGAAGAAAGAGGCTGACAGTCTCTGATGAGTAGGGATTGAAACAAGAAAAGACACGAGAAAAAAGAATATGGTCTCGGAAAGAAATCGCATCGTTGCTCAGGTCTGGAAAGAGACAACGATGCGAGGCATTCACCGTGGTTTTTGAAAAAAACGATCACCTTTATGACAGGATGGCCGTATTGGTTTCAAGAAAGCATGGAAACGCCGTTAAGAGGAACAGGATAAAAAGAATTTCTCGTGAAGTCTTCAGATCGGTAAAAGTAGAGAACCCTCCTCATTATAATATCCTCATAAGACCGAGAATAAATGAATTTGAAAATTTCCATGCAATCAAAGAAGCATACCGGGCATGGAGAGAATCCTTAAAAAACTGCTGATATATATAATTTGGTCCTTTCTATGGATCTATAAAGCATTAGTTCCTATCAACTGGGGAGTGTGCAGGTTTAATCCGACATGTTCCCAATATGCATATAATGCTTTTGAAAAGCTACCTATTTTTAAAGCATTCATATTAGTTACATTGAGAATTCTTAAATGCAATCCTATGAATAGGGGAGGATACGATCCTGTTCCAACTATTTCTATGAGGAAGGATAAAGAGTGAATAAAAATTTGATTTTGGCATTTTTGCTGATAATCGCAACAATCGCTTTTTTCAACAGCAAATTTTACTACAACACAATACTAAAGAAGCCTCATCCTGCCGAAATAGCTCAAAAAAGGCAGCAATTTGAAGAAAAAAGAGAAAAGAAAGAAGACACCCAAAAGGCTGCTGTCAAAGAAAAAAAAGAGGATCTAATAGACACGGTAAAAAGTGTTGAGCCCAAAGAAAAACAAGAGGATATTGACACAATATGGGTTGAAACGGATAAGCTGATTGTGGGGATAAGTAAGCTTGGTGGTAGAATAATTTCTGCTCGTACCAAAGAATTTACATACTACACGGATAAAGATAAAGGGCAATACATAGAGATAATAGAGAATCCTTCATTAGGAGGAGGAAATCTACAGATAAATAATGTCGATTTCGATGGAAAAGTATTCAATGTAAAGGGAACCAAAGAAGGCCAAAAGATACGGTTAGGCGCAAAAGATTCTTTGAAAGTCGTGTTGGAAAGCAAAGACGCCGAAGTGGGAACAGTTCAGAAAATTTTTACTTTCCATAATCGAGAATACCGGGTAGGAATGGAAATAAAATCACCAAGATTGGATGGTAAGAGAGTATCGGTAGGATGGGAAGGAGGAATAAAGGAGAGTGAGGAGACATTTGGTGCTCAGAGTGACAGGTATGATCAAAGAGAGATACATGTATACGCAAGTGGAGATATAGAGAGAATAAGCAGGAAAAAGCCCGGAACTGAAGAAAGAACAGGTGATTTTAAGTGGGTGGCTCTTACATCTAAGTACTTCATCGTAGCACTCATTGCCGAACAGGTAAGATCAGTTGATTTGCCGATACAAGCGTATCAGGAAAAGAGTGTAGGAGAAGAAAATGGTAGTATTAATTATGGATTTGCAAGCAGAAGAATAGCAGACGGAGATACTGAGGGGTACTGGTTTTACATCGGCCCAAGTAAAATGAGTCAGCTCAAAGAGTATGACATTGGGTTAAACAGAGTGATGTTTGGTGGATGGAAATGGCTTTTAAGAGCAGATTTATGGTTTCCTGCCTTATGCGAGTTTATTCTTTGGCTTCTTACTTCACTGCATAACCTGGTAAAAGACTATGGTATTGCAATACTGCTTCTGACATTGATATCAAAAATCATCACTTACCCAATGACTCAAAGCAGCATGAAATCGATGGCGAAAATGAAAGATGTTCAGCCAAAAATAAATAAAATAAGGGAAAGATATAAAAAAGATCCAAAGAAAATGAACGAGAAGGTAATGGAGCTATATAGAGAAGAGGGAATAAATCCGTTTAACCCCGGTTGTCTTCCTATGTTCCTCCAAATGCCGATATTCATATCGTTGTTTGTGGTTCTAAGAAAAGCAATCGAATTAAGGGGAGCAGGAACAATTCTGGTTCCATGGATAAACGATTTATCGCGTCCCGAGGTTTTAGTGTCGTTGGAGCCAATTTCCATACCTTTGTATGGGAGTAATATAGCTTTGTTGCCCATAGTCATGGCGGTATTGACATATTTTCAGAATAAGGCAACAATGAAGGATCCAAACCAAAAGGCGATGATATATATAATGCCTATGATAATGTTGGTTTTCTTTAACAATTTTCCTTCCGGTGTAGTATTGTATTGGACTTTTCAGAGCGGTATAGGGATCATACAACAATGGTTGTTGGATAGAGGAAAAAAGAAGAAATTAGCATAAGCAAAAGAATAAAGGTAGGCGGCTTTCTAAGCCGCCTTTTTTATAGGAGAATGAAGATGAGGGATACTATAGTTGCATTGGCAAGTGGTACAGGCGGAGCAATAGCCGTGCTTAGAATTTCCGGAAAAGAAGCATTTGAAGAAGTTAAGAAAATTGTAAAAGAGAAAGAAAAGTTTGAAAATCAAAAGCAACGATATGCAGAAATGTTTCATCTGGAAGCAGATGACAATATTCTGGATGAAGTGTTGATTATTAAATTTAAAGAACCAAGATCATTTACAGGCGAAAATGTCGTAGAGATTTTTTGCCACGGAGGACGGAAAGTAACGGAAACAATCATAGAGGAACTGTGTAAAAGAGGATGCAGAAATGCACAGAGGGGAGAGTATACAAGAAGAGCCTTCGAGAATGGGAAAACAGATTTAGCAAGAGCAGAAGCAATAAATTTGCTTGTTTCCGGTGTACAGGAAACTGCTGTTAAATCCGCGATGAATACATTTATGGGTGGACACAAAAAAAGAATAAAAGAATGGAAAACCTCATTAACAAATATACAGGCACACTTAGAAAGTATGATAGAGTTTGGAGAAGAGGACGATATAAGACAAAGTGATGATCTCCAAAAAGAAAAGAGAGAAATAATAAAGATCAGAGATCAGATAACAGACCAGATCGTGTCTTGGGACAAATTGGTTGCAAGAGAAGAGGGGATAGAAGTTGTACTGGTAGGTCCTCCAAACGCTGGAAAATCGAGTTTAATGAATGCACTATTGGGTTTCGAAAGATCGATTGTGTACAGTGAGGCCGGAACAACAAGAGATGTTGTAAGTGAAAACATGGTGGGTGAAGGAAAAGAGCTGAGGCTGATTGATACTGCCGGGTTGTGCGAAACAGAGGAAAGTGTGGAAAGAATAGGTGTAGAGAAAGCATGGGAGTTGATCGAAAAGAGTTACTTGGTTATCTGGGTAAGTAATGTAGAAGAGGAAATAAAAGAAGAGGAAAAAAAAATAATAGAAAAAAGAAGAGGAAAGAAGATACTCTGCGTTTTGAACAAAACGGATAAAGCACGGAATGAAGAAAAAGAGATGTTATGTAGAAAAGAGAATATACCATTTGTTATGACTTGTGCCATAAATGGTGATGGTATCGATGTTCTGAGAGGAAAAATAGTAGAACTAATCGAAGGGGAGAAAGAAGAGAGTTCTTTTATTGTAAGTAAAAGACAAGGCGAAATAATGAAGAAAGCGGTAAAGAAAGTAGAAAAGATAGAAAAAGAAATGATGGAAAGAGAAGAGATAGCTGCTCATTATTGCAAAGAGGCCATATCATTGTTCGATGATTTCGAAGGGTACAACGCCAGCGAAGATGTATTGAATAGAATATTTAACGAATTTTGCATCGGAAAGTAGTGTTTCACGTGAAACTATAAATAGATCTATCAATGAATGTTTCACGTGAAACAAAAAGGAGAGAAAAATTGGTTTTCAGCATAAAGAAAGAAGTGGTAGTGATAGGGGGAGGTCACGCCGGAATAGAGGCGGCCAACGCTGCCGCAAAAGCCGGCTGTGAAACGATGCTCATAACGGCAAATATAGACATGATAGGCCACATGTCCTGTAACCCGGCTATAGGAGGTATAGCCAAGGGAACAATAGTCAGGGAGGTTGACGCCATGGGTGGGGTCATGGCAAAGGCCATAGATAAAACCGGAATACATTTCAGAATGCTAAACACATCGAAGGGCTTAGCAGTATGGGGAAACCGGGCTCAGGCCGATAAACAGATGTATAGATTATGGGTAAGAAAGCTGTTGGATTACAACGATAATCTGTCTCTGTATCAGGGAATGGTAAAAGAGATAATTACTTCCGATAAAAAAGTAACCGGGGTCATATTGGACACGGGTGAGAAAATAGGTGCGGATGCATTGGTTTTTGCAATGGGTACATTTCTCAACGGAACGGGCCATATCGGAATGCAGACCTTCGGCTGTGGAAGAAGTGGTGAAGCTCCGTCTCTACATCTATCAGAATCTATTCAATCCGTTGGGATAAAAGCAGGGAGACTAAAAACAGGCACACCGGCCAGAATAGATGGAAGAAGTGTCGACTTTTCGATGCTGAAGGAGCAGATTGGAGACGAGAATCCATGGCCTTTTTCCTACACAACTGAAGAGAAACTTAGGAATAAGACGAAATGCTGGATGGCCAGAACAAGCCCCGAGACACATGCGATAATAAGAGATAATATCCATAAATCGGCCTTATATGGTGGAAAAATAACTGGAATCGGACCTAGATACTGTCCATCAATTGAGGACAAAATAGTGCGGTTTGGAGATCGTGATGGACATACATTATTTTTAGAACCTGAAGGACTGGATCATAAAGAAATGTACTTAAACGGTCTTTCAACCAGTTTGCCTTTTGATGTGCAGGTAAAGATGGTCAGATCAGTTCCTGGTCTTCAAAACGCACGTATAACTAGACCTGCCTATGCTATTGAATACGATTACTTTCCACCGCTACAGCTATATTTAACGTTAGAGAGTAAAATATTGCCTTATGTCTTCTTTGCAGGGCAAATAAACGGAACATCGGGATACGAGGAAGCGGCTTGTCAGGGATTAGTAGCAGGATTGAATGCCGCGAGAAAAGTAAAAGGTGAGTATACACTTGTTTTAGGTAGAGATACCTCATACACGGGTGTACTTATAGACGATCTCGTGACAAAAGGGACACAAGAGCCGTATAGGATGTTTACATCGAGGGCGGAATATAGATTGATGCTAAGGCAAGACAACGCAGACAGCAGGCTTATGCCGCTGATCCAACCGTTTGGAGTATTAGAGAAAGAAATATTCGAAAAAAGAAAAAGAGTGTGGGAAAGAATAAAGACACTCAAAGAAGATATGAAAAGTAAAACAGTAAATCTAAAAGAGGAATCAAGAGCAGGTGGAACAAAACAAAGAGCAGATGAATACCTTAAGAGACCGGAAGTAAGTATAGAGGAGGTTATGTGCGAAGCAGGCCTGGTTGAAGAAAATAGAGAAGTCAAGATAGTAACCGAAGCAGACATAAAATATGAGGGATTTATAGCCAAGCAAAAAGAAGAAATCGAAAGAATGAAAAGAATGGAAAGAACAGAAATTCCAGATGATTTCGACTACGACTTAATAAATGGACTGCTTACGGAATCCCGAGAAAAAATGAAAAGGATTAAACCCCAAACTCTTGGGCAGGCAACAAGAATTTCAGGAGTTACTCCCTCGGATATTAGCGTACTGATTATGCATATTTCTAAAATAAGAAGGTAATCTGTTTCACGTGAAACAAATGGATGTACCAATGGATAAAGAGTATAGAAAATTTTACGACCGTGCAAGAGAATGTTATGATCTTAAGGAGCTTGAGCGCCTCGGGCTTACTCCTGATCTAGACCAACGTAGTTTGATCCTTGATTATATGGCGACTCTTCTCAAATGGAATGCCGCCGCCGGTCTTGTTTCACCACGAGACGAAGAAAAATTATTTATCAGGCATTTTTGTGATTCACTGCAACCTCTTTTGCTTTTTGGGTTCAAGAAAAATGCCCGAGTTCTAGACATTGGTGCAGGAGGAGGGTTTCCCTCCATACCTATACGCATCTTTAGACCCGACTTGGCATTTGTGTTGGCGGAGTCAAATAGAAAAAAATCAATTTTTCTAAGGGAAATAAAAAAAATGCTTTCTCTTGATAATGTTGAAGTTTCATCAACCAGATCGGAGAAACTGGACTCCTTTGAAAAATTTGATTACGTATTAAGCCGTGGTCTGGGAACCCTTCAAAAATTTTCTCAACTGGCAAAACCGTTCCTTAATCCGGACGGTCGCATGTATACCTTCAAAACGAAACAGTTTACTTCAGAATTAGAAGAAATTACGCTGAATAAAGAAACTGATGGCGTAAAAATAAGCGAAATTGCAGAATATGATTTAGGCAACCAGATATTCGGCTTGAATCTTGTATCACTCTCTTTGATCTAAGATCTTGGCACAGATGTGGATAACTTATTAAGAATGTTTAGATCACTTCTAAAATAAAGAGAATTATTCATATAGTTTGGTGTTAAGTTCCTGATTTTATAAAGCGTTAGTGGGAATACATACTTTGACGACTTATTTGTTGATAAACTGTTAATTAACGGGAATAATGTGGGTAAAGTCATAGCAATTTGCAATCAAAAGGGTGGAGTAGGTAAAACTACAACAGCTATAAATTTGTCAGCTTCTCTTGCAGCAGCAGAAAACAAGACCCTTCTTATCGATATGGACGCACAGTGTAATGCCACAACGGGTGTGGGTATCGAAAAAAATGAAGTAGAATTATCAGTGTATGATGTTTTGACTCCAAGAGATACAAAAAACGAAGAAGTATCCGTTACTGATGCCATAACCAAAAGCGAATTGATAGAATATCTAAACATACTCCCTGCAAGTGTAGATCTAGCCGGGTGTGAAATAGAATTGGTCAATGTGATGGCAAGGGAAAGAAGGCTTAGGGAAGCGATCGAACCTGTGCGCTCCAAATATGATTATATCATTATAGATTCACCTCCATCTTTAGGTTTGATAACAATCAATGTTCTAACGGCTACAGACTCGGTACTTATTCCTATACAATGTGAATATTATGCACTTGAAGGTCTTGCAGAGTTGCTGAACACTATTAGACTCGTTCAGAAAAACCTCAATACAGGTCTTCTCATCGAAGGGGTATTGTTGACAATGTATGACGGTCGTTTGAATCTGTCGAAACAGGTTGCGGAAGACGTACGTTCATGCTTCTCCGGTAAGGTGTTCTCCACCGTTATTCCGAGAAATGTAAAGCTTTCAGAATCTCCTTCATTCGGTAAGCCTATCATTTTATATGATATTATGTCGATTGGCGCGGAAAGTTATTTGGGTTTGGCAAAGGAAGTTATGCAGAATGGCAAACAATAAATCACGAAGAAGAGCACTGGGTAGGGGATTATCAAATTTAATCCCAACAGAACCATATGATAACACAACGGAAGAAGACAGTGATAAGAAAAAAATACAATTTGTAAAACGCTCCCAGATAATCCCTAATCCATTTCAACCAAGAACGAATTTCGATCAGGAAGAAATTCAGAATCTTGCTACAAGCATTAAAAATCAAGGCTTACTTCAGCCTATTGTTCTAAGGAAAAAAATTGAAGGCTATGAAATAATATCAGGAGAGCGTCGTTTTAGAGCCTTAACTTTCCTTGGTGAAGAATCTGTTCCTGCAATCGTTAAGGAACAGGTATCTGATAGAGAAATGCTTGAAATGGCATTGGTTGAAAATATCCAGCGCGAGGATCTCAATGAGATAGAAAAAGCTAGAGCCTATGATAAACTACTTCTTGAATGTGAACTTTCTCATGAACAGCTGTCAAAAAGAGTGGGTAAGAGCCGTAGTGTAATAACTAATTCACTGAGATTGTTGAAACTACCTCAAGAGGTCCAGGATATGGTCTACAACAATGCTCTAAGCATGGGGCATGCCAGAGCCCTACTTTCGCTTGAGTCTACGCAAGAGCAATGTAAGGTTGCACGTAATGTTGTTGAGCAAGGCTTGTCCGTTAGAGATGTGGAAAAAATAACCAGAAACGAAAAGAGCGGGAAAGAAAAAGCAACCCCAAGGAGTGAAAAAGAAAAGTCACAAACTGAAATTGATCCTAACCTGAGGGATATAATTGAACAACTGCAATACAAGTTTGGTACTTCCATAGCAGTGAACACCAATAATGGGCAAAAAGGAAAAATTGAAATACCTTTTTACAGTAGCGATGATCTTAATCGTATCCTTGATATACTAAATATGTGACCATAAGGCGAAAAGAGTATGTCAGGTAATATGAAGAAAAAAAAGAACAAAAACTATACGATAATGTTTATACCGGAAGATAACGGTAAAACATTCTCGCTTCATTTCCATAAGAACATCTTTCGTTCCGTGATTTTTTTTCTATTTCTTTTCTTAATAGGCGTTTTTGCTCTCATTGCCAAAACTGGTGAAATCGGCGTTAAGCTTCAGCTTGTACATTCGTTAAGAGAAGAAAACAAGAGGCTTAAAGAAGAAAACGGTAAGTATCGCTTGGCAATGGATAAGATTGAAAGAATAGAAGCGCTTTCTTCATATTTACAACGCGTTGCATTGTCCATTGGCGAAAATCCTGAGAAATTGCCGCTAAACTCTCTAGTTTCCTCTGACAAAGTTTTCGGTGAAGACAGTATTGATGTTTTTCTGAACTCAGTGCGCATAAAGGATTCAAAATATCACAAGGATCTGGTATCCTCATCCACATCCCCTACTCATATACTTGCATCCATTCCAAATATTCGTCCGGTTGAAGGATGGATAACAAGATCATTTACGCCTCAAACTAAAAATGATCCCGGTCATCCAGGAGTAGATTTTGCTGCTGCCAAGGGATCTCTCATTCGAGCTTCTGCACCTGGAATCGTTGACGAGGTTATAGACGACAAGTATTTTGGGTTGATGGTTACCGTAAAACATAATTTTGGATTTGTTACACGTTATGCGCATTGTTCCCAAATTTTGGTATCGCCCGGTGATAATGTAGAAAGAGGTCAGACAATCGCTTTGGTTGGTAATACTGGTCGATCATCCGGTCCACACCTTCATTATGAAGTGATAAAAAGCGGTAAACATGTGAATCCTCTACAGTTTACTCTAAATCAACTTACATCTTTTTAAAAAGACACCATTGGAGAATTCATAATGGATAAAGCAAATAAGGGTCTTTTCACGATGATTGGCGAAGGAACCACTTTTGAAGGAACAATCAACGTACCCCACAGCATACGAGTGGATGGTACTGTGAAAGGAAAAATCGAAACATCCGAAGTCCTGACAGTTGGTTCAGCTGGGATAATTGAGGCAGATGTTAAGGCAAAGAGCGCAATCGTTGGTGGAAGAATTCAAGGAAATGTGATCGTAGAGGATCGCATAGAGCTGGAACAGAATGCCGTGTTGATCGGAGATGTTCGCACCAGAGACATTGTAATCAACGAAGGAGCTGTTTTTCATGGAAACTGTTCGATGGAAAACAGCAAAGCCGTAAAGGTATGACGAAGAACTGTGCAGACCGCAATAGAAGCTTTTTAGAACCTCTATTGCGGTTTGTATTATCTAATACCCTCGAGATGATCATAGTAAGCGAAAATTTCTCTTTCAAAATCTGAAGTTACGGGTAGCTGTTTATCGGACTGCGGAGCTTGTCTTAGTGCTTGTTTATCTAGGTCCAGTATAATTCTTGAAGTGCTCCAACTAACTCTGTTAACCCAGTGAAGAGTAACAAGGGTAATTTTGTCGTGAGTTCTAATTTTGGTAGAAACTTCTATATACCTTATTTCCCATGTATTGTCATCTATGACAAAATCTTCTACACTACCCGCCTCACCATCTTGGGCCTGGACTCGGTAACCAACCACTTCGTTCATACTACGTAGATTGGTACTATATATACCCTCATTTTCCACGGTTCCGAAATCCATTTCTATGCTTTCTTCGTCTACCGGTTCTTCAAGCATTTGAGAGACTGGCGATTCTTCAAAATTATTTTCGTCTTCCCCCTCTACATTTTCTGGAGCAAATAAACCAAATCCTTCTGTATCTTCACCATCCGGTATCTGCGGCTCTGTGTTCTTAACACTGTCTGTGTCCAAAAATGAAGTTTGTCCCCAATATACAGGCCATTCATAGTAACGTCTTATAGCTATTTCATACTGCCGACTTATAGGTAGATTCGTCTCAGCTTCGGGACTGTTAAGTACTTTTTCTCTAGAGATATTCAGAGATATAGAGTGGTTAACCCAATCTATTTTTTCGACGCCCTCGGGAGCAATTATGGATCTTTGTCCTCCAATAATATCTGCAATATCAACAGAAAGATACCTTATCTGCCATTCTCTATCATCAAAAAGACAATCTCTAACTACTCCTAAATACCCCTCATGAGTTTCTACATCAAACTCTATTATACTTTGAAGGTTTCTCAACATGTGTTTTCCTCCTGGAAAATCTCTATTAGCCAGCCTTTCGCTAAAGAAGTACCGCAACAGTTATGCCACCTAAAGAGACTCTGTAGAAAAGGGGGTAACTGATTTTAACTATTCTCTGATAAGAGAGGAATACTATCGAAGTAATAAAACCACTCAAGTAAAAGTATGAGAAAAAAGGATTACTGTTCCCCAATCTTTGTATCATGATGTAATTTCATTCATTATTCGCAAATCACTGGTGCCGACATTTAAAGGTAGGAGATATCAAAATGGGAAAAAAACTGAAAATTTTAATGGTCTCTTCTGAGATGGCTCCCTATGCTAAAACCGGCGGCCTTGCGGATGTGACATCATCCCTTTCAATGAACCTCAAAAAGCAGGGGCATGATGTACGAGTAGTGATTCCATTTTATAAAAAAGTTAAAAAAGTTCAAACAAACGCAAATGTTGTTTTGGAATCAATGTGTGTAACCATGGGATTGGGTGAAGAATGGTGTCGAGTTCTTGAGACAAAATCCGGTGATGTTCCCGTGTTTTTTATTGAGCATGATAACTTTTTTGACCGTTGGGGCCTTTATCATGATGAATGGATGCGGGATTATGATGATAATCCTCGTCGATTCTCATTCTTCTGTAGAGCAGCCCTTCAATTGTGCCTGGATACACAGTTTGCACCCGATATTGTCCATTCAAATGATTGGCAAACGGCACCATCTTCCGCATATATAAAAACATGGTTTTGGAATAATCATCTTTTAGGCAATACAGCTTCCGTACTAACTATACACAATGTGGCATATCAAGGAGTTTATCCTGCCGATCACTACGATTATATGGGATTAGGCAAACATTGTTTCCATGAAAAGGCGTTTGAGTCTTGGAGAAGCGTAAATTTTCTTAAAGGGGGTATTTATTACAGTGACATGATAAATACGGTTAGTCCTGGACACGCGAAAGAGATTATAACTCCATTCCAGGGTTTCGGTTTGGCACCATATTTAACCGATAAAAAAGACCGGTTCATCGGTATACTCAACGGAGTCGATTATACGCAGTGGTCCCCGGATAAGGACAATCTAATCCCGGCAAATTACAGCCTTAGAAGCATGAAAGGGAAGAAAACATGCAAAAAAGAATTGCAAAAAAGTATGGGGCTGGAACAAAAAGAAGATGCAATGATTATAGGGGCTATAGGAAGATTTGTCGAGCAGAAGGGATTTCATTTGATAAAAGCCTCGATTGAAAGAATCCTTAACGATATGGTTGTACAATTTGTAGTTCTTGGGCAAGGAGAACAGGACCAGGAAAGTTTCTTCTGGGATTTACCTTCTAGATTCAAAGGTCGAGCTGGATCATACATAGGTTTCAGCAATGAATTGGCGCATTTAATAGAAGCTGGATCAGACTGCTTTTGTATGCCATCTCTCTTTGAACCTTGCGGCTTAAACCAACTTTATTCTCTAAGATACGGCACGCTACCTATTGTACATGCTACCGGAGGTTTGGAAGATACTATAGAGCAGTATGATGAAAAAACAGGATTAGGGACTGGTTTCAAATTTTGGAAACCGACACCAGAATCTTTGTATTATACGGTTGGATGGGCGGTAAGCACTTACTATGATCGTCCGCATCATTTTAAGACAATGGTTAGGAATGCAATGAAAAAGGATTTTAGCTGGAAAAAAACTGTAAAAGAATACGAAAACTGTTATTACAAAGCAATCGAAGTTAAAAAAGGGTATGATAATGAATTTATAAGATGAAACAATATTGTCCATCATTTAACCGGAGAAATACGCAATTGTAACACTTTTCTCTGGACTCTAAGGTTAATATATTGTATATGAGTCACTTACCGTGCCGGCATGAAAGTAGCTCATGAATGAGAGGAGTTAATTTCGTTAGCAGGTAGCCATAGGGGTTTAGTATGAAAGAAGAGAAAAAGTTAGAAAAGAAAAGAATTTCCAGACCATTAGTAAAAAAAGTAATTCCTTTCCTGCACGGTCGTCCAAGCAGAGAATCTATAATTGAAGATGATGATCTTCTGAACCTATCGATTGCACTTAATACTTGTAAAAGTACAGAAGAATTCATTAATTACATTTAAATTACTTTCCTTAATGAAGCCGGATTCATCTATTCCGGCTTTTATCTTCTAACTCTAGTTTTTAAACTGTAGTATGCTACGCAACCGGGTGATATGGTGTCCAGAATTATAGTTCTTCTTAACGACTCCCACTTTTGACCATTAGTAAAGGTAACCTTTCCTTTCACAGAAAGAGTGTAAGAGCCTGCTGTAATAGGAAAATTTATGTTACTTTCGGGATACAGAGTAGCATGAATAACTTTTCCATTATCCATATTTATCAGATTAATGTCATATGTGAACGCTCTAAGTGATTTTAGATTGATGAATCCTATATCTTTTTTCGTAAGTTCAATGTTTTCATCGTTTCCAAAAGTTGAAAAAAAGGCCTCCTTAAGATTATTACGACTGCATTTCATTCTTCCACCTGTAACGAAATGTTCTCCTTTAACCATTTTAGATACCCTTTTCAAGCCTTCAACAGCTGCAGAAAAAGAATTATTCGGATAATTTTTTTCATCTCTAAGCCAATTAAGGATATTGGTAGAATTATTTTGAACAGGTTGCATATATGAGACTTTGTCGATTTTGAAATCATAGATGTCACGCACATCTGAATGTTTCAGTGTTTCATGTATGTAAGAATCTAAAGCCTTATCGTAATCACCTTTTTTTTCATAATAGACAGGGTCGTGGCCGAAAATCATTTGTCTATTATGAAGGAAAACGGCACCAAAGGTTACAAGTAGAGCAAAAATAATCACGAAGGGTTTCAAAAAGTTGTTCTTTTCCATGTTTTTCCTTATTTTTGTCTAAAAGGGTGAGATTTTACTTCTTCCACAAGGATTTAGTATTGAAAACAGCTATTTTTCCAACTTCTTTTATTCCATTATTTCTATTTCTTGGGTGTTCACCATCGGTTTCTAATGCGATGGCTGACAAAATATCGTTAACAGGAACTTTTAGAATTATGGAAGTTGAAGCATTCAGACCTGTTTATTCATTCAACACCATAGAGATTTCGGATACAGTTTACCCTGAAGAGAATTTAAAAAATCTCGCTGATTCCATATCATTGCGATTTTCACGGCTTAAGTACAATAATATCGTACATTGCGATTCTATCACCAAAGATGCCGATCAATATTGTTCTGCTGATTTTTCGATTTCCTTAAAAATTAATCGTCTTTCTATCTTTAAACTAAAAGATCAAAGATGGCGGTCAACAGGGCCCGGTTATGAAAGTCCTAGACGATATAAAGCCGTTACGGAATGTGAATTAAAAGTCATTCGGAACTCAGATTCTGCAATCATAAAAAAAGTCACATCCAAAGCATCTGTTGAGCAACCCTTCCTGCATACTTTCTTTTCAAAACGTATAAAAGAAACAGATGTCGTCAGGTACTCTTCTCATTTATATGCACCACCACCTATGCGTGCATTATATAAGGCAATAAAGAAAGCTTATGAGAAGCTATAATTATCATTCGACAATTATTAGTTCGCTTTCCATTTTCTGATTTTCATAAACGAATTTAAACCATTCTTCGGATCTTTGAACATGCTCTATTCTAAGTTCATCTATTTTGCCTTCAAAAAAACAAGATTGCTCTAAAGAGTCCGTTATAGTCCCGCCCGCAATTATATCAAAGTCAACAGATCCATGGAAGGGTATGTCTGAAATGGTGTTACCAAACTTTTTACCGTTGTGAAAAAACACTATTTCCTCTTCAAGTGAAGAATAAACCATTGCTATATGGTGCCATAGAGTATCTTTCTGGAATATTGTATCTGATCTTATTATTCTATCTTCGGGTTCTATATAGGATGCAAGTGTATATCCGGAATCAGAATAAACATCTCCATCGGTTTCATCGTCGGGACTAACATGATCTATGAAAAACAAAGGAATAACTTGCCCTTTTGCTGCAATTATCGGATATCGAGGTTTATCATTATTGCTTAAGCTAACCCATGTACTTATGGTGAAATCTGTGTTGGGAACTAATGGGTAGGCGTTATTTGGAATAGTAAGAATGTCGGAGGAATCTTTAAACAAAAGGCAGTTAGTGATGATTCCCTCAGCTATATTGCTGCTTAAAATGTATCCGTCGTTCTTTTGATTAGTAGCATCTAATGTTACATAATTTGAAAACTCATGAATTGTCGTATCAAGATGTAGAACCGACACAAATTTTTGGGAATAAGGAAATACCTCACTGGGTTGAGATAAAGATTTCATATCGTCGGTATCTACGAAAACATCAAATTGTGCACCTGCGATGATTTCAGGAAAATTAACCCAAATATCAGCTTCTTTAGCAACAGCATCCCAACGAGAAATTTCGTAAGGATAAAATATATTACGTGCCGAATTGGAAAAACGCAATCCTTCCCCATGAGTACCGGCATCTGAAAACGTGAATGAGTGTTCGTTTAGCCTCACTAATACAGGAACGGCGTAAATGGCAGAATCAATACCGTATGACGGGTTAACGGATATACGTTTAGTACCTTCCTCTGAAGACAGAATCGAATACTTTTCCATCAGATGTTTTTCAATTGTTGCCTTTTCCTGCCAAGTAAGGAATCTATTATAAATGATAATTTCGGATATGTAGCCATTGAAATAATCATTATCTGTGGTACTGGGTTTGCCGATTGAAAGGGATGAATCGAATCCGGCAATATTTTCCGTTTGTATGGGAAGTGCTTCAAAGAGGCCGTTTTCGTATAGAAAAACACTATCCGTGTTTTGAAGAATGCTGATTACGCTTTTTTCAGAAAGGTTAATGTTTACGGATTCATTACCATTATAAAAGAAATCTGTTTGATTAAGGTTAAAACTCTCTTCATTCGAAATAATTGTTGATGAGGTGCCGGTTGGTTCAAGAACTATGAAAATCGAGAAATTGTCTGCACTGGTATTTACACCAATATTTTCAAATCTGATCCAATTTGAGTTTACATCATCAAAAGAGACGGCAGGCTTGGAATTCATGGATTCCAATGAAGAGACCAATTGAGGTAAATATTCGTTTTTGCTCATTCCCTTTGCATTATTGTAGTTGCCCGAGAAATCATACCAGTATTTTATACCATTCTCATCATCACGGATAATCCCAGTATCTGCCCTTAGCCAAACTTGTATTCCCTCGTTGATATCAAATGGTCCCCTGATTTCGTTTTCTCCATAATACAAAGTAGTAGAAACGGTTTCGCACCGATTGTCGTTTTTGCATACAGTGATATTGAGTTCTTCGTATCCTTTCTTATTGGAGTTATTTCCCAAGCGAACATAAAAACTGTCTTTCTCGGTAACTTCCGTATTATCAACAATGCGCAACCCGTTTTGCTCAACATAGTAAGTGTATTGCACGGTTGCCTTTGATGTGTGATCAGTAATCCGGCACAATAGGGAATCATTTTCAAAAGAAGTCATAGCAATGATTGAATCTTGTACGTGCAATCCCTTTATCTCTAGTGAAACATCGAACTCCGTTGTGTCTTGCGCAATTACTTCTATTAGGGGAAAAAGTGTATCGCTGTTTTCATTAGAGTCGGTAACAGTGATTATACCGTGTAAATACCCGGCATAATTATCAGGGGAGCGGAATTTCACCAGATTATTATCACTGTTCTCTAAAATAGGTTCGTTGGTTTCTTTGAAGAAGGCAGAAAAACGAAATGGCGGATGCTTGCTCGAAGACTGCACCTCAAGGAGAACGGAAAAAGAGTCCTTTGCGGAATGCATTCTTATTGGGAAAGCATCCTCTTTGGTTTTAAATCTGACGTGACCGGGATTTTGAAGCATTAAATGCATGGTATCGCTAAAATAGACATTTTCTGAATCTCCCATGGATACATACCATTTGTAATGTCCTGATTTATTGATATCATCTAAGGTGAAGGTTGTATCGGAAATATTTGTTGCGAGTGTATCGCATTTATCATCGTCCAAAAAGTATAAACTGAAGGAGTAGTCATTTTTAGTTTTATTCTGCCAGCTGAATGTTACGGTGGTATCAGTAATACTTGAGTTATTCCTGGGACGAAGATTCTCGGGCTTAGGCGGTTGAGGTTTATAGTATACTGGGAAGGTGATGGTGTCCCGATGCATGCGGCGGTCATGTACGATTATGGATAGAGTATCCATGGATACTTGTTTGTTTAAAGGAGATAAGATGTATTGAGTTTCCATTGATTCATTTAACACAACAGTCATTTCATTACCAAGGTGCTTTATACATACGGTAAACCATTCGGCTGATCCGAGATAAGTGCTGTCCGGATCGGAAATAATTATATCGAGGGTATCGTAATCAGGCATTTCTCTAAGATCTATACCGTCTTCGTTTACACCGAATACATATACGGAACATGGTCTGTTTGGCTCAACAATACGAATATTTTTTAAGAGCGTATCGCTGGTTTTCAAATAATCGTTTGCAATAAGCTGAATTTCAGCCTCTCCGGTATCCTTTACTTCCGGCAGCCAAAGGAAAGAATTCGAAAAAATCGTATCAGCGATTATCTTTTTGCGGTTTCTAATTTGAAGTGCATACTGTATCGGGTCTATTCCAGATTCAACTTCTGCTTTGAGTGAAAAGGTATCATAATTTGCCTCGAGAAAATTTGGAAGTTGATTTTTCTTTGTTTTTAATTTAACAGGGTTTAGAACCAACTTTGGATCTATAACAAAAAAACTAGATTTAAGGAGTTCACTCTTTTGCTTTGAGTCGTCAAGGTATCCTGTTAAACTGTCTTTTCCTGTGTCGGCTATTGATGGTTTCCATTGTATTTCCCACTGATTTCTTTCAATGAGACGAATTTTCATTGTGGCCGGTTTATGAATGCACTGAAAGAAAACACTATCGGAATCATCAGAAATGCATCGGAGAGTGTCTATATATGTGGTGTCAGCCTTAATTATCCAGGGAAGATTGCTATTTCGCTGAAAAGTGGGAGGATGATTATTAAAAAGTATTATCAATGAATCATCCGTGTTGCCCCATTTATCCATTGCTTTTAAATTTACCGGCTTTCCTTTATCCTCATCATATAAAAAGCCATAGTTAGCATCAAATAACGGAATTGATACTTCCCATAAATAATTGTTAGACAGGCTTGGCTCTATCAATAAACCGTCAACCAGAAACGACTTAATTCCACTTCCCTCATCGAAGGCTGTTATTTTAAGCAACAAAGTATCTTTTTGTGTGTAGAAAAGATTTTTTCCTCCGGAGACCCCATCAAAAGAGATACTGTAAATTACTGGAGGTGTTTCATCCTTGCCGTTAGGGTCGTAAACAAGATAGAACGTCCTCTCCGCGAGCAATTTACCAAGACTATCATAGCAACTGACTTTCAATGGGTTGAGATTTTCTTTTTTCGATAACTGAACCTTCTGCCAGCTCCATTTACCCTCACCATTTTTGGGATCAACTGAGATCGTATCTTTAAATTTTTTTCCGTTTATCTCTGCAGAAACTGAAACGGTACTATGGATATGATCTTCAACAAAGCCGAAAATGTTGTTCTCTCTTTGGAAAACAAAGATCGTATCCGTTGATTCCAAGGTGCCGTATCGGATTTTTGTTGTCTTTGCCTTGCCAGCAGAAGAATCGTAGAGGATTGTATACACTCTGGTCGTATCATTATTATTGATTTTGTTGTCAATAGCTCTAACTTCTAACGGAACGCTGTTACGTTTTTTAATATTTCGAATTATCTTGGTATAAGTATTGTTTCGTGGGTTAATGATGTCGAACGTATCTTCGTTTATTTCGGCAAAATCTACCAGTCTTAATTGTTGATCCGTTATTTTAAAAGTAATAGCAAATACATCTTCACTAACGCGAATAGTATCTTTATCCTCGAATCCTTCGGTTGCTAATGTAATGCTTGGAGGGAGACTATCAACAAAGTTATAGCTGAATTCAAAAACGGGGGAATATATTTCTCTCCTATAATCATAAACCCATAATTTACCAATATTACTTAGATTATTTTGATGAAACAGCACCGACGTATCTGCTTTTGATGAAACTATTTCGAAATCCCCAAGTCTCCATTTATATAGAATATCCTTATCTTTTACCGGATTAGTTTTTAAGTTGATTTTTTTGCCAAAGTGGACATTTCCAAGGTTATTTGGATTTAGGGGAGTGTATGTGTATAATTGAAAAGTATCCGTGAGTATATCACCATTGGATCGATAGGTATTAATCTTTATTTTCTGGTTTCCTACATCCCTGAAGGAAAACGTAAAAGTATGTATTTCCGGTGTATGGAGTTTTCGAATTGTGGTATCCGTCCAATATCGATTTTCTTTTGCATGTATAGTAAAAGAATCGACTTTTTCTCGAACGGATACAATGACCTGAAGTGTTTCTGTGGAAAAAATGGAAATAGAATCGTTATCCGAAAAGCTTTTTTCATATATATGGAGACTGGCATTTTCAATCGAGAATGGGTTGTAGTCATCGGTACAGAATAAAAACCCTGTAACCAGGAAAATAAAGGCTGAAATGGATGAGACTTGTCGCATAGTTTAATTCCCAAAACAAAGGTACAGCTGGAAGTGTTTTTACCTTTGACTAGAAAACCATCTCAAGGGTAAGAGATTAAATTGGTTCAAATAAAAAATATGATGTAATAAACAGTAATTTTTCCTTTTGAATATTTCTATTCTTAGTTGCATCGAAAATCGTAAACATTCAAGCAGTTTTATTTTTGTATATATTCCAGGTACTTTCGATTAGAGTATCCACATCACTGTAAATGGGTTTCCATCCAAGGATTTCATATGCTTTGCTCGAGCAAGCCACCAGATTGGCAGCATCGCCAGGTCTTCTTTCGCTTATCTCCGAAGGAATTGGTTGCCCTGTTATTTTTCGGGCACTTTTTAGAATCTCTTGAACACTTACACCATACTGACTACCAAGGTTAACTGTGAAACTCATATTTTTTTCGGAAAGATATTCCATCGCTAAAACATGAGCGTTTGCCAGATCACTTACATGGATATAATCCCGAATACAGGTGCCGTCTCTGGTGTCATAGTTATTTCCAAAAATAACAAGTTTTTCGCGAATTCCTTTGGCAACTTCCATGACTACAGGTAGAAGGTTTGCGGGATTTCGTTCTAGGCCGCGTATACGGCCTTGTGTATCATATCCCGCTGCATTAAAGTAGCGTAAGGCAGCGTAATGTATTCCTTTCAAAGAATCATACCAATACAGGAATCGCTCTATCTCCAGTTTAGTAAACCCATAGTAATTCTCTGGATTGGTCGGATGTTTCTCATCTATGGGTAAATATTGCGGCTCTCCATAAACGGCAGCGGAGGATGAGAAGACGATCTTTTTGATACCGGCTTCAGATGCCGCATTCAAAATATTTAAGGTACCCGTGATGTTGTTTATTGAATATTTTTCGGGTAAAATCATACTTTCTCCCGCAGCTTTATATGCAGCCAGATGTATAATCCCGTCAAATCTATTTTTTTTCATCAAACCGGACAACTTTTCGTAGTCGAGGATATCCCCTTTTATGAAATCAGCCTCATCAAAAAGATTTTCTACTGTACCTGTGCAAAGATTATCATAGATTGTTACGCTGTGCCTACTATCTAGAAGTGCTCGGACAACATGGCTGCCTATATAACCAGCTCCTCCGATTACCAGAATATCCATTTTCCGGCTCCTTTAGCAATCTTATTCAAAAATCATATTATCTTAAAATAACTGTTACCGTCTGAGATATTCCAATTTGTATTCGAAATTGCCCGATTAGGAATCACCGGAAACACCATGTTGTCCGATTCCATCATGATACGTTTATTCTCTAACAACCGATCGCTATCATGGAAGGAAAGAATCTAAGGAAAAGAATATCGATTTGGTCGTGATACCGGTGTATGTCTTCAATAGCAGAAGATAGGAGTGTTGGTCGTTTTATTCGTTTCGATAATCTGTGAAGAGCGATATCGATACCGTTTAATGTACGATAGGACGTAAGAAGGTCGATGGAGATGCATGTTCGAACGAAAGAAACAAAACGGGATGGAAATGGTTGATGTGATTGGATCGCTACGTATAGTTGATTGTAACTCTTTTTAATGAAATCTTCCGGTCGAACGTCACTGAATATGCGCCAATTACGGAGTAAAAAGTAATCGAAACATACATCAATTATGACCCGGGAATAGTGACGATGGCGTGAGAAGAGAAGAGAGACGCACTCATTCACGTTATTATCCGAATCTGTTTTCCTGTCGACAATCCTGTGATGAACGACACCTTTTGCAACTGTGTCATCATATTTATCATAAAGTCTTGCCGGTGAATTATTGGTGAAATCACCTAAAAGACTTCCGGCCCTTGAGAAAGGGATATCTTCCGACAAAAAAAGGTGCGCAAGATAATTCATTAAAATTTAAATTGTCAGGCAACCAGATCGATATGACTGCCTTTTCCTGGTTCGACAGCTAAATTCATTTCAGCATTGAATTTGATTAGTTTTTCAGCGGTTTCTATCTGTTTGGTCGACATCATTTTCAGTAAATCGGCCATCGCTTGTGAGGACTGAGCTGTAGATGATACACTATTCATAAGACCTTCTATCATTGAGTGTAAAATTCATCATATAATATCGGCAGAAAAGAGCGTGACTTGAGCATTTATTTTCTCATTGAAAAAAAAAGCCAAACAAGAAGAATGTTGAGGTAAAGAAAACCCTCTGAATCATCATGATTCAGAGGGTTGCGTTGATCAATTAATCTTTATTTTCAAGGGCTTGCTTCAGAAGAGCTCCAAATTCGCTTTCGGGCTCGGCCTCACCTTTTTTACTTTTCATATCTTCCTGTTTTTTCAGATACTCTTTTGCGGCTTTTTCATCAGTCTTCTCCTTCTCGATTCCGTAAGTCAGAGAGATTCTATGATTGGGAATATCTATATTTTCAATATTAACATCTATCGTCTCATCCTTCTGTATGGTGCCCTTTTTCTCGGGTGCTACATTTCTGTGGACCAGTAAACCAGTTACACCTTCGCTAAGATCTATGAAGTAACCGTACCTGGTTTCGCTTGCCACCGTTCCCTTTACCGTCGAGCCGACAGGCATACGTTTCTCAATATCAAGCCATGGGTCATCGGCAACATCTTTGAGACTGCATGATATAGCCCGCTTGTTGTCATCAATAGCCAAAATTGTGACCTTGACCTTATCTCCAACGGAAACAACATCGGAAGCATGCCTGACTCTTTGCCCCCAACGCATTTCTGAAACATGAATCAGACCCTCAACACCGGGTACAAGCTCTACGAAGGCTCCAAAATTGGTCAAACGGGTGATCGTACCCTCAACCTGTTCTCCAACGGAGAATTTTTGGCGGATGGTACTCCAGGGATCATCAAAATTTTGCCGTATCGAAAGGGAAATTTTGCTGTCCCGTAGTGGTTTTTTCTTTTCGACTTTCAATACTACCACATCGACAGTATCACCTACATTAAAACTATCTTCTAGTTTTTCGGCTCGATTCCAACTTACTTCCGAGATATGAACTAAGCCCTCGATTTCACCTAGACTCACGAATAGGCCGAATTTCGTTATTTTCGTAATAGTGCCCGAAAAAACTTTCTTTTCTTCTATTCCCTTTTCAATTTCGGTGATTTTCTCTTCCAACGTATCTTCCAGAAGAGGGAGGCGTGATACGACAATATTTTTTCCTCTCTCGCTTATACGAGTGATCACAAAAGAGAGACTTTTTGACAAATATTGATTTGGATCCTCAACAAATTTTAGATCAATTTGTGATACCGGACAGAAAGCCTTCTTGCCCATGACACTGACATTAAACCCACCCTTGTTTACTCCGGTTATCTTTCCCTGCACCGGCACTTTATTGTGCATTGCATCCATAAGGTCATCGACGGATGCCTTATGCCCTGCCAGTGACTTGCTGAGAATTATTTCATCTTTGTTCGACGTTATGACAAAAGCCTGAATTTCATCCCCGGTTTTTACAGAAAGATTGTTTGCATCATCCAAAAGTTCTGAAATGGAAATGGAAGCTTCCAGTTTACCGCCAATATCAACGAAGGCATAGTCTTTCCCGATACTGATAATGGTTCCTTTTACTTTGGCTCCGGTCTCGAAATTGGTCTTGATCTCTTTATCCTGGGCATCAATCATGTTCATCAATTCTTTTTCTGAAGAATTTTCAGCTGATTGATCATCAAAGAAAGAATCGTGATTTTTCTCGTTCATTTAAATCTCCTTAAAGGCAAAACTCACTAATCTTTTAAAATATCTTTTTGAAGGTAACAGTTACAAATTGAAGCTATAGTCTAATGCTTAAGCAGGTAGTTTAGAAGTAATTCGTATTCTTCATCGTGAGGAACAAGCCGTGGGTCTCTATTTTGAACAAGTTTCTTTAGCAGACCTGGGTTGATATATAATACACCCGAAATCTCATCTTCTTCAATTTGTACCTCTTTCAATGAAATTGATTTTTTTATCACGTATATATAAACAAGTTCATTATCTTTGATGAGATCATTTTCGTGATATTGGTACGATTTTCCTATGAAGTTGAATTCATCCAATTGCCGTTTGAGGCCCAACTCCTCATAACACTCCCGCATGGCTGCCTGCTCGATATCTTCTCCTGATGAAACATGTCCCGCAGCTGAAACATCCCATTTGTTGGGAAAGGAATCCTTTTGGGGAGCTCTCTTTTGCAACAGCACCCTTTTCCCGTCACTTATCCAGACATGAACAGTTTGATGAAGGTCACCGTCACGGTGAATCAATGCTCGTTTCTTTCGAATACCGGTTTTTCTACCATCTGTTCCAACAACATCGATAAACTCTTCTTCAATGTTACCTGTACTGGACATTGTTTCTTTCGGGTGTCGAGAACTTCATGGAATATCAATAAGAAATATTGCGGTTTTCAAGAGACATGGTCGGAAGATGGAAGCATCTGCATTCAGTGTTTTAACGGCCTGAGCTGTTCGAGCAGTTGTACACATCGCCACTCGAAATCGGCGAGTCCAGCAATCAAATTTGTGGAAAAAAGACTTTGATTAGTTGAATCTTTGGAAGAAAAAGATTCTTCAAGAAGCTTTTGGGTTTTCTTCCCATCTTCCAGAAGTTCCTGGAAAATCCTTTTATTATCCCAATCCAAAAGTTTCGAAAAACTGGTCACCTTTTTGGATAATCTTCTAATACATTCAACGAAATACTGTACACTTTGATTATCTTTTCCGTTCGTATCCCTGATATTGCGCGTACATTCCCGGCAGAAAATAAGAATATTTTTAAAAGAAATGGCCTCGGAGATGTTTTTCTGTTCAAATACAACTGCAGGTACTATTAGAGGCTTCCGACCAACCTTGGGTGTTGTTCTTTCGCCATGTTCATTAATTAAGAATCTTGAATTTTCTTTTTTAACCATGTCTTCACCGATCACACACTCGGGACCAGAATATAGTTTGTAGTAAATATACGTAAATTCTTTGGGAATGTTTGCTATTTAAAAGAAAATTGCAGCGCAAATGTGTTTTTTTCCAGTCATGTACTTGGAAAATTGAAGTATTAAGGTCTTAACTCATAAATTGATAAAGGGTTAAAAGAAAATGCGTAAAATGCCGAAAAAGTCTCAATATGGTCTTTTAATTACAATCCTTATATCAATTGTGTCTGGATGCGTGCAAAATGAGGAAAAAAGCAGCTCAGAGATACCCGTGGTATATCCCGAGGTGATACGAGTTTTTCCCCACGACACGACGGCATTCACTCAGGGACTTATATGGAGGGACAACTATCTATATGAGAGTACCGGATTGTATGGAAATTCTTCATTGAGAAAAATAGATCCCGAGACCGGCAATGTTCTAAAAATTAAGAAGATAGATTCAGTTTTCGCCGAAGGTTTGTGTTGGTGGGAAGGAAAATTAGTTCAGCTGACATGGAAAGAGAATAAAGCATTTATCTACGATTACCCATCCATGCGAATCGACTCTCATTTTACCTATGCCGGTGAAGGTTGGGGGTTAACGCGCTACAACGGCATGTTTGTTATGTCCAACGGCAGTGCTAATCTGGTGCTGAGAAATGAATTGTTTAAAGCACAGGATTCAATCAAAGTAACGTATAACGGGAAACCATTATCTCAAATTAATGAGCTGGAGACAGTACTTGGGAAAATATATGCAAATGTTTGGTTTAGTGATATGATATTTGAAATAGATCCTACATCCGGTCAGGTAACCAGAGTTGTCGATTGTAGGCAACTTGTAGAAAATGCGGGTATTAGCGACCCGCAAAGCGTTCTTAACGGTATTGCATGGCGGAAGGAAACCCAGACCTTTTTCATTACCGGTAAACGATGGCCTGTTATGTATGAAATAAAGATACCTAAAACGTAAGGTATTTTGATATCAACATTTAGCCAAAAAAACCGCAAGTCCCGGAGGTCAAACTCTAAGAGTTTCCATCCGAAATCACTCATAATCAAACACTCATGCGCTTCAAGGCCTGTCGCGGGGAAAAAGGCAATAAGCAATTGGTAATAAACTGGTTAGAAGACGAATAATAGCTTTAATCGTTGCCATTCATTCTTACCGCCGCACAACCGGCGCCAAAACCGTTATCTATATTCACAACCGTTAATCCGGAGGCACAGGAGTTGATCATGGCCAACATTGGAACCAATCCGTTGAGGTGGGCACCGTAACCGACGCTTGTGGGCACGCCTATGACCGGACAGGATACCATACCAGTGACTACAGAGGGCAAAGCTCCTTCCATGCCGGCAATCACGATTATTACCGAAGCAGATCCAAGCTGTTTGTTTATGGCCAATAACCGATGTATACCGCTGACTCCAACATCTTGTACCAGCTTCGAAGGATGGCCAAAAAGATCAACGGTCAATTGAGCTTCACGTGCAACAGGGCTATCAGCGGTTCCGGCTGAAACGACTAGAATTGTACCTTTTGCATTCTCTTTCTTTTTCCAAAACCTGGATTTTTTCCAGAAACAACGAGCAGTGATATCTACATGTACCCCGGGCACCTTCTCTTTAACTGTAAACAGGATTTCCTGGGAAGCCCGAGTTCCGAAAACAGTCTCATTATGTGAAATTTGCTCATGTGCAATAGAAACCACCTGTTCAGGTGTTTTATTCTGACAGAAAATGACCTCCGGATGACCGGTTCTCAGGCTCCGGTGATGATCGATTTTGGCAAAATCAATATCATGGAA
Source organism: uncultured Fibrobacterota bacterium (assembly GCA_964586285.1). Taxonomy (GTDB): domain Bacteria; phylum Fibrobacterota; class Chitinivibrionia; order Chitinivibrionales; family CAYFVL01; genus CAZPHU01. The sequence continues at coordinate 2,563 of CAZPHU010000010.1, read as the reverse complement.
AGAAAGATCGCTAAGATGCTTAAGTACGGTATCGACATCTATTTGGTTGTTAGCCAGTTGGTTGAGTAACTCTCTGAGTTGGTTCTTTTCCATATTGTCCTATTCTTCATTGAGGGGAAAGGAACTGAGTTGGAAGTACCGATCCAGTATCGACTTAAGCTCACCGGTTGTTTGTGAAGAGAAAAAATCCTTTCTTAAACCGCCGGCCGCAGGCATACCTTTTACATACCAGGCTAAATGTTTTTTCATTTCTTTTGCAGCCCGTTTTTCGCCGTGATACTCCTTATAAAGTTGAAGATGACGGGATGCAAAACTATACTTGTATTTTTGGGTGAAGCTTTCTACCATTTCACCTCGCATGGCCTGTTTTATTTGACGGAAGATCCATGGATTTCCGTAAGATGCTCTTCCTACCATTATTCCATCACAACCGGTTAAGTCGAACATGGCAAGAGCATCCTTTGCCGAGCGTATATCACCATTACCAATTACAGGTATTGATATGGCATTCTTAACTTCTTTGATCCTTTCCCAGTACGCATTTCCAGTAAAACCCATCGATCGGGATCGGGGGTGTAGTATGAGCGCTGAGGCACCGTTGTCTTGAGCAATTTGAGCAATTTCAAGATCGTTCCACTTGTGTTCAGTCCATCCTGAACGAATCTTTACCGTGACTGGTGTTTTTACCGCTCTTGCCATCTGATTTATTATTTCCCCAAGCAGCTTGGGTTCTCTTATGAGGTTTGCACCCCCATTCTTTCTAACCACCTTGGGAACCGGACAACCACTGTTTAAATCAATGAAATCGGGATTTGCCTTTTCTTCGACATATTGTGCTGCATAAGCCAGTTTTTTAGGGTCGGCGCCGAAAAGCTGGATTCCGATTGGTCTTTCGGACGGCTCGAAATGAAGAAGGTTTTTTGTGGGGCCCCCGTAGAACAATCCTTCTGAGCTGACCATTTCGGATACAACTACATCAGCTCCACATTCACGGCAGAGTCTTCTAAAAACCGTATCGGTAATTCCCGCCATAGGCGCCAGGTAAACACGTCTTTTTCCAAATTCCATAACCTTTTCTTTCTGTACATTATCAGATCGGAGGTTTATTTTTGCCAAAGAGTACATGTATTTTAATCATTATCCCGGTTATTACGTTTTTAAAAGGACAAATTCGGCTGATCAAAAAAATTCATATAATGATTGGCTTTTCGTAATTTTTATTTGAATCAAGTGATCAATACAAAATACACATAGGCGCCTCGAATTCTTCAAGGAGAGATGGTGACATTGAAAATAAAGGTAGGATGTACAGCAACGGCTGCAATCATTGGTTTTTTTATTCTAATTGCAGGGTGTGGAAATGAGGCTGAAACGGGTGATGAGAAGGGGGCCAAAGAAAACTCTCAGGATGTTGTAAAAACAATTTCAAGCACAGAGGAATTCGAAAAAATAGTTCAAAAGAGGGATCGTCTTCTTGTTTTTGATTTGTATGCCGAATGGTGCATGCCGTGTAGAATATTGTCGCCGATGCTTGAAAAAATCGCCAAAGAGGCGGATGGGAAGGCTGAATTTTACAAGATAAATGTTGATGAGCATCCATCCCTTGCACAAGCTTTTGGTGTAAGAGGAATACCCTATGTCGTTTTCGTGAAAAATCAAAAAGCAGTTCATGCACTTACCGGTGTAAGGCCAAAAGAGGACTACGTAAGGGTCATCGATGATTATTCCGGTAATGAAAAACTTTCGGACCAGTTTAAACCGAATGGAAAACTGATTAGCGGAATTCGTGTGATTGAGCTGAGTGTCGAAGGGGCTTCCGAAAACCTTGGGGATATTTACGTTTACAGGGGTGACACAGTTAATCTGACATTCAAAAATGCCGGTTTTGAACATTCCGTGAGCATTCCGGAGTATGAACTTATCGGCGAAGCTGATTCGGGCCGGGATTTAACTGTCGGGTTTAAGGCGGCAAAAACCGGTATATTCCCAATTTACTGCAATGGCAACTGCCCATCGGGCGACGGTGCCATGGTTGGAAGAATCATTGTAATGGACTATGAAAGCTCAAAGAGTGCGAAATTTACCAATGTAGGCCCTCAGGAAGCAGAGCGGATGATAAAAAAAGAAGACGTTCTGATTTTAGATGTAAGGACTCCACGAGAGTTCTATGCCGGGCATATTAAAGGGGCACATTTGATTCCGATCTCCCAACTTCAAGGGCGGCTGAATGAAATCGAAGACTACCGGGGAAAAAACATTCTTATTTACTGTCGTTCGGGCAATCGAAGTACGGTAGCAGGGCAGATACTCAATGCGGCGGGTTTCGAAAATTTATACCATCTGAAGGACGGAATAAAGAGCTGGATAAAGGCTGATAAAAAGATAAACAAGAAATAGAGCCCTGAAAAACCCTAAAAATGTGAGAATTGCCCTTTGGAAATACTCAATGACTTTTTGACTAAAGCCTGAATATTGACGCAGGTAAAAAAATCACATATATTATCAATCATATGTGGCAGCGTAGCTCAGTTGGTTAGAGCAGTGGAATCATAATCCACGAGTC
>CAZPHU010000009.1:0-62095 GCA_964586285.1 uncultured Fibrobacterota bacterium | reverse complement strand
TAACATCGCCATGAAAACCCTTCACATTTTCATCGCCATGAAAGCCGCTCATCACGAGATTCGAAGCGCAATTATGGATGTATTATCTCGGAACGAATCGGGAGGGTTCGTCGAAGTCGAACCGGACGTATGGATGTATTGCACAAATCATTGTCATAGCGAAAAAGGTGAGACTCTTTAGGAGAAGCTGATACATAGATGCAATGGGGTTGCCATGTATCCGGTTGAGATATGCGAAAATGGGGATTGACAAACCAGGTATGCAGATTGGAATACGAACCTTGTTGACTCTCGATGCAAAATCCTTCTTTCGTCATGATTGCATGGGCTTATACGAGCCTGAGCGTTAAGATCGATTAATCCATGCGAGCATCTCCTTTGTTTCCTTCAGAATGCGGGGTGTGATCTCATGTCTTGAAAGAATGGGTGTCTTGTTTGGCTCACCGTTACGCCACAGCCACACACGGTCACGATCTATGACCAGTATGTCTTTGTGAGGAATGGATACACACTCACCGTTTTTCAGTATTGCTTCACAGTCGATATATTGCTTCACCTGCTGTTCAAGCCGTTTGATGACACTCTTTGCGTTATATTTTACTTCCACCGGCATCCATCTTCCCCCGGCACGAATTACATAGTCGACGAATTTACCGGTTTTAACTTTGTTGCGCATGATACCGCATTCGGCATGGTAGAGGCCGTCATCGGACAGACGCCGCAGAAGTTCATCGACAAAGATCTCACGCACATGGCACTCCGCCCAGAAATCATCATAATGGGGGATCTTTTCCATCCAATTCTCGGAACTAATTTCTGCATATTTTCCGAATGTGGCGACAGTTATTTCCTGCAACGCTTTATTAGGATTATGCTTGATGATTTCTTTTTGAAGCAGATCAAATGATGCCGTAGACAGATATCGATGCGGATTCATGTCCGTTCCCAGTCCGCCGACAATCTCTTCGCGTGCGGTTGGGACACTGGAATAATCAAGCTGTGTTATGGGCAGCGACTTGCGTAGAAACTGTATTTTTCCCAGCCGCGCCTGTTGTTTCCATCTTGTGTGACTCATGTCTTCGATTTCTTTGGGCTCACCCAGGTAATACGAATAGGCAATGAGTTTTTTGGCATTTTGTTTTGTCCACTCATAAAGCCTGGCCCAGGGGTGTGGAAATTGATATCCAGAATCGTCAAAAATCTTTTTGACCGTCCTCAACTCCTTTAGCGCCGAGCCGGCCAACACAAAGAATATAATATCGCCTCTGCGTACAGATTTATGAGCAGTCCAGACACGTTTGGATTCATTCAGATAATCCAGCAGAAGAAATTCCGAAACCGTGTCGAAATCGGGCGGATCACCGATTGGGAAAAAACTTATCCGACTGATATACGCCCTGGGAAGACGTCCCGTATCGGGAGACGGGAAACCGGTGATTGTCTCCGGATATTCATCAAGTGATTCCAGAAATGGTGTAAGGTTGTTCATAACCGGGTCAAGGCTGTACTGCTGCAAAGCGGGCATAGAAGTGAACTCCCTGGTATTTGGGAAAACAGTAAACGAAATGTATATGTCAACGTACTCGGACTTAGATGCACTTGCAAATTCATCCACTTTTGATTAGAGACGAGGTGACCTCAATAAGGCGGCAAGTGAGCTATAAACCCAGAATTTATTATATCGCTTAAACTATGTTTCTTTATTATATCGGAAGAAGAGTCCAGAGTCAAATGAAAAAGGCGCTACAATAGATTTTGCAGGCAACCGATTCAAAAAAGCGGTGTAACTAATGCACAGAAATGCAACAACTTGTGTGTCGGGTACAAATAAACTATCAGAAATCTATCATTTCGGAACTTATGTTCGGTTTTGCTGAAACTTATATTGAATCTGGAAAGCTGGGCTGTTATTTTACTTTTGCAATACCCACAACAAAGGAGATCATCTGAGTGCCGAAAACTGATGATTTGAAGGTATTTATTTCCAGTAAAGAAACCACATGTGATGAATGTAAGGAGGATTTGGGCAGCAGCGCCTGGATAACCCTTCAGGGTGATAAAAAAGCCGTGTGTCTGGAGTGCGCGGATCTGGACCATCTTATGTTTCTTCCCTCCGGTGATGCCGCGCTTACCCGTAGGGCCAAAAAACACTCACGTCTGTTTGCGGTTGTGCTGAAATGGAGCCGCAGGCGCAAGCGCTATGAACGTCAGGGCCTCCTTGTAGAAGAGCAGGCGGTAAATCGGGCGGAAAAGGAGTGTGAGGCCGATGCGGATAAGCGCGAACAAAGACGAGAAAAAGCATCCGTTAAGCGAGCTGAGCTGGACAGAGAATTCATCCAACAATTCAGTAAACGTATTCGTGAGCTTTATCCCCACTGCCCTTTTGGGCGAGAAGAAAAAATCGCTCAGCACGCCTGCCTTAAATACAGCGGCCGGGTCGGACGGAGCGCCGCTGCAAAAGAGCTTGATAAGAAAGCTGTCACGCTCGCGGTCCGCGCGCACATTCGGCACACTGAAACTCCTTACGATGATCTAATGATGCAGGGATTCAACAGGTACGATGCACGCGAGGTGGTCAGAGATAGAATCGAAGGTTTCTTGCTTAGATGGATGGGATAAAAGCCAAAGGATTAGATTAGTAGTAAGAAAAACCTTTCTGCCCTTTTTGGCTACTGAAGACAGAAGATTTATATGCTTTTTTTTATGGTTTTGGATGCGTATTATGACGAGAGACGAGAAGAATGCTGCCGGTAGAGCAAAGAGTCGAATGTGATTTATCCAGAGGCATGAATTAGTTTTTCAGGTCGCCGCCTCCCACCGCCTATGGTAATATATTCGATATGTCGGATCCAATACGAATCTCGGTTTTGAAACTTGTGGCAGTCACCTGTGCCTCCGGTGATCTGCACGCTTCAAGCCTCTTTTCCCCGCCCGATCGCACGGTGCGGGCGATAAAGGCTCACCAAAAGATCCAGAAATCGTATGGGGAAGGCTACGAGGCGGAGGTGGCGGTATCTGCGGATGTGGAAGAAGCGGCCCCGGGAAAGGGGCAAAATCCACTCAAGCTTCGTGTGGGAGGGAGAATCGACGGGATAATCGGCTCGGAGGATCCACCGGTTGTCCAAGAGATCAAGACGGTTCTCACTCCGCTGGATGCCCTCGGCGAATGGGACAATCCGATGTACTGGGCACAGGCACGCTGCTACGCCTATATGTATGCCCGCGAACACGATCTTCCCCTGATTACCATTCGAATCACCTATGCCCATCTCGACACGCTTGAAATCCGATCGTTTGATCGCACGCAGAGGCGGGAGGAGCTTGAAAAGTTTTTCACCGAGGCCGCACAGCGGTATTTGCGTCTGGCCCGCATCGCCCGTGAGTGGAAAGAGGTACGCAACCAATCCATTACCGAGCTTTCTTTCCCGTTCGGTCAATTCAGGCCGCGGCAGCGAGAGTTTGCGGGGGCGGTATATCGGGCGGTAAAAAACGGCAGGCAGGTTTTCGCCCAGGCCCCAACCGGCACCGGTAAGACTATTGCCACCCTTTTTCCTTCCATAAAAGCGATGGGAGAAGATGCTGCGGCAAAAATCTTCTATCTCACCGCCAAGGGTGTCACCGCCACAGCAGCCCGCGATGCGCTTGAGCTGATGCGTCGCAAAGGGCTGCGAATCAGATCGGTTTGTATTACAGCCAAAGACAAGATCTGCCTTCTTCCCGTAAGGTCCTGTGATCCGGATGATTGTCCCTACTGTAAAGGATACTACGATCGTCTGAGCGGTGCACTGACTGAGACGTTTGAAATACAAAACATTGACAGAGAAGAAATCGAGCGGATTGCTCAAACCCATTGTGTATGTCCTTTCGAACTAAGCCTCGATGTTGCGCTGTGGTGTGACTGCATCATCTGCGACTATAACTATGTGTTTGATCCGAGCGTCTATCTCAGACGTTTTTTCGACGAAGAGGATGAGCGATATGTTTTTCTTATCGATGAAGCTCACAATCTTGTCGACAGGGCACGGGAGATGTTTTCCGCGGAATGTGTCTCGCAGCGCTATGGGGCTCTAAGGAAGAAAATCAGACGCGGCATGCCTGAGATCAAACGCGCCCTCACAAGGCTTCTCAACCTTCTTCGGGAGATTGACGGCTCAATGGAGGGCGGGCACTTCCGGACTGAGGAGCAACCTCCTCCGGCGCTGCTTCATAATCTGGGCGCATTTGCTACCGCGGCGCAAAAAAGGCTTGCACGCAATGAAAAACACCCCGCCCGGGAAGAGCTTCTGGAACTTTACTTCGAGACACTCTCTTTTCTGCGCATAGAAGAAAATTACGGCAAACATTACCGCACCACTATAACACGACATAAGAAGAATCTTATCGTCAAGCTTTTCTGCCTCGATCCATCCCTTTTGCTCAGAATGGCTCTCAAGCGGGCCAACGCGTCGGTCTTTTTCTCCGCGACCCTCTCCCCTCCCGGCTACTTTCGGGATATTTTGGGAGGCTGCCGCGATGCGAAACTGCTTCGAATCGGCTCCCCTTTTCCCCCGGAAAATCTTAATGTGCTCATCGGCTCCTCCGTATCCACCTACTATAAGGATAGGACAGATACCGCTCCCCAAATCGCCCAAATGATTTCGGCTGCCATAGAACAAAAAAGAGGTAATTACCTGGTTTTCTTCCCCTCTTATGCCTACCTCCAATTGGTGGAGAAATATCTTAGTGATTTTCACTCAGAACTCCATCTGGTAACTCAAACCCCGTCGATGGACGAAAACGAGCGCCGTGCGTTTCTTGAGAATTTCACGGAAGAGAACTCGGAGACGCTTCTGGGGCTGGCGGTCATGGGAGGAGTTTTCGGCGAAGGGATAGATTTGGTTGGTGACAAGCTGGTCGGTGTGGTCATAGTTGGAGTGGGGCTTCCACAGATACATGAGGAACGTGAGCTGATTAAAGATCACTTCCATAAAAGCGGGAAACCCGGCTTCGATTTCGCGTATGTTTATCCGGGAATAAACAAAGTATTGCAGGCCGCAGGTAGAGTTATACGCTCGGAAACAGATAGAGGAATGATTCTTCTAATTGACAAACGCTTCACACGTACTCCTTACTCCACGCTGCTGCCTCCCGAATGGAAGATTGGATACGTGAACGAGAGTGATGCAATTTCCAAGACATTAAGCAAGTTTTGGGGATAAGAGAAGATACATAAAAGAAACATAGAAACAAGCAGTTAAATAGTGTGGCTGTAAACGAAAGTCGAAATAGCTTCAACAGCAGGACCAGTTGTGGTTTCTCTGAACAGATTCTGAGTAGTCCTTGATACCGGCACAATTCTTTTGTAAGCAGGATCAGTGTAGCACGGGATGCAATGCGATGCGATGCGATAAAGTAAAGTAATAGGTAAGCCGAAAAAAAAGTTATACCGTTCAATCCAGGGCTACCGGCCGGTCTCTGGTACGGTCAACGATACAGTAAAACCCGAAAGGTTGTTCGGTGTTGTTTCGAAGCTGGTGAACTTCGTGGGGCTTTACATACGCTATATCATGCACACTGACGGTGTAATCGTTGTCGCCTTTTCTTATGATGCCCTCACCGCGCGCTCCAATAATGACATGCTCGTGGGCATGGCGCTCCAGACTGGAATATCCTCCCGGCTCGATTTCAAAATAGCGTAGTTCGAAAGAGGTTTTTTCGCCAAATATGCCGAATAAATTCTGCCGGCTTATTCCTTTGAAATTCACCGTAGTGTCCGTTTTATACAAATCAACCGACCGGTCGCTCCAGCGAAAAGAATCGTTACGCAACAGCTCTGAGACATGCTTGTTTTGGTTTATTCCAGCGGCGGGCAGTTCGCAGGCTGAGGGCGCCTGCCACATATTGCTTTGCGTATCTGCGGTTGCCTCTTCGGGAAACAACCGGCTTACGGCATCCACAAACGCCTTGGTGCCTTCTATAACCCCATGGGGATGCTGCAGGATGGATCCTCCAATCAACAGCATCGTATCGGGCCCAAATTGTTGGATAATCGAATCAATTTTTTTTAGCTGCATACCACCGGCCGGACATGGAAATGCCGGTTTGACATTGTGCATTGGCCCCCGAAGCGCAGAAGCCAAACGGGCACAGTCCTCTTGCGTAAATCCAAAACGCCCACCGGCATTAGGAAATATTGAAACATCCGCCCCTATCAGTCGGAAAAGCTTTCCAAGCAGTACCGCCGGTGTCATACCGTGATCTCGATCATGAAAATGAGTACCGGTAAACGACGGATGAGCCAGAATGATTGGACCATATGTTTGAGCTACATACCGCACGGTATCCATACCGACAAGCATAGGGGCCATAAGAATCGCCCGCACACCACACGACAGTGCGTACTCCACCTGCTGCATTATCCGATCGAAGCTTCCCGATACCATAGGACTGTAAATCGTATTGCCGCCATTTAGTGCATTGCCCCGTGTCACCGCTTCCTGACATCGCGCTACCCGCTCCCTGAACGGATGGTACTGCTGATCGGAGAGCCCGTGGTCGTCCTTTATGAAATCGACTCCTCCCGCCGCAAATTCTCCTGCCAGCCGGGCAAGTTCTTCGGTGGAAAGACCAAGGGGTTTTAATGCAGTGCAGGTCAGGGGACGACTGTACACCCCTAAACGCTTCCTTATACCGGGAATACCGGAGGTTGGACCGGGAAACAGACGCGGATCGTGCGGATAGGAGAAATCTTTTATCTGTATGTTGGATTTGAGTGAGATGTTACCAAACAGTACATTCAGAAACTGGGGAACTTCCCGGCCGGTCACAGCCGACGGATAGCTGATATGGACTTCATATCGTGGTTTATCCTGCTTTAACTGCCGGATATATTCGATTTTACCGATGATTCCCCGTCTGATATGCTCATCCGGAATGCAGTCAAAAGGGATTTCGACCGTTTGCTCCACCGCTATATCACGCGCTATTTGCTCGATCTTACCACCCTCGCGAACCGTAACCTGATATCTAACCGTGAAGCGGTCTTCTTTTTCCGGCATTGTCATAATTTTTGAATTCTTTCAGTATCTGTTTACGAATCGCATATTTCAACAGCCAAAAAACATGTCGATGGATTCATTCTAACAGATGCAGATGAGCAAACAAACATGGCGATCTGAAGATTACTAAATCAAACCCTTTAAAACATTTTGAGCCTTTTCCATTTGCCCATCTATACTTCGCGGCCCGGTGCCCCCCTCAATATCCCTGCCTGCAAGAGCAGTCTGCCAGTCGAACAGCTTCAGAACATCGTCTTGGAATGCACCGTCAAACTCTTTAAGTTCCTTTACCGATAAAGAGGTCAGCTCGCGATCATTTTCAACACACCAGCCGACCAGCTTTCCAACAATCTTATGTGCATTTCTAAATGGGATTCCTTTACGAACCAGATAATCCGCGACATCGGTAGCCAGCAGAAACGGATCAAGTTTGGCCCGAATGCTCTCCCCTTTGACCTGAATCGTTTTGATTACCTCAGCAAATACACGAACAATCAGATCAATCTGAACCAGACTGTCCAGAAGCGGCTCTTTATCTTCCTGGAGATCCTTGTAATAGGTAAGACCTATGCCTTTCAGGGTAGCAGCAAAACGAGTGTAGTTTCCGATGAATCGACCGCATTTGCCCCGTATTAACTCAAGCGAATCGGGATTTTTCTTCTGAGGCATCATGCTCGAGCCTGTCGACCAGGCATCATCCAACTCAACGAACCCAAATTCCCGCGAGGACCAGATTATAAGCTCCTCGGCATAGCGGCTGATGTGAATAGCCAGGGAAGCCAGCGCGCTTAAGGATTCCAGCACAAAATCGCGCGACGCCACTCCATCCATACTGTTTTCCATCACACGGCTGAATCCAAGTTCACGGGCTATGGCATGACGATCGACCACAAATCCGCTGCCCGCTACCGCTCCCGATCCCAGCGGCAGGCGATCGGCGGTTTGGACCGCATGCCGAAGTCGGGACTTCTCACGCTCCAGACAAAAGAAAAATGACAGCCAGTAGTGAGCCAGGCTTACAGGCTGAGCCTGCTGCAGGTGAGTGTAGCCTGGAACGATCACCTCTTTATCCGTCTGTGCACGATCGTAGAGGACCTGCTGCAGATAACTCAACTTCTCTTCGGTAGCCTTGAGAGCACGCATTGTATAGAGACGAAAATCGGTTGCGACCTGATCGTTTCGGGATCTTCCGGAATGAAGCCGGGAACCGGCCTCGCCAATCTCCTCCACGAGCAGTCTCTCGATCGCCATATGAATATCTTCATCCGAGTAAAGAAACTCAAGCTCATCATTTTCAGCTTTCTTAAGAAGCGTTTTGAGTCCCGTTACCATCTTCTCCCGGTCATCAGATGAGATGACCCCCGCTTTATGAAGCGCATTGGCCCAGGCAATACTTCCTTGGATATCTTCCCGAACAAACACCCGATCAATCGGTAGTGAGCGGTTGAATTCATCCATCAATGCATCTACCGGTTTCGAAAACCTTCCATCCCACATCTTCATACTGCAATTCCTTTGACTTTCATCTGCAAACGCAACTTTCCCTGCCAGTCGTTCTGATCGAGTGAAAAGGCGAGTGAAAACTTATCCGCCCCCCGAATCTCGGAAAAACGATCTCCGAAATTAAACGCGATGGCATCCATAACAACCCCCTGACCGGTCACTGTCATTTTCAGGTGGTTTTTCCCGACGATCTTGGGATCAAACCGGTGTGACAACTCACTACATAACAGCACCGGTCTCATATTACCAGGCCCAAAAGGCTCCATCTGTTTCAGGATGCCAAAAAACTTTGGTGTCAGTGAGGCGATATTAACCTGCGCATCGGCCATTACCCTTGGGTAAAAATGATCCGGCTCAAACGACTCCCTCACCGCTTTTCGGAATTTCTCACGAAATTCGTCGATATTCTCCGCCCGTATCGATGCACCGGCAGCCGCCGAATGCCCGCCGTAACTTTCCAAACAATCACTGCACTTGTGAAGCAGATCCAATAGATGAACACCGGGTATACTTCTCCCCGACCCTTTAGCCAGCCCATTTCGCCCAATGGAAAAAAGAAATGTTGGTCGATAAAAACGATCCACCAGTTTCGAAGCAGCTATTCCTATTACACCTACGTGCCAATTCTGATCGGCCGCCACAAGCGCGAAATCATCACAAGGGTCACAATTTTCCAAAACCCACTTTATTGCCTGTGACTGCACACTTTTGTCTAATGCCTGCCTCTCTTTGTTGGCCTGAAGGAGTTCTTTTGCGTACAACGCGGCTTCGGAACAGTTTTGGGTGAGCAGCAGTTTGACTCCGCGTGACGGGTCACCCAGCCTGCCCGCGGCATTTATGCAGGGAGCTATCGCAAATACTACTTCCCGGGTAGAAATCGTTCGATGGGCGATGTCCTGCGCCTCAAGCAGATGTTGTAATCCAATGTTCTGGGTTTTCTGTATCTGCTCAAAACCAAGCTTTACTATTACCCTGTTTTCATTTGTCAGAGGAACTATATCGGCAGCGGTACCCAGTGAGACGATATCCAGATGACGAAGCCAGATGTATTCATCACGCCCCATCCACATTACCAGCGCCTGACAGAGTTTAAGCGCTACACCTACTCCGGCCAAATCCTGATCGGGGTAGTCGCAAATTTTGGGGTTAATCACTGCAAGGGCATCGGGATAGTTTTCGTGGGGAGAGTGGTGATCGGTTACGATTATATCGATTCCGTGCTTCTTAGCCCGCTCAACCGGTTTGATAGAGGTGATTCCACAATCAACGGTTATTATAAGATTCGTGCCGGTTGCCGCTATGGAATCGATTCCCTCCTCGGAAACCCCATACCCCTCAATCAATCGATTGGGCAGATAGTAATCACACGTTCCGCCTAACTCCCGGATTACCCGCACCATGAGAACGGTCGATGTGACTCCGTCAACATCATAATCACCGTAAATGGTGATTTTCTCGCCCTTTTGGACGGCCTCTACGGTTCGACGGACAGCTTTCTCCATTCCCTTGAGTAGAAAAGGATCATGAAAATGGGAAATGTCGGGACGAAAATATCGTCGGCATTGCTCAAATGTTCGAAGCCCCCTGGCTGCAAGAATGGTGGCAAGAAGCGGCGAAACGTTAAGCTGTGAGGCCAGGTCTTGAACGTGGTCGGGCTCAACCGATTTAAGCCCTACCACTTCACGCGGGGTCGGAAATCCCCCGCCGTTCACGAAACCTCTGCTCCAGGCTGAATTTCCCCGGAGGGCTGAATCAAAACCAACCTGTCTTCATCCTGAGCAGCCAAAACCATCCCTTCGGAAACTTCCCCCATAAGCTTGGCAGGTTTTAGATTCGCCACAAACACGACTTCTTTGTTGATTAGCTGCTCGGGCGTATAATGCTGGGCAATTCCGCTGATAATCTGGCGTTTCCTTTGCCCGTCATCAATCTTCAACTTCAACAACTTATTCGATTTCTTGACTTTCTGGGCTTCGACAATTGTTCCGACCTTAAGAGAGACCTTCGCGAAATCTTCGATTTCGATCTGTGTGACCTCTTGCGTATCTTCCTTCTCTTGCGATGTAACCATACCTTTTATGATCTCGTCGAATTCAGAAAGTTGGATAGGCTGTACCAGTTTCTCTGTCTTGCCGAGTTTCATTCCCTTAACTGAAAAATGGTAGTCCTCCCATGTAAACTCCTTGCCGAACTGCTCTTCCACCGGCTTGATCAGATTGGGTACAATCGGCTTGAGAAAAACCGCAAGTGCCTTGACCAGATTCGCGCAGGTGACCATGACTTTTTCGGCCGCCTTCATGTCGCTCTTCACAAGCTCCCAGGGCTTTGTGTCCTGATAATATTTATTTCCGATACTACCAAGAGCATGAATTTTTTCGACCGCAGCCTTAAACTCCACATTTTTGAAATGCTGCTTTATTAGTGCCGCCGCATTCTCGGTCTCCTGCTCGATAGTCTGATCCCAATCGGAATTTGGCACCGTGCTTTGAAAATACCTGTCCATAAATACGAATGTTCGGTGATGCAAGTTTCCGATGTTGTTTACAAGCATCGTATTTACACGATTACAGAATTCTTCGAAATTCAGATCGATATCTCCTGCATGGTTGGAAAGCTTTGCCCCATAATAGAAGCGCAGATACTCACAGGCATGAGGATGCTTTATCTTTTCACTATAATCGCGGGCGAGGATGAAGGTTCCCCGGGATTTGCTCATTTTTTCGCCTTGAACAGTAAGGAAACCATGGACAAAAATCCGGGAGGGAAGTTTAAATTCGGCGGCCTGAAGCATAACCGGCCAAAACAATGCGTGGAAATAGACGATATCCTTGCCGATGAAATGAACAACTTCGCCGGAGCTGTTCCTGCTCCAAAATTCATCTACGTTCATTCCATTGTCTTTACACCATTTCGCGGTAGACGAGATGTATCCAATAGGCGCATCCAGCCAGACATAGAAAAATTTGTTTTCCGTTTCGGGAATCTTGAACCCGAAATACGGTCCGTCTCTTGAGATGCACCACTCACGAAGACCTTCGTTTATCCAGTGCATCACAAAGTTGCTCATGTCCTCCTGCATGACTTGGCCCTGCCCGATGAAGTCGCGAAGGAAATCCTCACGTTTATCCAGGCTCACAAAGAAGTGTTCCGATTCTTTTATCTGTGGGACACTTCCGCAGATGATACACACGGGAGAAACCAGATCGGTTGTCTCGTATGTCGCTCCGCAAGACTCGCATACATCACCATACTGATCTCTTGCGCCGCATTTGGGGCAAGTCCCGCTGATAAACCGATCGGGTAAGAATCGTTTATCGTGTTCACAATAGTATTGAGATATCTTGCGGGATACTATAAGCCCGTTTTCACGCAACTTTTTGTAAATAAATTCCGCATATTCGCGGTTTTCCGGTGAATTGGTCGAATAAAAAATATCAAACCCGATAGAAAATGCGCTGTAATCGCGCACGTGGTTTTCCCATGCCTCTTCAATCAGCTGCTCCGGAGTGATCTTGCGTTTAAGGGCGGACAGCTCTATCGGCGTACCGTGAGTATCATCGGCACAGACATACAAGACCCGATCCTGAAGCATCTTGCGAAACCTGACATACATATCGGTTTGTACCACCTCTACCAAATGGCCAAGATGAATATCACCATTGGCGTATGGGAGAGCACTTGTAACCAGCAACGGTCGCTTATTCCCGGTGCTTTCGGGCTGGTCAAATGACATCTTCAATCTTTCCTTTCTTCATTTCTTCCGGAGCAAGCCACTCGTGCGATCCGTCCTCGTAGTTAAGAAGCCCCACCTCTTCGAACACATTAATATAGGTAAGGATCGCCCTTTTATTTTTTATAAGTATCGTAGATCCCGGAGGGGGGAACTTGCTGAATACGCTTTGATAATACTGTTCCTCATATCTTAAACAGCATAACAGCCGTCCACAATTACCTGATATTTTGGTAGGATTAAGGGAAAGCTGCTGATCTTTAGCCATTTGAGTGGTTATCTGTTCGAACTCCCTGAGAAAAGCTGAACAGCATTGCTTTCTGCCGCAAATGCCGTATCCGCCCATCCTTTTGGCTTCGTCCCTTACCCCGATCTGACGTAACTCGATTCGAGTCCGATAAACCGATGCCAGGTCACGAACCAGCTCCCTGAAGTCCACCCTCTGGGAGGCAGTAAAATAAAATGTGATCTTGCTGCCGTCATACTGCATTTCCACCCTTACCAGTTTCATGTCGAGATGATAGTACTCGATCTTCTCTTTACATACTTTGTATGCGTTGCGCTCTTTGTTCAGATTGAGCTGATGCGTCTCCCGATCTCGCTCGGAGGCTTTTCGGATAATGCTTCTGGTTTCACCTTTACCCCTTTTGAGCGGAACCAAATCTCCCATCAGAAAAACCTGTCCCATATCGTGACCCCGCTCGGCTTCCACCAGCACATAATCACCCTCTTTTATTTCAAGCTCGTTACGATTGCGAAAAATTGCACGTCTTTCACCCTTAAATACTATCTCAACTAATTTACTGTTCTTGGCCATTGATAATCTCCATCATTGTCAGGGCGAAATTTGTTAAAGTCAGGGCCACATTACCGCGAGACCGAACAGAATAAATCGCATCCTGACAAACCGATACCATTCGCTCAACTACTTGCGGCCGTTGCGGTACGACCTCGGTATGCGAGGGATTTGTTCTAATATACTTCTGAGTCCCGGGAATTTTTGACAGGTAAATGTCCCGTATTAAATAAATAACGTAGGTCAAAATACGCTCACACGCCTGATGATCCTTTCCACCGTCAAGCGATTCGCTGATAAAATCGTCCAGTTCAGAAGCGAATGCAAGTTTGTCCTTTTTTGTACATAACCCCCAGAGTGTGCCGGCATCCTTCAGTCGCAAGTCCAAGGGACGCTCGATTAGCCCAAGGGCGGCACTCAGCGAACCTCCGGCGCAACGTACCACATTGTCTATGCTCTCCTCCGTCAAATCGGCGTATCTCTCTTTTATCCCACGTCTGATATCCTCGGGCGATAAATACCCGAAACGCATGATCTGGCAGCGAGAAAGGATTGTAGGAAGTACGGCATGAATTCTCTCGGTGATCAATATGATTACCGTTTCGGCAGGCGGTTCTTCCAGCGTCTTTAGTATTGCGTTTGCCGACTCCTTTTTCATCATATCCACATCTATAAAAACCGCGACATTTCTTTTGCCCCGTACCGCACCTCGTAAAATAGCGTGATTTGTTTCACGGATCCATTCAACCGGAATCGCGGGGATTCCGGACGAAACGGCTGTTTTCTCATCCGACTTATCGAATGGAAAGTTTTCGGGAAAATCATCAGCGAGCGTATATGGATTCTCCATACGATATCTGCAGTAATTTGACACGTATTTCCACCCCTCATCGGACAATTTTCCATCGGAGCCTTTATGTTTTTTTTGAAGTGGTACGGGCATGGTGATGTGAAAATCCGGATGAGCATGATGCTCCAACTGCCTGCATGATTCGCACTGATAACAGGGAACATCGCCTTCACCGTCGCACAACAAAGCCGCGGCAAGCTCCAGAGCCGCAGCGAATGTACCGGAACCGAAATCTCCACTGAAAAGATAAGCATGCCCAAGAGCGTTATTATTAAACGCCGCTCCCAAAGTCTGCTTCAATCTAATGTGCCCGATAAATTTACGCCACTGTATACGTCTCATACTAATTGTGAACCTCTAACCATTCCCCCGGATCCAACGGTTCGGTGGATTTTCGTACCTGGAAGTGAAGTTTGGCCCCGTCAATGGAACCGGTACTTCCGACGGTACCTATAACGGCTCCATATTCAAGAGTCTGATCCGCCCTCACTCTTATCTGATCCAAATGTGCGTAAATAGTCAGATACTCATCGTAGTGATTGGCTATTACAAACTTTCCATAACCTCGCATAGACCCGATATACTCCACAACACCAGGCGCCACACACACGACCTCTTCGCCTTGTTTGGCACCGATATCGATACCGATGCTCATGGTTACCGTCTTGTATTCGGGATGAATAATCCTGCCGAATTTTTTGATAACCGGCCCTGCAACCGGCCAGGGAAGTTTACCCTTGCGGGATTTGAAAGCGATCTTACGCCCCCGCTCAAGCTCGACCTTTGCCTTTTCTTTTTTTTGTGCCAGTGCCTTGAGCAGCATGTCAAGCTCTTTCTGAGCCGATTCAAGCTCTTCGATCATGGCCAGGTAAGCACTTTTTTCGTCCCATATCTTCTCAAGCATGTCTTGTCTGACCCGACGGGTCTCCTTAAGCTCTTCCTGCTCCTGCTCCTTAAGAGTCCTTAAAGCAATTAACTGCTCTCGCTTGTTTTCAAGCTCATCGGTATGGCGAACGATTTTTGCCCGGGAGCTGTCTATGGACGCCAAAAGTTCGCGGTCATAGCGGTTGAGTTCCTGAAAATAGCGAATCCGCCGAATCATATCACCGATAGTAGAAGATGTCAAAACTATTTCAAAGATACTTATTTCGCCGGCCTTGTAGATACTGCGAAGACGTTTTTCCATTGCCCCGCGGCGCGCATCCAGTTGTCTAACCGCGCCTGCAAGAGAGTCGTTGAGGTAGCCTATGCGGATGTTTGCCGTATCAATGTTGTTGTCGAGTTCTTCAATAAAAACGCTTGCGGTCGCCAAATTCTTTTCAAGCTGCTCTAACTGCTGAAGAAAATTACCCTCCTTTTGGCGCAGATCATCCAGCTGACGACGCCCCTGTTCAAGCTCCTGCTTGATAGAGTCCAGCATAGCACTGTTTTTCCGGATCTTATTCTCATACTCGGTAATGAGCTGACGCTGTTTTTGCTGGCCGTAAACAACCGATACCAGTAAAAGCAGCGAAGTGATCAGGAAAGGAATTTTCGAACCGCACTCATGCTTCCCAAACAACCGAAAAGTACCCCTACGCTGAAGATTATTGCCGGAATATGCCATCCACCCCACTGAATAGAATGCTGAGATAAAACCAACCGAAGCGCTCCAAAAGCTCCGATTCCCAACAGCCCACCGACTACCCCCTGCAGCATACCTTCAAACACAAAAGGCATTTTTATATAGCTGTCGGTAGCACCAACAAAATGCATGTTTGTTACCAGATCCTTACGGGCGTAGATGGTGAGTTTTATAGTATTTGCAATCATAAAATGCAGGGCAAAGATCAGAACCGCTCCAAGTATGATCGAGCCCCAGGAAAACATCGACGATACGCGGTTTATCCTTGATGCATACTCTTGAGAATACTGTATGGTTTCGATACCGGAAATGTTGCCGAGTTCTTTTTTAAAATCGGCAAGCGCCTGAGGGGAACGGTAGTCGGGAGATATGGTGAGTTCAATAGAAGCAGGCAGCGGATTTCTGTCCACCGCCTGAAGCATATCTTTACCGTATAGCGCCTCGAATCTTTTCCAGGCCTGATCTTTATTTATGAGTACAGCTCCTGCAACCTGCGGATAATCCTTTACCTTGCCTGCCAGCTTTGCGCAGGCAAGGGAATCTTCACCGACTTTGTCGGTCAAATAAATGACAACCGTGGCTTCATTAGCGGCATTCTCAACGAATCTACTCACATTTAAAAAGACGACGATAACCATGCCCAAAAAAAACAACGTGATTCCTATCGTTGCTATGGACACAAACGTCATAAGCTTGGCATGGTAAAAGCCACGCAAAGCCTCTTTCAGAAAATAGATTATATTCCGCATCGACCGATTCTGTTTCCGCTGTACCCAAAAAGTCCGGTAGAAGCTTTTTTGGGGCAAACATCAGAGTGATACATTCATAAAGATTCACCGAGACTACTGAACTCGTATGAATTTCCTGTTCTTAATTTTCATGATGGCGGTCTCTTTGTTAGAGCCGTCGGTTCCCTTGAAAGATATGGTGCCGGAAACACTTTTGTAATTCTGTATATCAAGCAGTCGGCGAGCTATTTCTTTTCCATCTTCCAAGTCACCTGTCTCCCCGACGGTTTCCAAAACCATCTTTGCCGCGTCGTAGCTCAAAGGCGCAACAACCTTGTCAGGCTTCGAACCGTATCGAGCCTTGTACAATTTTACAAATTCGCTCCATCGCGGATCGTTTTCGTTGATTTCAAAGCTTGTGGAAATAAAGGCGTCGTTTACGTACTTTCTCCCGTCGAGAATGGTTTTGGAAGTATGCCAGCCGTTTGATCCGAACAACTGGGTTTGAATCCGATTAAAAGCCACCTGCGGTGCAATCATTACAACATCTTCAGATTCCGCGGGGATAAAAATCCCCCCAACCGAAAGTGTGGAATCCAGATAGTGTATACTGTCTTCGTAGGCAGTCTCATGTGCCTGCTCTATGCTGATTCCCTGATCGACGGCCATCTGCTCGCGTCGACGAGCAAGCAGATTGGAACGAATACTTTCAAACTGCAGACGAAAATCGGTGGTACCCTCTTCAAAAGACTCTTCGGCAACAATCTCACCTCCGTGTTTTTTGACTTCCTCAATGAAGGCCGATGAGAGTACTCGTCCATACTCGGAGCGCGGGGATATAACCGCAAATTCTTTTATGTTAACGTTTTCCATCGCATACTGGGCGATACGCCTTCCAAGCATACCAAGAGTAACATTCACTTGAAAGAGAGTCGGGCCCAACCGCGCAATCCCCTCATCGGTTGCAGTCGGGGTAACCATCACCACGTTTTTATCCATGACCATTGAGGCGGTCACAACCGCGTTGGAGCTGAGTATGGGGCCGATTATCACCGGTACTTTAAATCCGTCCACCAATTCTTTTGTCTTGCGTACCGTCTCAATCATATCTCCGCGCGTGTCACTTATTACCAGCTTTACCTGCAATCCACCGCGGCTGTTAAACTGCTCGACCGCCAGCTGTACACCCCTCACAACCAGTTTGCCGATATCGGCATCATACCCACTAATCGGAGCCATAAGACCAACAGCCACCTGACTTCTGTCGGCAGTACGACTGCGGTTTATGATATTTCGGGCTTCGGATCTGTATCTGGAATCGGGATACTTTTGCAGAAAATCTTCCGCTTTTCGCTTTGCTCTGAATGCCTGGTTTTGGTTATATAAGCGGCTAAATTCCTGATAAGCGATTATTTCGGCTACAGTTACGTGAAGGTCCCGCGCTGTGAGTCGACTCAGGTCGTCAAGTGTAAGCACTTTTTGGCATATAAGGGTAACATTTTCGACAACCAGTTTATTCAAAGTGGGTGTAACACCCTTTTTACAGGCCTCGGAAAAAGCTACGACAGCCTCACGGTGTTTTTGATCCCTGGCAAGCTGAACACCGCGAAGATACAAAAGACGTCCCATATAGGATGAATTTGGAAAACGGTCTTTATAAACTCGAAACAGACGGTCAAAGTACACCTGATCACCTCTGCGAACAAGCGCTTCCATAAGTAGCGGGACTATATATTCGGTAGACTCATCCTTGCCCTTATCCTTAAGGTAGTTTCTGATTACCGATATGGTCGAATCGAACTCTCCCTTCTGATAGAAGGCTCGTGCGGCTTGCAGCAGCTTTTGAGGATCATCATACTGCTGTGAGAAAAGAAGAGATGTTCCTAAAAGCACACTTAAACAGATCGTTGAGAAAAATTGCATATCTTACTCCAAAAAATGACTGCCAAAATTGAGTGTATCACGTTCGGTTATCATCTTCTTCAATCGATCTTTTGAAGAAGAGATATAATCCGGTCGCGTTTTTTCAAAAACCCCTTCATTAACGAACATCCGTGTGTTGCAACGCAGGGCCAGGGAGATTGCGTCACAGGGACGACAATCAACGATTTGAATACTGTTTGCGGTGATGATATACAGGTTTGCAAAAAAGGTCTGATCTTCATAATCGGTAATAACGGCCCTTTGCAGCTTTCCCCCAAGACTTTCCAACAGATTCTTCGCCAGATCGATTGCAAGGGGGCGCTCAGATGCAGTATTCAAAGATCCCAAAGCTATCGTCGAAGCTTCGGTATTACCTACAGGTATTGGTAGCGTTCTATTGCCGTTTATCTCTTTGAGTATAATCAAAGGCACATTCCTTGTCGGATCTACGGCAAAAGAGGCGATTTCTACGGGTACAAGCATAAGAAGAACTTACTGAAATGCCGTCTATTATCGGCGTTTCACAATTGTCTACCTGATTATTTTCGTTTAAATAACAGATAGGGGTACAGAGGGTGAAGAAAAATTTAAAATTAAAAATACACTCCTTACCCCCAAAATTTCAAAACACTGTTGAGTATATTTTGATAAAATCCGTTTTGCACCATAAAAGATATATATACGTTATGATTTTAGTCATCGGCTTTTGTATATTTAGACGTGCGATTGCCCATCGACGCGACCCCGCGGATATTTTATCCTCAGATAACTGTATGATTCAACCTTTTTTCCCGGAGTCTGAAATTCTCCCGATAAAATGCTCATGAAATCCAACTTAACCAGTTCAATTGTTCATACACTTATTCGTTTCCGAACCGTAGTAATTGGCATAACCGCGGTAATTACCGTGTTTATGATATGGTTTCTTCCTCGTCTGGAAGTAAACAACGATCCGACCAAAACGATTCCGGCGGATCTCCCGGAAAAAATAGATTACGAAAACCTTCAGAAAACCTTCTCTTCCCCGCGCTCTATTCTTCTTATCGCCAAATTCGACACTTTGAGCCTTAAAGCCAAAATCGATTCGATGCAAAGCTGGGGACAAGAATTTGCGGCTATAGACGGCATTGATAACATTGTTCATCTGGGAACAATACAGGTTCCAGTCTCCGGGGGACTGTTTGGCTTAAGCAGCGATTATATCGTTTCGCGCAAGAAAGAGCTTACAGAGGAGCAGATCCGGGAGCGAATAAAAGAAAATGTCGAATTCACTAACGCACTGATATCTCAGGACGAATCTGTTCTGGGTATGATGATGGATGTGCCGGAGGATAAAAATCAGGTTGACATTGTCTCCCAGGTCACTCGCGTTCACGCCCGGTTGGATTCTCTTGAAGGCTCAAGCCTGTATATTACCGGTGCTCCCCTGTACGCCTATTCAATCGACACCGCGATGCGTCGGGACTTCTCCGTGTTGCTCCCCTTGTGTATTGTCGTTGTTTTCATTCTTTTATACCTGGTTTTCAAAAGATTGTATTATGCCCTCATATCCCTTCTTATAATTTTTACCGCCATAATATGGACTTTTGGTCTTATGTCGATTTTCGGATTCGAATTTTCGGTGGTCACCTCCATGATACCGGTGATTTTGTTTCCTATCGGTGTCGCAAGCGCGATTCATGTATTTAAAACATACGGACGCTACAGCACAGAGTCGGGTAATATCAGCGGTACGGACATAATCGTCAAAACCTTTTCGGAGCTGATGAAGCCTATTTTCCTGTCTGCGATAACGACTTTCGTCGGTTTCTTTTCTTTTGCATTCTCCGATGTACCCTGGACCAGAAATTTCGGTATATTTACCAGTATTGGGGTCGTCCTGGCCCTTCTTTTGAGTATAATCCTGCTGCCCATTGCCCTTTCCTACACCCGCCACAAGCGTACCGAATCCCCGATTCCTCCCAAAGCACATGGGAAAAACGGCTCTGATTTCTGGAATCACTACGGATCGTTTGTTCGCAACGATTATGCGTGGCTTATTGCTGTGGGAGTTATAATCGCCGTAGGGACAATAGGTTACATACGTGTCCGCGTTGAAGGCAATCCGATTGCCATGTTTTCTGCTAAAAATCAGATACGCAGATCCGACGAGATTATCAGCGATCACCTCGGAGGAACCAGATTTTTGACAGTTGTGCTCCAAAACAGGGACACGACGCTAACTTCAGCAGATCAATGGCGAACGGTCGAAGAAATATCAAACTACGCAAAAAGCCTCGATATGGTAGGTGCCACAACATCCATGCTCCCCCTCATAAGAAAAGTAAGCATGATGCTGACTGATAAGCCGATCTCCGATGCTGCGGTTTCGATGATTCTTGGAGGCAAGGGGCTTCTGGGAAAACGTTTCAACAATTATATAAGCCACTGGATTACAGAAGACAGAACGACAACCAGAATCATGCTCATCTGCAAAAATGTCACCGGTACCCGATTCCTCGAACTTTCAAAGTCTTTAAAAGAAACACTTTCTGAAAAATACCCTTCATTCGAGGTTCTTGTCGCCGGGCCTCCGGTCCTGAACGATGCGATGACCTATGTGCTCATAGATACACAGGTTTCCTCATTACTAATTGCCTTCATTTCGGTGTTTGTGGTTTTATGCCTTCTGTTTAAATCGGTACGAACGGGAGCTTTTGCAATCATACCGATTCTGCTTTCGACTCTTTTCGTATATTCCCTTATGGGATTTTTTGGTGTCGCCATTAATGCGGTTACCGTAATAATTGTTAATACCTGCATCGGTATCGGTATCGATTATGCGATCCATTTTGTGGCGGGATATATGTATGTACGTGATTCTCACGTCAATGCTTTTGAAGCTCTTATGACAACCTCCAAGACAAAAGGGGCGGTCATAATGTTCAACACTTTTGTTGTAGGGATCGGTTTTCTCGTTCTGGCGTTTTCCAGTTTCCCGCCGATACGCCATTTCGGATTGTTTGTTTTTGTATCGATGGTCACAAGTTCAACATTTTCATTGCTGTTTTTACCCATTTTGTTCCGAATGTTCGGGAGCAGACATACAGAGAAAAGTAGTTAAAAAGGAGAGAATTATGAAGCTAAGTTCATTTTCAGCGGGCATCGCGGCAGTCGTTTTATCAGTGGTGTTGCCACTTTCATCCCAACAGAAGTTTGAAGGTACATGGTGCGTAAGTGATGAGGGATTAGTAATAACGTTTCAGAATGAGGATTCACTATCGATCGCCAGTTTGAGGGACGAAAGCGTATCAGGCAACGGTACATACTCGGTTAAGGATACCGTTTTGGTAGCATCCATTGAAAGTGAAGATCTAACCATGGAAATGGGTTATCACTACAAATGGCGCAGCGACTCGCTGATTCGCGCCCGCATTCTTTATTTCACCCTGAATGGTGATTCGGTCAACCACCCGCACCATTGGCTGAAAATGAGTCGGTGTGAGGGTATAAGCCCTAAACAAGAAACCAAGCTCGCACCTGAAAACGACAATTGACAGCAGCAGTTAAATTGAAATATTTGCGGAAGGACCATTAATCATGGCCAAAAATGTTATCGTTACCGGCGGATCACGCGGAATAGGGAAAGCAATTGTGACCAAGCTGGTGAACCAGGGATGTAAAGTCGCATTCAATTATCGTTCGAATAAGGCTCTTGCCGAGGAGATGATTCAGTCTCTTGATCCGACTGGAGAAAAACTCATGGCATTTGAAGCGGACTTATCCGATCCTAAGCAGGCCTCGGATTTCGTTGATCGGTGCAAGGATTTTCTTCAGGATGTGGACGGGCTTGTGAATAACGCGGGAATCACGCGTGATAAGATGCTTTTTCTGATGAGCCGTGAGGATTGGGACAGTGTACTGAATACGAACCTCAACGGTTATTTCAATGTCACTCGCGCCTTGATTGTACAGCTGATGAAGAATAAAAAGGGAAGTATTGTCAATGTAACCTCTGTAAGCGGTTTGATTGGGCTTGCCGGACAGACAAATTACTGTGCCTCCAAGGCAGGCATCATCGGCTTTACTCGTGCCCTGGCAAAAGAGACCGCTAAGCTGGGCATTCCGGTCAACTGCGTAGCTCCAGGGTTCATAGAAACGGATATGACCGATAAGATAAATGCAAAGCATTTGGAAGAGATGAAAAAGATGATACCCATGCAACGTCTGGGCAAGGCGGATGAGGTAGCAGAGTTGGTGACGTTTCTACTCTCCGAAAAAGCAGGATACATCACCGGTCAGGTATTTACAATAGACGGCGGGATGACCGCCTGATCTGAAAGGGTTTACATGTTTGATATAGAAGAGATCATGCGTAATGTTCCGCACCGTTATCCTTTCCTTCTCATCGACCGAGTAACCCAATTTACACCTAATGAGTCGGTCACGGTTCTAAAGAATATTACGGTTAATGAGGCGCAGTTTCAGGGGCATTTTCCGGGGCATCCGGTTTTTCCCGGAGTCTATATTGTCGAAAATATGGCACAGGCGTCCTGTTTTCTGCTGGCCAAATCCGGCGGTGGATTAAAGGAAAATACGGTGTATTATTTGGGAAAGATTTCGAAGATCTCCTTTCGTAAGCCGGTTACACCGGGGGATCAGCTGATAACGAAAATCATCGTGGAAAAGATAGTCGGGAAAAACGCGATTGTTTCTGCCAAATCATTTGTCGACGGCGAAACGGTTGCAGGCGGTTCGCTTATGTTTGCGGCTTCCCAAACCGGAGTTGTATAACTTTTTCATGAAAAGTATTGGGTTGTTTTTGCGGACAAGCAGAGAATGATTGTATATTGCTAGCTTGTTTTTTCAGGATTTACAGTATTCGGAACAACATTTGATATGTTTTTCATTTTAACGAAACCTTTTTTCGTAATTTTTCAACTGGAAGCAGGTGAATGAATAGTAATAGAGTCGTAATCACGGGACTGGGACTGGTCACACCCATTGGCACCGGAATCGAAACATTTTGGGAAGCTGCCGTCAATGGAAAAAACGGTGTTGCTCCGCTTACTTCGATTGATACGACCGAGTACCGAACCAAAACCGGCGGTGAAGTAAAAGACTTTGATCCACAGGAGTATCTGACACAAGAACAGATAGAGAATATGGGCCGCTCAAGCCAGTTTGCGGTAGCAGCTGCCGCTATGGCTGTCACCGATGCGAAACTTAATCTCAAGGCGGTTAACGCCTACCGGTTTGGAGTAAGTATCGGCACTACAATGGGTGAGCCGCAAATACTTGAAAAAGGGATTCACGCTAAATACGATAATAACTCAGCCGAGGCGATTCCTTCGAATTTACCTCGCCAATATCCCTGTGGAGTTATTCCTGCTCATGTGGCCAAGGCTTTTGGTGCCAAGGGACCAAATTTCATAATACCTACAGCCTGCGCAGCAGGCAACTACGCTATCGGATACGCATACGATCTTATGCAGCTCAACCGTATCGACATTGCGGTCGTAGGTGGTACCGACCCATTCTCCTCTATTGCGTTTACGGGTTTCAATCGTCTGCTTGCCACAACCGGCGATATTGTGCGGCCGTTTGATCTGAATCGAAAAGGTATGGCCGTCAGCGAAGGTGCCGGTATACTAATACTGGAAACACTTAGTCATGCACTTGCACGAAAAGCACCTGTTTACGCTGAAGTGCTTGGGTACGGACTGGGATGTGATGCCTTTAAAATGACGATCCCCGATCCACAGGGTAGTGGTGGTATCCTTGCACTGAATCGAGCCCTCAAGCATTCAGGCGTGAGCCCCGATCAAATCGATTACATTTGCGCCCACGGTACAGGAACCAAAGAGAACGATAAATCGGAGACTTTGATTTCAAAGAAAGTATTTGGAGAACGAGCCTATAAGATCCCGATGAGTTCTCTTAAGTCCATGCTGGGTCATACCATGGGTGCGGCATCGGCAATTGAGGCGTGCGCGTGTGCACTGATGATAAACAGGAACACATTACTTCCTACGATCAATTATCAGGATCCCGATCCCGATTGCGACCTGGATTATGTACCTAATAAGGCTCGTGAAGCTAAATTAGATATAGCGGTATCCAATGCTTATGCATTTGCCGGCAATACATCATCTCTCGTGATCGGAAGATATAAAGGATAATTCATGAATAATTCACGCTTAGTAATAACCGGTGTCGGTGCGGTAAGTTCTTTAGGCGTTGGGCTCGAGCAGCATAGGGATGCTCTGTCGCAACCAAGTGCACCGGCTTCATATCAGGATTCGGAATACCATTCTTTTGATCAAGGGCTCCCCTGTTTTAGAGCAACTCACTTCGATCCTGTTGAAGTTTTAGGGAAGAAGGGGCTGCGTACAAAAGATTGGGCGACCAAATTAATTCTTGGTTCAATTGAGACTCCTTTTAAGGATCTCTTTGAAAATGCCGATGATGACACCAAGCCCGGCATATGTATAGGAACTTCATTCGGCAGCGTTCAGAGCATTGGTGATTTTCTCAGTGATTCAATTGTTAACGGGGTAAACAGTGTCAATCCGCAGGCATTTGCAAACACCGTTGTCAACTCGCCGACCGGCAACGCCAACATTCGTTACGGTGTACGAACGTTAAGCACTACCGTTTCCACCGGATTTAACTCGGGAATCGATGCTGTTATCTACGGCAGCGATTACATCAGACGCGGTTATCTGGATTCCATTCTGGTTGGCGGCGTAGAAGAAGTATCATATTTTGAACTGCTTGGGATGCAGCGGGCCGGTATTCTTTCCCACAAAGGCACTATTTTGCCCTTCGGTCGTAATGCGGACGGGCTGGTGATGGGTGAGGGTAGCGGAGTTTTTATGATAGAAACACTGGAGAAGGCGTCCGCTCGTGGTGCAAAACCGATTGCGGAAATAGTCGGGTACTACTCCGCTTTTGATTCTGATGCACCACTTACGGGGTTTGCCCCTTCTGAAAACGTTCAAAAGTATGTCATGAAAAATGCATGTGATATGGCCGGCATTTCCTGTGATGCGATATCATTTATAGCGGCAAGTGCCAACGGAAATAAGACAGCCGATACAATCGAGTCTTCGGCAATCGCCAAGCTGTTTGGAAATACTCCTGTTACAGCATACAAAGCAAAAGTAGGTGAATGCTACGGTGCCGGGGCCCCTTTATCTATGATCTGTGCATTGGCTGATTGCTTTGAAAATCGTATAAGCGGGGTTGGGCCTTCCTATGAAACAGTGGGAGAGGCCAACATTCAGTTTGAAAACATGCCGCAATTTGCCGCCGAATACGTACTGATAAATTCTTTTTCGTGCGATGGTAATTGCGCCTCAATTATTTTTAAAAACATTATGTGATTAATGCCCAGTCAAATGAGTGTTGCATTCTAATAAGTGATTGCATAGCGAGGAGATTTTTGTTATGGATAGTGCCGAAATTAAGAATGACATCCGTGAACTTATCATTGAGATAGCAGGAGATATGGATGTTGAAGAAGAAAACATTACCGATAATGCTCATTTTATCGATGACGTCGGTCTCGATTCCATGGCGTTGCTGGAAGTTTTGGCCACTATGGAAAAGAAGTTCGGTGTTTCCATTCCAGAATCTGAATTCCCCAATCTGATTTCGATCAATAAATGCACCGAAACAGTCGAGAAGTATTTGAATCAATAACAAATGCATTCTTTTTGCCTATAAGTTAAAAAGGCAGGAGCTTGTTTTCTCCTGCCTTTATGTTTATCCGAATATTTTGAAAGAACTATGAGTTTAAGCCGCTACTTACAAGACCCTCAGATATTGTCTGAGATTCCTAACCTCACACCACCTCAGCTTCGCGATCTTATCTTCGAAAGAGGCAATTGGTGGTACTCCGAAAATCCTGAAATAAGCGCTCATATCAGAGAGAATCTTGCCCAGTTTTCGCTTCCTTGCGAAATGGAACAAGTAGAGGCGGTTAAAAAACATCTTCTGCTACACTATTATGAGAAGTTGCTGCCCTTATGCGGAGGCCCCGAATTCTTTTCCGATTTTCTTAACAGACGCATACAGACCCGGGATATATCCTTTTTATACCAGGCGGACATACAGAACAAAGGAATCCTGATTGTAACCGGTCATTTTGGAGCAATAGAATTCATCGTACCCACACTGTCCCGTATGGGGCATACGGTGAATGTAGTTTTGCGATTTACTACCGAAAGGTTTTCCCAGGAGGCACATGCCCGGGCCAAGAAGATGAACGAAAGTGGTTTGTTCGCCCCTATACGGTTTATTGAGATTGGCAAACCTCAAACAAACGCCGCGCTCGATATGGCGGCGGCTCTGAGAAGAAAAGAAATCCTTGTTACCGTAATCGACGAAAAAACACCATACAGTAAGCCTGTTGAGCTTTTCGGTACCAAGGTTTGGGGCGGGGCCGGAATAGATCGTCTAGTGATGTTCTGCCGTGCACCAATGGAAATCGCGGCCGCGACAATGCTCCGGGAAAATAATGATCTATACAGCTTATCACTAAAAGAAATTCCACTAAACAAGACAAATATTTTGCAGCTTATCTACGATAATCTTCAATCAACAATATCAAAACACCCTGAGCAATGGTACTTTCTTCATGAAGATATACCCTTTGTGCAAGAAAGTGACAGCTGATTACAGGGTTAAACAGGTAACAGTGTAAAACGGTTCAGAACAGTTCATTATCATGAAAAGAGAAAAAGTAATAATTATTGGAGGCGGAATCGGCGGCCTGGCAACGGGCTGCTATCTGCAGATGAATGGATACCACAGCCACGTTCTGGAAATGGGACGAGAGTGCGGCGGCGTATCGGTTTCGTGGAAACGTGGGAAATACATCTTTGACGGGGCTACTAACTGGCTTCCCGGTTCATCCGATCGTTCCACTGTGCATAAGGTGCTCAAGGAACTTATTGATTTCAATGAGCTTGAAATAATCGATTTTGAAGAATTCATGCAGATCGATTATGAGGGAGAGACATTCCATGTGTACACGGATGCTCATGAATTATATCGTGAGATGGTTCGTCTGTCCCCTGAAGATGAATCGTTGGCCCGTGAATTCACGGAAGCCATCGATGATTTGAGCAGAATGGACATTCCATTCGATACGGTACCCGAGCTGCTAAATCCGTACACAGCAGTAAGGTTTGTGCTTAAGAATCTGAAGATAATCAGGTTTTACGCCAAATGGCGTAAGGAGACCATAGAAGAGTATGCCTCGCGATACAGCAACAAACGCTTGGGAATGATGTTGCGATTGATTTTTCCGCACCATGATTTCTTTTCGGTTCTTAGTGTAATGATGGCATTGGCATGGATGCATGCACGTGCGGCCGGATATCCCCGCGGAGGCTCCGCTAATTTCCGAGATATCATCCAGAGAAAGTATAAGGAGCTTGGCGGTACAATCAGTCTGCATAAAAGAGTTACCCGGATAGAGGTTGAAAATAATAGAGCAACTGGGGTAAGGTGCTCCGACGGCAGCGTTTACAAGGCCGATATTGTAGTTTGTGCCTCCGACGGGCACGAAGCGCTTTTTAACATGCTTGACGGGAAATACTTAAATAAGCGACTGAAAAAACAGTATGATACATTTCCGGTCTTTCCCTCTCTCTTACAGATTTCGTTGGGTGTGAACATGGACTACTCCGATGCGCCCTCGAAGCTGGTCTTGCCGCTTACGGAAAGCATACCAATGGGATCGGAAAAGATCGATTCAATGCTCATTCGTATTTGCAACTTCGATACCTGTTTTGCTCCTGAAGGCAAGACTGCCTTAATTGTCCATCTTCGCACCCACGATTATTCCTATTGGACAAGATTGCGGGAAAATAATTATGAGGAGTACAAACAGCAAAAGCAGCGAGTTGCCGAAGCTGTCATAGACGGTCTTGAGAAGCGTTTCCCCGGAACTCGTAAGAACATAGAGACTATTGATACCGCAACACCTGCGACATACGTTCGTTATACTCAAAACTGGAAGGCTAGTTATCAGGGATGGGCGCCTACACCGAAGAATATTGGTCTGAACATCCCAAAGACATTGCCGAAACTGAAAAATTTCTATATGACCGGGCAGTGGATTGCAACTCCAGGGGGTCTCCCCAGAGTGACCGCATTGGGTAAACATGTCACGCAGATTATTTGCCGGGACGATCACAAGCAATTTAGCATTTCTTAAATAAATATATTGTGGGGACTTTTTGACATCATCATATGATGTAATTGTTGTCGGATCCGGTATTGGCGGACTGACATGCGGAGCTTTTCTGGCAAGAGCGGGCATGCGTGTAGCCGTGCTGGAGAAGCATTATAGAATAGGCGGCTATGCACACGGCTTCAGCCGAAAAAAGTATCATTTTGAAAGCGGCATTCACTCTGTACCGTTAAGTGAACACGGAACCTTGATGCACCTTTTAAGGCTTCTTGACATAGATAAGAGCATAACCCCCATTGATCAACCTGCGATGTATCGGACGGTTACTCCGAATAGTTCGTTTACGATGCCCTCGCATCAGGAAGCAATAACGGATAAACTTCACGAGCGTTTTCCAAAACATCGCAAAGAACTGGACAGTTTTTTCGATACA
This sequence comes from uncultured Fibrobacterota bacterium, assembly GCA_964586285.1. GTDB lineage: Bacteria > Fibrobacterota > Chitinivibrionia > Chitinivibrionales > CAYFVL01 > CAZPHU01. Next base: position 33,285 of record CAZPHU010000009.1, on the reverse strand, counting down.
ATGCAAAAATTCAGACGCATACTCATAGATCCGATCCGTGATTACGAACATAATTTCACGCCGGAAGATTTGTCGTTTGTGTCACAGTTTCATAACAAATCGTTTAAGCATTTTCTTGATGGGCATTTGACCGATTCGGATGTGAAACATGTGCTGTATTCATTATGGCCGTATGCCGGTGCTTCGCCCGATTATGGTGCGGCGCTGTTTTACACCATGATGTTTACGATCCACTATTTCGAAGGTTCTCATTTTCTACGAGGGGGATTTCACACACTTGCCGATTCTCTGGCCGGTATAATCTCCGCGAATGGTGGAAAAGTATACAGGAAAACAGAGGTGTGTTCTATATTAAGCGAATCGTCTAAAAAGGTCACCAAAGTCATTACAAGCAACGGGCAGGATTTCGATGCCCCGTTGGTTGTTTCAAATATCAGCCCCTATAGTCTGCAAACCAGAATATTGGAAGAGAAAGCTCGAAGCAGACGATGGGTAAGAAGGCTGTCCAATCTCAAGCCGTCGGTATCATGTGTAGCGGTCTACTGTGGAATGGAAGAAAGCTTTACTCAGATTCTTGATGATAATATCTCATTTTGGTTTGAATCAAAAGATCATGGTCGAATTTTCCGGCGAATCCAAGAGAACAAAAGTATTGCAATGGATCATCTGATTTTATTGCGCACTGTTGATGATCCAAGTTATCCCGTTCTTACAATGATGCATTTTGTTGAGGAATCTTTTTCCGACAATTGGAAAGATACCAAACATGAAATTGCCGAAAAGATGATTCAAAAAGCAGACAGTATAGTTCCAGGTCTGGCCGATAAGATTGTACTCTTCGAGACAGGATCACCTCAGACTTTTGAGCGCTACACCGGAAACACTAACGGGTCGCTCTACGGTTTTGAAAATACCAGAGATATCTACGGCGAAGCAAAAATGCCCATAACTACCCATTTATCGAATCTATATCAGGTTGGGCACTGGGGAAAACCCGGTGGCGGTATTTGGAATGTAATGGTCAATGCGTACACCGCATCGAAAATTATCCTGCAGAACGCCTGATTTTTTTAGAAGAGGTTTAACCTGGGGAATCTATTCGAGCCATTTTTTTGGTGGTCTCACCGGATTTATGTTGAAGAGACGCAACCGGCCTTGCGTCCCTTCGATAATGATCGTATCAGCCGTTTTGGTTGTAGTTTTCCAGAAATCTTTCAAATCTGTCCAGGGCTGTTTTCAGTGTATCTTCGCGGGGCAGGAATACCAGACGGAAATGGTCGGGTTCAGCCCAATTGAATCCGGTTCCCTGAACCAGAAGTACACGCTCCCTGAGAAGCAGATCCAAAACCATCCGGCGATCGTCCGTGATGCCGAACTTTTTTATATCGATTCTGGGAAACATATAAAGTGCCCCTTTAGGCTTCACGCAGGAAACCCCGGGAATGCTTATCAGCCTGTTGTAGGCATAGTCCCGCTGCGCAATCAGACGCCCTCCCGGAAGAACCAGATCGTTTATACTCTGATATCCGCCAAGTGCGGTTTGAATAGCAAACTGGGAAGGGACATTGCTGCACAAGCGCATGGAGGCAAGCATCTCTATACCCTCCAGATAATCCTTCGCAATCGAGCGTTTACCGCTTATGACCATCCAACCGGCACGAAAACCTGCCGCGCGGTAGGATTTTGAAAGCCCATTAAAAGTTATGCACAGTGTATCATCCGTTAGAGCAGCCAAAGAGGTATGCTTAGCATCATCATATAGAATTTTATCGTAAATCTCATCGGCAAATATGATCAGCTTATGCTTGTGGGCTATCTCCACAATTGCTTCCAAGACTTCTTTTGGATAAACCGCGCCGGTGGGGTTGTTCGGGTTAATGACAACTATGGCCTTTGTATCGGGGGTAATTTTCTTCTCTATATCTTCCAAATCCGGATACCAGTCGGATTTTTCATCGCAGATGTAGTGCACCGGCTTTCCACCTGCCAGGTTGGTTGCCGCGGTCCACAAGGGGTAATCGGGCGCCGGGACAAGTACTTCCATTCCGTTATCCAGCAGAGCCTGCATAGCCATGACAATAAGCTCGCTTACTCCGTTACCGATGTAAATGTGCTCGGTATCTACGCCGAAAACACCCTTTTGCTGATAGTATTGCATTACAGCTTTTCTGGCGGGAAAGACCCCCTTTGAATCACAGTAACCCTGTGCCGCAGGCAGGTTTATTATAACATCATGAATAATTTCCTCCGGAGCATCAAAACCAAACGGGGCTGGATTTCCGATATTCAGTTTAATAATCTGATACCCTTCCTCCTCCAACCGTTGTGCCTCTCGTGGTACCGGCCCCCTGATATCATAGAGGACATTATTCAGTTTATTAGATTTCTTGACGTTCATAGCTGTACCTTTTTGAATCTTTTCCGAAATTATATAACCGAATCCAGTTTAATAGTATAAAATAGTAGATGAGCATAGCAATCAGATGAGCACACTAGGGCTGAAAATAAAAAAATACGAAGGACATTCATTCACATTTTTACGGTTATGCGAGAAAGGCCATTAATTGAATGAATCCGGTAAATACTTCTCAAGGGAATTTCTCCGGTGCACGTAAGTATATCAGACATCCTGCCGAAATTCCCATAGAATATGAGTTGACTGATTTCGAGATCGGGTGCGAGCCTCTTGCAAATATAAGTATTGGCGGTCTTGCATTCAGCTGCGATCATCCAGTCCCCGAAAACGCCTCCATTATCATTAGAATACCACTGGTAGCTCCGGAGTTGAAAATGCATGGACGAGTCGTATGGTGTCGCGAAATCCACGACCATTTCGATGTTGGCGTTCAGTTTACCGATTCTCAAACTGAATTCAGAATTCGAATGGTAGAACAGATCTGTCATATCGAACAGTACAAGAGGATGGTTGCGCAAAAAGAGGGTAGAGAGCTTACCGGGGAGGAAGCAGCTTTGGAATGGATTGAAAAATTTGCCGATCATTTTCCTCACTCAAACTAGAGAGTTCGACGTTAGGAATACGAATAGAAACGACAAAACCAGTCCATTCCGATAAATAATATTCACACAGCTATTACCACCACCCCCCAAAAAAACCAAAATTACTTCCAGTCGTTTTTTACCGCAAACAGCGACGTCTAAATTAAACTATTTTTATTGAATGTATTTTTCATAATCGCCAAACTCATTTCCGAAAAGCGGCTATAAAATGATCGTTCGACTGTTTTTTCTTTTCGCGCTCGTTCCGGTAATAGAGCTTTACCTGCTTATACGGGTAGGTTCTGTCATAGGTGCTCTCAATACTATCATTATAGTTCTAGCTACCGCAGCGGCGGGTGCATTCTTTACACGCCGTGAAGGGTTACGGACTATGCAGCGACTGCGTATGAATATGTCCCAGGGTATCATGCCGACCCAGGAGATGTTTGATGCGGTGTTGATTTTTGTTGCCGGGCTGGTGCTCATCACGCCCGGTTTTCTGACCGATATAAGCGGTTTTCTTCTCTTGATACCCCGTTCTCGTTCAGTGGTAAAAAGCTTTCTGACTAAAAAAATCAACGACTGGATGCGCTACCATCGTTAATTAATGCTGCGATTCGCGTTTTCTTCGATTCTTTCTTCCTGCTTTTGCAATCCGGGTGCCGAAATGGTAACATAAGAGCATCCGTTTTGGCCGCGAGTCGGTCTTTATCTGCATTGGTTTACGGGAGTTTGGGATGTCGTCTCAGCAGGCAATGGGAGAAAATCAAAAAGGATCTGCAAAGATTTCCGATGAAAAGCGGGAATCCGTCCCGCTGCCGCTGGCTCCCGATCAATCCGACAAATTACAATCAGACCAAAAAAAGATCACCATGGGCTCCGGTACGATCACCAGGCGTATCAGTGCAGGCGGCATGGCCATAATCTACGAAATCTGGAATCAGGAGCTTGAAGTCACCCGTGCGGTAAAGCTTCTGCGCCCCGATCATACTCAGGAGTCGGCCGAAAGATTTCAAACCGAGATGAAAATCAGCGCCAAGCTCCACCACCCCAACATCATAGAAATTTATGCGGTAGGTAAATGGAACAGCCTTCCTTACATAGAGATGGAACGGATCGACGGTTACACCCTGGAGAAGGTTATTGCACACGCGGGCAGCCTTCCTCTTGAGGTGTGTACATCGGTTGCAATAATGGTTGGCAGGGCTCTTAACTATGCTCACAATCAGCTTTATGTCCTCTACGGCAAAAATTACAAGGGGATTATACACAGAGATCTAAAACCCAGTAACGTAATGATCACCAAACGCGGTACGGTTAAATTGATGGATTTCGGAATCGCGAAACCTGTAACCGCCAGCATACACACGTGCACGGATGTAGTTATCGGAACGCTTCAGTACCTCGCTCCGGAACAGCTGCAGGGAGAGGATGCCGATTTTCGCTCCGATTTATACTCTCTTGGTACGGTTATCTACGAAATGCTGACAGGCAAACAGGCATTTCCAGAAGCCGGGTTGGCAAAGCTTGTCCCCAGTAAGCTTGATAATACCTACATTCCTCTGGAAATGTACAAAAAGAAAATTCCACGAAACCTGCGTGAAATTGTTCATAAAAGCCTTAGACTTGAGCCAAATAAGCGCTATCAATCAACTTTGGAGCTGTTACGCGCCCTGGGCAAGGTTCACAAGAAACTGACAAACTTGTCCCCCGAGCAGGTCATGGCAAAATACATGCAGGCACCCAGGCAACCGGAAACGATAGTCATCCGTAAAAAATCGCGCTTTTTCACTCCTCTTCTAATCTGGGCATCGTCAGCTGCCGCCTTAACGATCTTTTCCCTGACATTTGTCTTTTATTCCAATCCCGAGGTATTCAGCTCTATTACCAATGCCGCTAAAGGAATTCACGCCCGGCGTATTGCCGACCATTTCTCAACCGCTAAAAACATGTTCATTTATTATACTAATCGTTTTCAGGGTGAAAGACCCGGTACAGATACTAAAATCGAGACCAAATCAGCAACCACTTCTGCAAATCCAAACACATCATCGTTATCTCAATCGGTACCGCAAGAGACACACAGCTTTCTGCAAGACTCTACGGATTCGCATGCTTATTCCGATGCATTGGGGACCGGAAACATGGTGGATGCTTCAAAGAACAACACCCAACCGGTTTCGCATGGCAGATCTCTACAAATGGGCTCCGAAAAGCCGATTGAGGGTAAGCAGGAGTTGTTAGATAAGGAAACAAACACCAAAACCTTACAACAGGAAAAAACAGCCGCCCCCCCTTCCCTTATCGATCGTCTAAGGTTTCAGTATGGGGTTGATGATCCGGCGGAGATTTTTATTGCCGAGGTGGAAAAAAGAGAGTATGACAATGCTTTAAAGATTTATAAACATCTTAAGAAAGATGAGCTGTCCCAAACAAAAGTTCAAATTTACCGATTCCGTGCGCTTTTGAATGCCGGAAGCAAAACAAAAGCAAAAGAGATGCTGATGTCCCAAGATATCAACGATGGTGAATTTTTGCTGGAAAAGGCAATGTATCTATACCGGACTGACAGACACGGAGAAGCCCGAAAAATGGTTGAAAGAGCTTCAAGAGCACCGGTCGGATTTATGAACAAAACTACTTTTCGTCAACGCCTTCTCTTCACAAAAGCTCTTTGTTCGACCTCCAGTTTTGAATCGGCACCGTCACCCGAAACCAGAAGACTTGCGATGGAAGCATGGTTTGAGGTGAAATCGTATCTAAGGACGTCACCCGATCACAGATACTTCCAGGAAGCGGACAAACAGATCAGACGAATCAGTCGAAATTGAAGTGGCTAAATTATGAATACCTTCATTTTATTTCTTTTTTACCTCGGTGCTTATCTTGTATTTGTGGCCGCTCCGGTTCTGGCGCAAAATTCAACCGACCAGTCCGGACAGTTTGATACGCTTGCAGGCGATCTGCCGGCAATAATTCTTCCATCCGACAAACCATACCTTATTGTTGATGATATTTACGTCCCAAATGGGAAGACAGTTAACATTGAAGCTGGGACGGTCTTATTATTTAATAATTTCACCGGCCTTCAGGTACAGGGACGCCTTATTGTAAAGGGAAAACCCGACACGCCGGTTGTGTTTACATCGGTGAATGATAAAGAAAACAACCCGGCCAGTGGTGTTGATGCTGCTCCATACGACTGGAACGGTATTTATCTTCACGAGGACGCCATCGGCAGCGAATTTCATTACAGTGCGGTAATGTATTCGGTGGAAGGGATCCTATCCAAAACTCGGTTTGTAAAGATCGCTCCGGTCCTGTTTCTTCATAACGGCCGTGCTTCCCTTACGATTGAGGGAGAGGAGCACGATGTCGGAACGCAACCTTATGATTATGCGGTTTCGATAACCGATCCTACAATCGACGGCATTCCTCTGTCGGTTTTGGACGATCCGCTTCGAACAAAGCGCACGGTCTTACGCTACACAGGACTTACACTTGCTGTAGGAGGAATCATAGCAGGCATTTTCTACAGCATCTCATTCGATGAAAACGACCGCATTTTCAGCGGACTCAGTTCAAAGGATGCCGATAATCTGGCAGCCAATTCAACCAGGCAGTGGGAAGATGCCCTGCATAAACGCAACAGGAATCTGGCAGGTATGCTTATTGGATGGTCTCTGACGGTTGCCGGAGCCGGCGGACTTTACTGGTCATTTACTTTTTAGCCTGTAAAATTATGAATAAAAGAATTCTAAAATACCATGCTTTTTCAATCGCCATGATCGCAGCCTTATTCATTACGTGCAATCATTATAACCCTTTCTCCGATGTGTCAAACGCCGACATCGATATAGTTGCAAAAAGTTTCAATTCCGAGGATACTGTATCGATATTCTCGACTCAGACAATTACCTTCCGAGTACTTGTAAAAGAGCTTGTCTCCGATATCCAAATTACAAGTCCCGGCAATCGCCTGTGGAACTCAACCGACACGACGTTCACATCATCTCAAATCCTCTCCGAGACCATAACCCTGGATTTCTCCTGGCCGGATACAGGTATGCAGACGATTACATTTTCAATCGGCACAAAACATGAAGAAAAACTGCGCCACTTTTCGCTCTACACTACCTCTTTATTAAATCAAGACACGGTCAAGGGCCACCGGGGCGGTTCATTTCAGCTTCAAACAACACCGGTGCCGGATAAGGATGTCGGATATTACTGGTCCCTGGGCAATTCTACTCAATACATATCGCAACACTGCAGTACGCTGATTCAGCTCAACCCGTCGATGTCCGAGGGGGTAGGCGCAGTCTGGGTTTCCGACGGTACTTATACTTCACCGATAGACAGTTTCTATTTCTTTGTAAGTGACACCGTGTCTCCTTTAATCGCCTGTCTTTCGGATGATAATAACAGAGGGGATACTATTTTAACCGGAGATCCGCTATACACACTCAGAGTATCAATATCGGATCAGGACGGGGCGCCGGTCGACAGTGCATCTTTTAACGGTAAAGCCTTCGACCGTAAAGACGGCACTATGTACACTGCTGTTATAGAAAATGTTGAAAGATATGCCGCCCAGCCTCTAGCTGTTCATATTTACGCTCTGGACCGTTACTCTTTTGGAAACGAGAGCCGCGACACGGTTTTCATAAGGTACATAGATACCCTTCCTCAGTCTATACCCGTAAATATCTCTGTGATGGCTCCGAATAAAGACACTACAACTGTCGGCACTGAGATGTATGATATTTTCGGAATACTTGAAAGCAATAGTGGGGAGAATTTGCCGGTTACACTGATTGCGTATGTAAATGACAGTATACCTGTTCAGCCGCTTGTCATTCGGGAAAGTCACGCTTTCTGGGAGTGGCGGCTTCCTCTTGTCCCCGGCTTTAATGACATTCGCGTTGTTGCCACACAACAGCAGGATGGCAGGTTTCTTGACCGAACCGGATTCGTGCTCCGATACATACCCGATTCGCCGGACAGCACACCTCCTAATATCGCCGCGATAATGGTTGGAGGTAAACAGGCGCATAACCTATACACCACCAAACCGACTGTACGCATCGGTGTTAAAGCCTTTGATGAGCATGGTTGGATGGATACGCTTTATATCAATGAAACCGTTTCCGGGCCGGATCCCGAAAACCCGGGTTGGTATTATGGTGATGTTTCACTCCAACACACTCCGGGTGGTAATGAAGTTGTCGTTCGTGCAATCGACACAAAAGGAAACGAGAGCAAGAAGACTGCGGTGATTTTCAGAAATCGCCCTCCTCTGGTGGAAACTCATGCTATGCCGGCTTTCATTCTTGTAGATTCATTGTATACCGACACCGTGATAGCCTTCGATCCGGATGGAGATTCGGTGACCATAAAAAAGGAACACGGCCCCGCCGATCTTCTCATAACACCACAAGGAATCGTTTACTGGGTTCCAACACCGGCAGATACGGGAACACATACAGTTACCGCACGCATTTGGGACGGTTATCAGCCGGTATACGAGACTTTTACGTTGGTTGTGTCGCAGAAGGCCGAGGATCATCCGGGACCGATTCGTTTCGCTACACGCGCCGAGGATTTCCCGGTATATCTTGAAATCGGCACCGACACCCTTTGCATGCCCTTAGGCATTAGCCGCGGCACGGGTGTAGCGCCGTGGTCTTTTACAACACGCTTAGTCAGAAACGATTCGCTTTTGCAGCACTCCACTCAAGACAGTATTCTTCGCTGGGTTCCAACTATAGCGGATACCGGCTATCAACAGCTGGTTGTCACCGTAACCGACATTTTTCCCGGCAGTGATACTTTATATCCGCGGATTCTTGTCATCAGCGGGAACAATCCCTGTTCATTGAGTGTGGGATATGGAGGAGCAGTTACCCCAAACGGCACGTTTGATTTGAATTCCGGACAAAAACCCGACACTCTGGTTTTTCATATTCACGATAAAGACCCTCAAATAACAGAGAGGTATAGTCTGTCAATATACCAGGCACGATCCCGGTTGTACAGCACGATTGATTCCGCACTGGTAGATACTCTGGCACTTGTGGTTGACCCTCGGGCCTTCGACGGTTACGATACTGTGGTGGTAACGGTTGAAGATCGAAAACAAAACGTGGATACACTCAGACAAACTCTTTACTATGGAATGCCGCCTGCTTTTGAGAAAGAATTTTCACCGGCCAATCAGACCGAAATCATTTCCGAAGATGTTATCTTTTCATGGAATGCATCAGATTTGGACGGGGATTTCATCTGGTATGAGCTTTATCTGGGAAGGTCGCAAGATTCACTGGAGCGAATTAAATCAACCCCTTCGTCCCATACAACGGTAAGTGGTCTTGAAAGAGGGATTTACTATTGGTATGTAGTAGCTCACGACTGGAAGTCGTCAACCACAAGCTCCCTTCTACAATTTGAGTACAAATAAGGGAACAGACCGATCAAAGAAAGGCTGGAGCGGCTGGTTTCTTGAGTTGGAATCCAGACCGCTCCCTCCAAGATGTGCTTAAGAGTCAATATGCGGAGGAAAGCAATGTGCTTCTTCGCGTTAAAACATACTCCATCATACGCGATTTAGCACGTGCATCCACCATATAGGCGGGGAAGATACCTCCATCTTTATGGTTTCGCTCGTCCAGAACATCAAAAGCTATTCTGTATGCGTTGGATAGCGCAAGCATTTTTTTGGGCGGAAGATTGGTGAACAACCTAAACTCCCGCTGAAACTTCCTGGGCTTTGCGCCGACCATGGAAGACCACTCTTCCACTCCCTGAGGATTATTATAAAAGAGTGCTTTGATGGCCTCCTCCATAAGCCCCTCAGGCTCTCTGGCAACCAGCTTACGTTTTATACTCCAGACCTGTAGAACCGGAAGCATCTCGGGAAGCGCACTTGCCGGACAGGTCGCAATCAGATTGGTTCCGCCGATAGGCATCTTTTCTTCGCTTTGACGTACCTGATCTATTGGAAGAACCGTGTGCTCCCTTATATCGGCTTTATTAAAAAGCGTTTCCGCAGTCGAGTTATCCGCAAGTACAATTTGCGGCATCCACGGCGAAAACTGCTGTGCCGCCGATATCCATGCCTCCGCCCCATTGCTTTGCCCATCGATTATCAGTCCATGCCATGCCTTCACCTGCCGAAACAATGTCTCCGCAACCTCCAGCGAGTCGGCATGAAAGATACTGTACGTAGGATAACGCTTCAGCACCCGCTCAATAGTGCGTGATGTCTCATCTGAACCGGTGCAAACCATTACATTGAGGGTATCACGCAAACAATCGATGAGGACGTTCTCTAATTGTGTGCTCATGAGAACATCACCCCTATTTTAAGGTGAATATTTCCTGTTATAACAATTGTACATTTTTTCAACTTTTAGAGCAACCTTTTAGACTTTTGGTCTTGATTTCCTCTATGTATAATATATAGCGAAAAACGAACCATTATTCCGGAAATCTGGTTTCCTGTTTTAATTTTTTCATGAAGACCACATGTAAGCCACTATTGAAGAAAAATGCAGCATTCCGAAAAGCCATATTAATTGCGAAATAAGACCGATAATATTCTATGAAACGGAAGGCTTCCACCTGATATTGAAGCCGACATCAGCTGGAATTGATCCTCAGGCGAGATACCGAAAGATAATAGTAGGAAAAAAGCGGGGCATTTTTGCTGTTTAAAAGTTAAACAAACAGGCAAGGCGCTCCACAATCAGCGGCTCCGGTAAGTAAGGTAGAACGAACGGGGAAAGTTAAGGATCAAAATCCTTTCACAATCCCCTTTTCGTAGTTATACCCAAAACTTAAGCTGCCTGTTTCTGGATTTCGTTCAGCCCCACGGAGGCTATTACCGATACCCCGGATTCCTGCTGAGTCACTCCGTAGAGCAGATCGGCGGCTTCCATCGTACGTTTATTATGGGTTATGACTATAAACTGTGTTTCCTCTGAGAAACGTCTCAGGATACGTAAAAACCTGTCAACATTCGCATCATCGAGTGGAGCATCCAGCTCATCGAGCACACAATAGGCCGACGGTTTGACCATGTACAGTGCAAATAGAAGTGATATTGCTGTCAAAGCTCGTTCCCCCCCCGAGAGCAATGTCACTCCGCGCATCTTTTTCCCCGCCGGCCTTACATTTATGGATATGGCCGCATCGAGCGGATCGGCGTTCTGATCCATCTCCAGATGAGCCTCACCACCCTCAAACAAGGTTGTAAACATTGAGGTAAAGTTGTTTTTTACCTGTTCAAATGTAGCGACAAACTGATTGCGCGCCTCGCGATTGAGTTTTCTAATCGCCTTCTCCAGATCATCGACCGCAGTCTGCAGATCATCCCGCTGTTTTATCAACGACTGAAGGTCGTTGTTTTCGGTTTCATACTCCTGAAGCGAGCCCATGTTTACCTCACCCACCCGGCGAAGCCTCTCTTTTAACATTTGTATGTTTTGCGTGACACCCGACATATCCTCTTCATCAAGAATCGGAACGTCTTCGGGCGGCGATTCCAGATCAATCTCATAGCTGTTATAGATCCGTTCGCGAATAGACCGTTTCTGTTCTTCATCACGCGTCTGTTCTACCTCAAAACCGTTTTTAAGATTCGACAACCGCTCTACCTCGTGATGATCACCGCGCGTGTTCTTACGCATCTCCTCGATATCGCTGAGAATGGTGTTATACTCCTCTCGAACTCTTGCAAGTACCTCCTGCAACTCCTCACGCTGGGACTGATGACGTTGGAGGCTTTCCTTAAGCATAACTGTTTTCTCTTCGAGGTTACGGATTTCAACCTCTGCCTTGTTCTTGTCTTCGATTTTCTGCTGTTTATTAACCGAAAAGTTTTTGATATCCTTATTGAGGCGCTCAACACTCTGTTTATCCTGCTCGATTCGGTTCTTTAGTCCATGCATGGCAAGTTCTACATTTTTCAAATGGTCGGCAAGTTCACGACGTTCATCTTCCATCGAGCAGAGCTTGTCTTTTGAACTCTCAATCTGCCCCTCAAGGTCTCGACGCCTGTCGTCCACCTCGGCTATTGCCTGCTCATGTTCGGCAATCTGAGACTCGAACCGGGTAATATCCTCTTCAATCTTTAAGAGTTCCGGATGGAGCGCTTCCATTCGGTCGTTTATATTCTGTATCTCAGTCTGATAGTGGCGGATATTGGTTTCTTGTTCCTGCTGCTTCTGACGACCTCGGTTTAGCTTCTCATCCACCTCTACCAAAGCACGTTTAGCCTCATCACGGTTGATTATACAAATCTCTTTTTCATGCACGACCTGTTCATAATCAGTCCTGTGCTTTCGTATCTGCTCCGAAAGTCTTTCCCGTTCCTGTTTTCTTTGCAGTATCCCTATCTCTTCCTTTTTCTGCTTACCCGCCGTGATGATACCATTACCGGAGGCCAGTACCCCATCCTTACAGACCATCACTCCATGAGGTGCGGTCTTTCCGCGAAAAGCAAGCGCACTCTCACGGTCGTTACCCAACATAACATTATTGAAGAAATGATCGGCCAAAGCCTCACAACCGGCCTCGGTCTTTATGAATGATCGAAGCGCAACACTGCCGCCGTTAACCGATACCGTTTCTGGAACCGGAGTCGTGCTTAACTGCTCAAGCGACACTATGCGAGCCGTTCCGACCTTGGAAGATTGCATGAAATCCATTGCGTTTCGCATATCCGCATCGGTTTTAAAAACAACCGTCTGAATGGCACTTCCTAACGCTTTTTCGACAAGCGCAACCAGTTCGTTGTTCTCGACCTCAATCAAATCGGCAACGATTCCCATCGCTCCGCTCAATTTCTCCTTAAGCAATGCCTTTACGCCTGTTTCGTACCCCTCAAAAGATGCCTCCAAACCGTCCAGGAAACGAAGCTGAGCCTTGCCGGATTCGATCTGCGCCTCGAGCCGTTTTTCCTTTTCGACGTAGGAATGATACCGCTCATCTTCCTCCTCTATTCGCTTCCACAGTACTTCACGGGATTTTAAGTACTTCTCGTGTGCCTCGCTTTCGGCCTCAAGCTGCTCTTTGCTTCTCTGCAACGCCTCACGGTACTCTTCCGAGCGAGTCTCCAAATTCTGCATTTCGTGCTGGTTACGATCGCGGCGCTCAAAGGCGTTACTCAGATTCGTCTGCAAGGCACTCAAAGCCCGCTGCTTTTCACCGACTCCCTGAATCAACGCAAGCTGCTGCTGTGCAAGCTCATCAACCTGCTCCTTCTGCCCGGCCACACGTGCGTCAAACTCCGATAATTCATTCTGTGCACCATCCACACGGCTGACATGTTCACTAAGCTGCGACTCTCGCTCTATGATGCTGCGTTCAATCGAGCCCAGAAGATTGCGCTTCTCCTCCATCTGCTCATCAAATGAATTTGACTCCTGCTCAAACCGCCTGACATTTTCATGCAGAAAGGAAAGGCTCTGCATGGTCATGGAGATCTCTCGATCGATTCCGTTTATCTTTTCACTCATCTGAGTCACATTTTGAGAAGCAATCTGAAGATCGTTTTCCTTTTCTACCTTGGCAATTTCCTTCTTCTCGACCCTCGATTCGACCGCCGCTATCCTGGCCCGTATGGTTTCATATTCCTGCACAAGCTCCGAAAGTCTGCTACGCCGATTGTTCATCTTCTCGGTAAGAGAAGTGTATCGACGGTTTTCGTAGCCGACTTCCAGGGCCAGAAGATCGTCGCGGTAAGATTTGTAGCGCTTGGCTTTTTCTACCTGACGGGCAAGCATACGCACGTATCGATCCTTCTCCTGTACACGATCGTTTATTCGAAGCAGGTCCTGGCGGGTACGATCCAGCTTGCGATGACTCTCCCGGATACGTTGTTTGTATTTGCCGATTCCGGCCGCCTCCTCAAACAAAATCCGGCGCTCTTCGGCTTTGTCGCTGAGGATCTTGTTGATCATTCCGTTTTCAATAGTGGTATAGGCATTACTGCCCACTCCCGTATCCAGAAACATATTATGAATGTCGCGCAAACGGCAGGGTGATTTGTTGATCCGATATTCGCTATCACCACTGCGGTAAATTCTACGGGTAATGGCCACTTCGCGATATTCGGTCGGAAGAAGTCCTTTATTATTCTGAATGGTGAGAGTTACTTCAGCCATATTCAACTGCGCACGCTTCTGAGTCCCGCTGAATATCACATCCTGCATATTTGCACTTCGCAGCATAGAGGCTTTCTGCTCACCAAAAACCCACCGGATCGCATCGACCACATTACTCTTGCCACATCCGTTTGGACCAATAACCGCAGTAATTCCTTCGCCAAAGCGCATCTCTATTTTGTCGGCAAACGACTTGAAGCCAAAAATCGAAAGTTTACGCAAGATCATAAGATGTCTAAACCCTTACTCTAATTTAAGTGTACAAGAGACTACTACACTTCGATGGTGAATCGCTACCAAGATACAATATATGGTGTTGGGAGTCAAGAAAAACCCCATATTCCAAGAAACTTTTTTTTGCCTGCTGCGCAAGTGATTGTGTTTAAACACACAAGATATGGGGCCTCGCGGCGTTTCTCACGGCAAAGGCCGGAGGCTTGGATGAACCGAATGTTGCCCGGTATATTATTTTTAAATCTCGTTTGGAGGTGGTTTTATCCTGTGGGTGATACATTTTCAGAGATTTATGACCAAACCACAACATCTTGGGTATCAGGAAGAAAATACGGTAAGAACGATTTTTCAGATAAACTAAAGGATGAGATATATGGCTCATATTACCGTCGGAATTTTGGGAGCAACCGCATACACCGGATTGGAACTCATCCGAATGCTTGCCCGGCACTCTAATGTCCAAATCGGTTTCCTGTCTTCCCGCTCATATGCGGGCCAACGCATAGCCACTATCTTCCCCGAATTAACCGGTATCTGCGACGAGGAATTGATCGATACAGAGCTTGCCGGTTCAAAAAAGGTCGATTGTGTGTTCAGCTGTCTGCCTCATGCAGTTTCGGCTAAACTTTGCTGTCCGTTTTACAAGAACGGGGTTCGCGTGATTGATCTGAGTGCGGATTTTCGGATTCGTGATGCCGGGGAATACAAGATGTGGTATAAGACAGAACATCCTTACCCGGAACTTCTTTCCGAAGCGGTTTTCGGACTTCCCGAACATTATCGCTCCGAGATACGCACGGCAAATATACTGGCTAACCCGGGATGTTACCCTACAAGCATACTGCTTCCGCTGCTTCCCTTGGTAAAAGACGAATCAACCCAAATACGGACGATTATTGCCGATTCGAAATCTGGAGTCAGCGGGGCGGGACGAGCTTTGAAGCTGACGAGTCATTTTGTGGAGGCGCACGAAAATTTGACCCCCTATTCGATAGGCAGGCAGCATCGCCATATAGCAGAAGTCGATCAGGAGTTGAGCCGCGCGGGTGGTAAGCCGGTCAGTATAACCTTTTCGCCTCATTTAATCCCGATGAACCGGGGGATTTTGTCTACGATATACATAACCGGCAACAAGAATGCGGCAGAGTGTTTGGAATTGGTTCGAAATTACTATAAAGACGAACCGTTTGTTCGAGTAAGGACTCCGGGAGATCTTCCCAGGATTCGTTCTGTTACGCACACCAATTTCTGTGATATAAGCTTTACCGGTGGTGTGGACGGGCAGCCTGTGATCGCAGTATCGACCATCGACAATCTGATTAAGGGAGCCTCGGGCCAGGCGATTCAGAACATGAATATCATGTTTGATTTTAAAGAAACAGAGGGGCTCATATAGAGAGCCTTTTTTCTATTGATTGTGATATTCAGTCAAACGCATAGACGGTGCTGTTCCTTACAGTGCTTCTATTTATGTATATTTGTCTGGTTTAGCAAATTTTAACTTCAAGCATTTGAAAGCATCGGCATGCAATCACAGACCATTTGTATTAAAATAGGCGGTTCCACGATAGATGCACCCGGCCTGCTGGATGAACTGGGTAATGCGATTAAACGACTTATCGATCTGGAGCATCTTCCGATGCTTGTGCACGGGGGCGGAAAAGATATTGCACGGCAGTTGAAGCTGCTGAATAAGGAATTTACCTTTGTAGAGGGCATGCGTGTAACGGATGCTCAAACGATGCAGACGGTACAGATGGTACTTTCCGGGGATGTGAACAAACGCATAGTCAACGCTTTGCTTTGTGAGAATGTGCGGGCCCTGGGTATTAGCGGGGTGGACGGGAATTTGTTCAGTGCGAAGCGGCTTCTTATAAACAATCAGGATATTGGTCATGTCGGCACGATAGAAAAAGTAGACGATTCTTTGGTTAAATTTCTTCTTTCCTGTTCACTTGTACCTGTGATCTCGCCGGTCAGTCGGGATTCTAAGGGCGATATTTATAATGTAAATGCCGATGTGGCGGCTTCTGAGCTTGCAGTCGGTATGAAAGTTGATCACCTGATCTACATCTCGGATGTAGCGGGTGTCAGCATAGATGGTGAAATTATGCATGAGATAAAAACTTCAGACGTGGAGAAGCTTATCACTGCGGGACAAATCACCGGCGGAATGATTCCGAAGATACGTTCGGCCGCCGAAGCGGTCTCCCGCGGTGTGGGTAGAGTGCACATAGCCGGGTGGCACGGTATAAACACTCTCGTATCGGAGATATCACCGGATACCGCCCATGGTACGGTGATCTACTAATCTTAATAAGTTATGCATATTTAAACCATTTATAAAAGGATTAACAATGACAATTCCGCTTCTTGATACACTATTTGTTCCGACTTATAAACGCGGCGGGTCCCCGATGGTGCGGGGAAAGGGGATGTATTTATACGATTCCGAAGGAAAAGAGTACCTGGATTTCGGATCGGGTATTGCGGTTAGCGCACTGGGGCATGGTCATGAGGATATCATGTCGGCTCTTCAGAAGCAGGGAGAGCTTCTTCTTCATGCATCAAATCTCTATTACATGCAGCCGCAAATTGATCTTGCAAATCTTCTTATTGAAAACAGTTTCGGAAATCGGGTTTTTCTTTGCAACAGCGGCACAGAGGCCATGGAGGCGGCGATCAAATTCGCTCGAAAATCCGCCCTTAAGAAGAGTCCCCAAAAGTATCATGTGCTTTCCTTCAGCGACGGATTTCACGGACGTACTTACGGGGCACTAAGCGCAACGGCACAGGAGAAGTTTCATACCGATTTCACACCGATTGTTCCGGGATTTCATTATGTACCATTTAATGATATTGCCGCGGCCGAGAAGTTACTGGAAGAACACGATTTCGCCGCTATTATTGTTGAGCCGCTTCAGGGCGAAGGCGGAATCAATCTTGCCGATACACAGTTTCTGCAGTTTCTCCGCTCATATGCCACTCAGCACGATATTGCTCTGATTTTTGATGAAATACAGTGTGGGCTTGGACGGACAGGGGTATTGTGGCAATACCAACATCATAATGTTATTCCCGACATTATGACTTTGGCAAAGCCCCTTGGCGGCGGGCTCCCCTTAGGCGCGGTTGTTTGCACCGAGTCCATCTCCTCGGCGGTAAGCCCCGGGGATCATGGAACCACATTCGGAGGTAATCCTCTCGCTTGTGCCCTGGGTGAAGTTGTGATGAAAACCGTCATTCAGGAAAACTTTCTTTCGAAGGTACGTCAAAACGGCGCTTATCTGATCGAACAGTTAGTTGCACTTGCTCAGCAAGATAAGCGCATTACGGAGGTTCGGGGTATGGGTCTGATGCTTGGTATACGCATGACGGATGACCCGGCGAGCTTCATAGAAGAGTGTCGCAAAAATGGTTTACTGTTGATAAAAGCCGCTCATAACACGGTCCGGTTTTTACCCCCTTTGACTGTTGATAAGGAAGATATAGACAAAGCGCTTACAATCGTACACAAGGTGCTGAAACAAGACACTCCCAAATAGCCCTCATCGGTATGGAGAAAGTGCTTTCAGTCAATGCATTTGGTTGAAGGTATTGAAGTATTTCAGCTGGAAACGGCGTCATTGATTGACGCCGTTTAACGATAACTTGCGTGAAGAACTACCGAAAGTAATCATCTTTGAAAAAACTTAATTTCATTTAAAAGGGATAAATGATGGAAAAATGTATTCTTGCATATTCCGGCGGATTGGATACGTCCGTTATGATTCGCTGGCTTAAGGAGACCTACAACTGCGAAGTCGTCGCGATGTGTGCCGATGTGGGACAGCGGGAAGAGCTTGAGGGGCTTGAGGAAAAGGCCCTCAAAACAGGCGCCTCTAAACTGTACATAGAGGATTTACGTGAAGAATTTATCACCGACTATATTTATCCTACCCTCAAGGCGGGAGCCGTTTACGAGGGGACATACCTTTTAGGAACCAGCTTCGCCCGCCCGATTATTGCCAAACGCCAGGTGGAAATCGCACATAAAGAGGGAGCGACAATGGTGGCGCACGGCGCCACCGGAAAGGGTAACGACCAGGTCCGCTTTGAGCTGACTTTCATGGCACTTGACCCTGCGCTGAAAATCATTGCGCCCTGGAAAGATCCCAAATGGCAGCTCCACTCACGTGAAGATTGTATAGC
The DNA here is from genome assembly GCA_964586285.1 of uncultured Fibrobacterota bacterium. Lineage (GTDB taxonomy): Bacteria > Fibrobacterota > Chitinivibrionia > Chitinivibrionales > CAYFVL01 > CAZPHU01. The sequence goes on along the minus strand of CAZPHU010000009.1, from coordinate 14,695 downwards.
GTATGCTCAGAAACACAACATACCCATAAGTCAATCTAAAAAAAGAATATATTCGGAAGACCGAAACATCTGGCACATAAGCCATGAGGGTGGCGATCTGGAGGATCCGGCTCAGGAACCGCAGGATGAGGTGTACACTCTTTCAAATACGATCGAGAAAGCTCCCGATAAGGCTGAGTATGTTGAACTTACTTTTGAAAAGGGAACTCCCGTTGCGGTTAACGGAAAGGAGCTGTCTCCGCTCGAGCTGCTCGAAGAGCTAAACCGTATCGGAGGAGTTCATGCAATAGGGCATGTTGATATGGTGGAAAACCGCCTTGTGGGCATCAAGTCCCGCGGTGTATATGAAACCCCCGGCGGTACAATCCTCTATTTCGCTCATCGTGAGCTTGAGCACCTTGTGATCGACCGTGACACACTTCACTTCAAGGAAAAACTTGCCCTTACCTATGCCGATCTTGTCTACGACGGCAAGTGGTTTACTCCTTTGCGAGAAGCAATGGATTCTTTCGTAGAGACCACTCAGAAAAATGTCACCGGCACCGTTAAATTAAAGTTATACAAAGGTAATATTATACCGGCGGGTACCAGGGCCGACAAATCTCTTTATCTGGAGGATCTGGCATCGTTTGCAGACACCACCTTCTACGACCAGAAAGACGCTTCCGGTTTTATTCGGATATTCGGTCTGCCCTTAAAAGTGCAGGGCCTTATAGATCGAAAATCGTAAAAAGAAACTTTACAAAGGCCCGCAAAACGGGCCTTTTCCTGTTATTCGGAGCAATTCGGAAAGGAAATGATGAAATACAGAAGGCTAGGAAAAACGAATCTAAAGGTACCGGTCATAGGTTTAGGAACATGGCAATTTGGTGGTGAGTGGGGAAAAGATTTTACTCAGAAGGAAGTTGATGCAATACTGTCACAGGCTGCCGAATCCGGTATACGTTTTGTGGATACGGCGGAGTGTTACGGCGACCATTTGTCTGAATCGTTTATCGGCAGCTTTCTTGAGGGTAAAAGGTCTGAATGGACTGTTGCGACAAAATTCGGTCACACATTCAACAGATTCCAGGATCGCGATCAAAGATGGACTGCCGAAGATGTAAGAATGCAGCTTGAGGCCAGTCTCAGGGCGCTCAGAACCGATTACATAGACTTGTATCAGTTTCATTCGGGAACGGATAAAAATTTCGATCAGGATGATCTCTGGGAGATGCTTAACCGTCAGGTAGAAGCCGGAAAGATTCGCTATCTGGGAATTTCGCTAGCCTCCCGCACTCCAAGCCTTCACATGGTTCAATCTGCCCCCAAAGTAAATGCCTCGGTGATTCAGGTTGTATATAACCGGCTTGACAAAAGACCCGAGGAGAGCATTCTTCCACTATGTCAAAAACTGGATCTTGGTGTACTTGCCCGCGTTCCTCTGTCCAGCGGATATTTAAGCGGTAAATACAGACCTGGAGATACTTTTCCGGCAAACGATGTAAGATCTGTTCGGGACAAGGAAAAGGAAAGAGAAAAACTTGAGCAGGTTCAACTGATTAGAGAGACTGAGGTTCCGCCGGGGGTAGATATGGCAAATTGGGCACTTGCCTGGTGTTTGAAAAACCCTTCGGTTACAAGCGTAATCCCCGGATGTAAAGATGTGGAGCAGGTAAAGAAGAACGCCGCTGCATCGAATCTGGATATGGTATCAGTTAATCACCCCCAATCATGGAGGGATAATAATGGATGAAAAGGTCGATGTCATAATTGCTGCGGCGGGTGAAGGCACACGGTTGGGTTATTCGCAACCCAAGGCATTTGTACCGTTGTCGGGAAAACCGCTTTTGAATTATTCCATCCCGGTTTTTCAAGATCACCCTTTAGTTGGTGTTATTATCGTTGTTGTTCCTGAAGCCATGATGGAACAGACTAATGAAATCATATCATCAACGGCCGTGAATAAACCTGTTCACATAGTCCCGGGAGGTGCGCATAGATGGCAGTCGGTAAGGAATGGGGTGGAGAAATCCCTTGCACAATGGGTGATGATACACGACGCCGCGCGGCCGTTTGTAACAAGAGAGGTCATTGACAAAGTTGTGGCGAAAAGAGATCGGTTCAGGTGCTGTATAACAGCCACTCCGGTGGTTGATACAATTCGTCGATTTGAAAACGATCTTTGCTTGGAGACACTCGACCGATCGCAGCTTCTCAGGGTTGGAACTCCGCAGCTGTTTCACAAAGACTCCCTGCTGGGCGGATTTAAGCAGATTAGTACATTCAAGACACCGCCTACCGACGAAGCGATGCTTATGGAGCAAAGCGGCATAGAGGTGGGATTTGTCTGGGGAGATTCGCTTAATTTCAAGATTACTACTCCTCAGGATATGGCGATTGCGGAGGCGCTTCTTGCAGCAGGAAAATAACTTGCCGCGCTGCGACTGGGCCGGAACTGATCCGCTTTATATCAGGTACCACGATCAAGAATGGGGGGAGCCGCTCCATGACGATCGTGCATTATTCGAAATGCTGATCCTGGAAGGGTTTCAGGCGGGGCTAAGCTGGATAACCATTTTGCGCAAGAGGGATGCTTTTCGTGAGGCATTCAAAAACTTCGACTGGAAAAAGATAGCTCGATTCGATGACAAAGAGGTCGGGCTGCTTTTACAAAACGACAAGATTATCCGCAACAGGCGCAAGATCGAAGCGGCCGTTAAAAATGCCCGGGCCTTCGAGCAAATTCGCAGGGAATGCGGGACTTTCGACAGATATATCTGGCAATTTACAAACTATCAAACTAGCTTTCCGGCAAAGCGGGCAGCATCTTTTGATGAACTGCCTACCCACACTGCTCAATCGGATGCGATGAGCCGCGACCTGAAAAAGAAAGGTTTTTCATTTGTCGGCACGGTCATCTGTTACGCCTTTATGCAAGCGGTCGGGATGGTGGATGATCATCAGAGGCATTGTTATAAGGCGCGGTAAATTTTCAACCTCAAGCCGGGAAAACTGTTCATGTCCGGGAACAAGACCCACGTTTCTTACAAAGCCGGCAGCCGTCGAGCCGCCGAAGAGATCGTTGCTCAAATAATACAAAAATGTCTCCCCTCCCCTATCCGTCCGGCAGTTATTGCCGTAGGAGGACCGGGAGGAACGGGGAAATCTACCTTTTGCAGCAAACTGGCAAGCATCATTCCCCAAAGCTCGGTACTGCATCTGGACGACTACAAGACACCGCGCGAAGTCAGAAAACGAATTAATCTTTTCGGTGCCCATCCCCATGCCAATAAAATGGAGCTTGTCAGAAAACACATTCAGGCAGCCAAAGAAGGCCGCTCTTTCGATAAACCGGTTTACGATCCGGTTCAGGGTACGGCCGATGCGACTATTTTGTTTACACCGGGCAAATACGTGATTTTGGACGGGGAGATATCGACATACGAAAATTTCAGAGATCTTGTTGATTTTTCCATTTTTATCGATTCCGACTGGCGTACCCAACTTGCCACCCGTTGCCGACGTGATATAGAAGTCAGAGGGTATAGCAGGGAGAAGGCTATAAGCACATTTCTCCAGAGTAATCTTCGCGAATTCAGTGAATATGGAGCCGACAGCAAGAAATGGGCGGATATGCATCTGTTTTGTCGGGCAGACTACCACCTTGTGGTAGAATCGATGACTGAGGAGCTTTTCGAGACCTTCGGATCTGTTTTAGCGGCCGATCTTATGAAAGTAGATTTGTCGGGACTGATTGTACCGGTCACGGTTCCTTTCGACCAAAGCGGTGCAGTAGATGAAAAGATGTTTATCGCGCATCTTGATTTTCTGGCCGACAACGACATCCACCGAATCCTGGTAAACGGAACCACCGGAGAGTTTTTCTCCCTGACCGGAGAGGAGAAGCGTTTGCTGCTCACGGTTGCGCGCCGATATTTTCCCGGAGTCATTCTATTCCAATCCGGTGCCGGTGCTTTACAGGATTCGATTCTGCATGCAAGATGGGGACGGGATTATGGAGCTGATGCGATAGTGTGCCTGCCGCCTTTTTATTTCGCCCATGCCCCTGAAGAGGGTATCGTGGACTATTTCAACACGGTCGCAGGCCAGATAGACATTCCGTTCATTTTATATAATTTCCCCGCCCATACACAAAACGAGATTACCGGTGAGATGCTCTCAAAAATACGTTACTTTGGTTTGAAGGATTCTTCCGCAAATTTGGATCTGATCTCATCCACCGCACACTACTATGTCGGAAAAGACCGTTATATAGAGAAGGCCTGTTCACTTGGTGCTTACGGTTTTGTCAGCGGCCACGCCAATCATTCTCCCGGGCTGTACAGAGATATGGAAAAGGCACTCTCTACAAATGACTCCGGCCGAATCTCCGAATTGCAGTCGGAAATAACAAGGATTTCGGATTATTTTTCGGGGCCGGATCAGACAGCAAAAATCAAGTACGCCGTAAGTAAACGTATACCCGCATACCCTCCAAAAGTTCGACTTCCTTTGGTTACTCCGTCAGAAGACACCTTGCAAAGCTCTTTTCTCGATGCTTTTCAAAACAAGCCCTGAGTCACTCACTCATCCAGCCATAGTATAGCGGTTACCCCCCGGGGATAATATTTACTCCCCCGTGCTTTTCCCGCAACCATCTGATCACTCCAGGCATAGTAAGCGTTTTCCTGATCCAGCAACCATTTTACATGTACTTTATCGGCATCTCCGAGTTCATTGTTTATTTGGGCGCCTAAAACTTTTCGAGCAACAAACTGACACAGGTATATCTTCGAAAGCCAGGAATTGTCACTTGTGGACGAGAGTTTCCAACCCCCGTCGTCAAACAGACAGCGTCCCTGAACCAGCACCGTTTCCAGATGCCTTTTCAGAGTCTGAATGAATGATCCGAAAGGCCCGTTTTCGGATATCATATCAAAATTTTTCCCCAGATACGGGAAGACCAGCCCTTCGACGGCCGGGATAATTTCGGCATCGTTTTTCTCCCCGATAATTGCGGGTAAACATCCTTTTTCATTAACGCTGCTCTCTATTGTAAAGGCACACCTTTTTGCCTGTTGCATTGCGGTGTCGGCAAGAGCCTTGTCGTCAAAGTGTTCAAAAACCTTCGCCAGAGCCAGATACGCAGCCCAGCACTTGACCGCAAGATACAAGTTGTTACGAGCCTGTCCCAGGGAAGTATCCAGGCTGTCATATGTGGTTATTTCGCAGCCGTGTTCGGTGCGCGAGCTGTCCAGAGACATAAGCCCGTTTCTGAGAGCTTCCTGGGGGTTATCCCGGTTTACCATACTGATAAGACATTCTCGAAAGGTAGTGATATAGAGGTTTAACCATTGTTTATCACCGGTTTTTTCATAATATGTCGATGCGCACAGGATCCAGTTGACAAGCTGCTCATGAGTCATGTGGGAAAAACACCCGTCCAGGCCGCCGAGTTCATAAGCCGACCGGCCGGATGATGAGAATACGTTACCGACACCCATGTCGTGAGTAAAGCTGATACCACCCGGAAACTCTTCTTCACGGTTAGGGAATCGGACTGTATCATAGTAGCTGTAGCGCTTGAAATAGAGTTCGAGCAGGTTGCGTACAGTCCAGGGATTCATTTTCATTTCAAAGAACAGTTGATCCACAGCCAAATCAAACGTGTTCATCATACGATACTCACCCTCGTTGACAATCCACAGAGGTTTATCATCTTGAATGAGCAGTTGAGTAGATCCGTAGTAAGATCTTACGGCATGGGAGAGCATGAATCTCTGCTCATCAGACAGATTTTGGGCGGCGGCGATCATCTCATCGGCTTCTCCCGCCCACTTTTTATATACATCAGCATTCTCCAGAACATAACGCCCGACCTCTTCTATGCAATCGTAAAACTTTGTATAGTAATAGGCCGTGTTCAATCCGGCTGTAGCCCTTCCCCCCCGGTAAAAACAGACTGCCAGCAGCACCTTCTTGACCTCACCGGGGCCTGCCTCAAACAAAATGCCTCCGGTCTCTCCAAGCCCAAATGAACGCCCCCCCTTGTCCGAGCGCAGGATGATCTCCTCCATCGTAAAACCCAGGTCGCACCTGATCCCCGAGGCGTTTGTTAAAACCGCGGTATGCAATCCCTGACCGATACCGACGATATCGCCTTTTTCAGATTCGATAGTACGCAGGTTTGAATAAGGATCGCTGCCTGAGTATCCAAAAAATGCCTTGCGCGAAGTTGAATGACCGCGATTATCGATGCTCATCTCACAAAGTACCCCCGGAGTAATCACCCGCTTCAGCTCCTCGCAAATCCCGGCAGCCGGATCGGGTATCGCCCGAACGGGGGAATAGATGGTGAAGGTGAGATCACCCATTTTCCAGGTATCGGCAGCGACATTCATCGTTCGCTCGACACGATCCAAATCGCACGGATCGATAATCACCTCGCCTGATGGCGGCGTTTCTGTTTTCTCGACATCGTAATCCTGCCGGCGTGACTCCTGCATCTCAAAAAACGGCAGCGCATCAAAACGATTGCCGACTTTTGATTCCAGCCCAATATAGACGTTCTGATCGGCGGGGCCGGTAAGCTCCAGACCCAATCCCCCCTTTTTGCCCGGATAACCCAAAGTAAAACCGGCAAATGCTCCGATCGGCGAATGGTGCGCATTAAAAGATATCGTTTGTTTAGACATTTTCCTGACCGCTCCGTTTAAATGTATACCTGAATTTAGCGGCTCTATGCGGGTTAGTCGTGCAATCCCCTACGGGCAGAAGATTTGTACAATCGCGCGGGACCCCCCGCGGTATTTTTAAGATTGCTCAAGCCCTTATGCCCCGCAAAGAGTCATGCGAGTCGCCGCGAGAGAATCGCTCAATTCAGTTTATAAGTAGTTTTGATAATCGGTAACCAGATAGAACTCGGGTGATTCATCCGGATCGATAAAAGGAAATCGTCCCTGTGTTTCAAGGAATCTGTTGTCGTTTATGTCATCGTTTACCGAACTGACCTCACCAACCAGCACCTTCCCTTTTGCGCTTTCTCCATAGAATGAATGATAGACCCCGGTTTGGAGGCAGATACTTTCACCCGGAGTCAAAACCACTTTTCCGCCCGGTTCCACTGTTCTCGAGATGCCGTCAATTTTAACCGTGACGGGATCATCCGAAAGCATACCCTGCTTTGTTGAGCCGTATATTTCCAGGACCAGGTTTCCCCCGCCTCTGTTTATAATATCTTCCATTTTATTCCAATGGAAATGCATGGGCGTGCGCTGTTGTTCACCGACAATCATTATCTTTTCGGCATAGGGCTTTTTGTCCGCTGCCGGGTTGCCGTTTCGAATGGTAAAAAGGATAAGCCCTTTGCGGGCGAAATTCCCTCCGCCAAAATCGGTCAAATCCCACCCCAGCATGTTGCGGGTAATCTCGGATATATCCCCGGTCTGCTCTTTCCATTGCGACGGACTCCAATAGCCCCATTTGGGAAGCTTAAACTTCATGGTCTCGAAAAATTCTATCGAGTTTCATATTATCTCATTGATTTCACTTCTTTTCATAAAAACCATCCTTAGAGGTGACCGCTTTCGGGCTCATTGTATACAAAATATTTCATTCCCCGGACTGAATCGACGATTACTTGATGAGCACTCATCAGCTCAACCAATTTCTATGTTATTGTCACAAAATGCATTATATTCAAGAGACCAGAGTAAATACATATAGAAGAGTAGAGAGACAGAAATGGCCCAAAAGCGCTATTTTCATTCGATAGACGGACTGCGACTTGTCGCTTCGATTAACATCGTACTTTTTCACCTTCAGGGAATCGGCGGTCTTTATGAGCTTGGAGGCAAACCGGCCTGGCTGTTCACGATCCTCAAAGGCCCCGCTTTTCATGCCAGTCTTTTCTTTATCCTTGCCGGATTTATCTTCACTATAAAATATGCACCCCACTCCCGATCTTTTTCTACTCTTACTCTGGTAAAGAACCGATTAAAAGACCTGTACCCTCTCCATGCCGTCACTACACTCGCAATGATTCCTTTCGTTGTAATTCCCTGGTTTTCCGGACAGGCCGCGGCCTATGGAAAGCTTCTGGTCAGCGGGCTGCTCCATTTAACGCTCAGCTGGTCCTTTTTCCCGATGCACACTTATACGTTGAATACACCATCATGGGCTCTTTCAGCATTTTTCCTGTGTTACCTTTTGTTTGGGCCGACATTGCGCCTTATTCTTAAACTGCAAAAACGCAATTCCGTATTACTTGCCCTTGGAGCAACAATTTTGCCTTCCATTATTTGGGCTGTCGTATACGCACATTTTGGGCGGGAGGGCTGGTACCCTTTTTTCCATATGTTTGCCCCCATACGCTTTTTTGAATTCGTACTCGGAATGTGTCTGGCTCGGCTGTTTACAATAAACAACCCCGGCGTTAACCCCGCTCCATCCAGGATGAAATCCGTTTGTAATGATTTTCTTGTTCTTTTATGTATTGGATTGATTTTTGTGAGCCTGAGGATCGGGCAAAGCAGCGGCCAGGTTACTTACTGGGTTACTTACCATGTGGTGATGCTGCCGCTGTATGCGATTCTTTTGTATCGCCTGGCTCACGGCTACGGAGTCGTAGCTAAACTGTTTTCGGTGCCGTTTGTTCAGGAGCTTGGCAAAAGCTCCTTCTACCCGTATCTACTGCATATACCGCTTATCTCCTGGACTTGCAGGATTTTGGAACAAAACTTCGGCTACCGTACCTTTTTACATTCACCCGTTAATATTCTGGTCTTTATGATTTTTCTTTACGGCTCAGGATATATGTTACGGCAACTGGATCCGCGCCGCAAAAGAAGTACCTACAGGCCAAGCGGGGAAAGACTGTCCGAACAAGGCGGTATCGCCGGTGTCGCCCAAAGAGCGGAATGACAACATTTTTGATCTCTTTCAGGACTCGCACTACGGAGAATCTTTACTTTTCACATCCAGGGGGATTCGATGGCAGAAAATGAACGCAAGCGAGATTGTGTAAAATGTGGTGCGGTTTGTTGCCGCCATGTAACATTACCGATCGAAAAACCCGGCTGTAAGCGAGACTATGACAACATTCGCTGGTATCTGATGCACAGGGATGTCAGCGTGATGATCGATCACTGGAATGAATGGCTTCTTTCTTTCAAAACACCGTGCGAACACCTAAGCGAAGACTGCCGCTGCCAAGTATATGAAAGCCGTCCGGATGTTTGCCGTAAATACCCGGCAGAGGATCAGTTTTGTGAATACCAGACAAACGACCCGGTTTACAAAGTGCTGTTTACAAACGCATCGGAGTTCGAACGTTATCTTGAGAGCAAAAATATCGACTGGGCTTTCAAGCGCAAATAAACAAGGCGGCTGCCGGAGACCGACAACCGCCATGCGCCACAGGGGCAAGGAAGGGATTTTTAGATTTTAGCCAACTCGTCCAGTTGTTTTTTCGCTTCTTCATTATTCCCGCCGGACCTTATATACTTCTTGAAGTATTTTTTGGCCTCTTTCTCATTTCTCAACTGCCTGTTGTAAATATTTCCAATATGCAGTAATCCTTCGATATAACCTTTACCGCCTCTTTTCACGGCTTGGCTATATGCTTCTATAGCCTCCTCATATTTGCCCAGATGCCTGTAGCTCTCACCCATTGCGAAATAAAGCTTGGCATCCCTGGGATTATTCTGGAGTCCTTCTTTTACAATAGCGAGTGCTTTGTCGTGTTGATTCTTACGACCGATGATACCCGCTATCCTGTAAAAAGCCTCGGAAATGTGCGGGAATTTCTCTGCTACATTAGTGTAGATATTATAGGCCGAACCAAGCTCACCAATACCTTCGTAGGCCTTACCCATGTCCAGAAAAAGGTAGGGGTTATAAGGATCGAGGGCCTGCGCTCTGGCGAAATTCTCTATTGCCGTATTATAATCTTTTTCGTTGAGATTAACCCTGCCCAGTCCGGCATAGGCTTCCGGCATCTTGCCCATCAGTCGAAGCGCAACGGTGTAAGAGATTTTGGCCGCCTGATAATCACCCTCAACCTCGGCCCATTCACCGAAAGCTAGGTGATGCCATGCGGTTTTCTTTTCATTTCGGCGTTTCTCGATTATCTGTTTGGCTTCGTTTATGAATCCGCCGCGAATATAAAGATGAGTCAGTCGATAGAAAGCTTCCTTCTGTTCGCCGTTACGAGACAGAACCTCTTCGAAAAGCTCCCTGGCCTTCTCGTCTTTACATGTCAGAATCAGTATGCGGCCAAGACCTATGATACTTTCTTCCCTGTATCCGCCGACTTCCAGAGATCTCTTGAAGAATCCGGATGCTTTGGTATACTCTTCTTCAGCCAGCGCCAGCTCACCCAGTTGATGGTAGATTTCGGGTCTGTTGCTGTCGTGGGCTATTGCTCTTAGAAGCATATCGTGGGCTTTCCGGGCATGACCGTTTTCACGGTATAGTCTGCCGGCAAAACTCAGTGCATCCACATGCTGCTCATCGGCACTCAAAGCCTTTTCCGTCACTTTCAAGGCGAGGTCTTTCTTGCCGTTTTCGTAAGCCGCCCGCGCATATCCGACCAGGTAGTCGGGATTATAACCGTCCCGGCGTGCCGCCGTTTCCAGATAGGTAAAAGACTCTTTGTATCTTTCCATGTCAAAGAGCATGGAACCATATGCATAACACACCTCGGCATTGTCCCCATCGATATCCAGAGCCTTCTTGAAAAATCTTTCCGCACGTTTTTGATTCTTTTCGTGCAGGTAAAACCGACCAAGCTCATAATGCACATCCGCAACTTTGTTGTCACGAGATGAAGCTTTCTTCAGATGAGAAAACCGGGCATTTTGATTGTTTCTCTTCTCGTATAAGCGCGCCAGAGTTATGTGAACCGATACATCTTTCTTATCGAGTTTCCAGGCATTCTCAAGCACAGCAATCCCCTCATCCTCTTTGCCCGATTCGATCAGAAGATTTCCCAGCTCAACATGTGCGCCGTAATGCTGCGGCTCCAGAGCGATAAGTTTTTCGAGAGTGTTTATCAGGGCATTTTTATCACCCAGTTTCCGATAACACTGGGCAAGATGAGTGACTACACCCGCATGTTTACCGTCGATCTCATTTGCTTTTTCAAACACCGATGCCGCCTGCACGGTCTCTCCGGTCTCCTTAAGAGCCTCACCGTAAAGCAGGTGCGCGTCAAAATGCGACCCGTCAAGTCTGACCGCGTGTTGAAGAGCCTGAGAGGCCTTGGCAAAAAGCCTTCTCTCAGAGTATAGTTTTCCTACCACATACCAGCCTTCGAAATCATCCGGTCGGTCTTCAAGATACTCTTTGAAGTATTTGATCGCATTGCTTTTATCATTTTGATGCAAACAGACCCGGGCAAGCTCTTTTGTGTAACCGGGCTTGCTGTAAGGCTTGCCTACAAGCTTCTCAAGCACACGACGGGCCTCGTTCCACTCACCTTCCTGCTTGAATATCGCAAGCAGACGGTCGTAGTTTCTTAAATCCGACGGATACAAGCCTACGTTGTCAAGATACTGTTTTTGGGCATCCCTGATCATACGCTGACTTTCGTACAGTTCCGCTATATGAAAAGCGATGTCCGGTTTTCTTTTCTCTTCCACTTTCGGCAATAGTTTCTGATAATACTCTCTTGCGGTTGCGATGTTTGAGGTTTTCTCATACGACACGGCCGTCATTTCGATCACATCCGCACCGGCTTTTCGATCATCGACTATACGCTTGAACCAGTCGATTGCATTCGTGTAATCACTTGTCCTGAAATATGATTCGGCAAGTATTCTGATATCACCCTCGTTGTCGCCGATCTGCTTTTCCAGCTCTCCGATCAAAGAGATAACTCTCGCATAGCTTTTAAACCCGAACTCCAGCCGCGCCAGGTGAAGGTTAATTTCCGGATTCTCGTATCCGCCGTTTAAATATCTGCTGAAAGCATCGCGCGCCTTTTCGGGCTCGCCGGCTTTTTCATGATGTAAACCGGCTTCCGCAAGATAATCTGCATACTTTACGGTATCCATTTCAAACAGTTTGGAGTAACTTTGAGCCGCGAGTTTGTTTTCCCCGGTTTTCTCATACGCCCGAGCCAATGAAAGTTGCGCATTTTCATGACCGGAATCCTTCTTTAAACACCGGTTATAAAAAGATATCGCCTCGTCGGTTCTATCGACTATTTCAAAACCCTGCCCCAGCAGATAAAGGATTTGCGCTGTGGCTGTTCCCTGCTCATTTGCCTGACTGAGCCTGCTTTGGGCCTTGGACAAATTTTTGTTGTGCAGAGAAATAATTGCCAGATAAAAGTATGCGCCCGAATCCTTTTCATTTTGTCTCAGAAGTTTTAGATACTCTCTTTCCGCCGTTGCATACTCTGAGGCCTCGAAATTGATTCGTGCAATTCTTCTCTGAATGTGCACATCGGAGCCGTCCTGCTTTCGGGCTTCATGGTAGTGAGAGAGAGCCTCACTATGGTTGCCCGCCGCAAAGTATGCGTCCGCCACCAGGCGCTGCACCTCAGAGTACTTGGGGTTTTCCTTTATGATATCCTGCAGATAGGTGATTGCCGCGTTGGGATCACCTTTTCGGATGTAAAACGATCCCAGGGCGAAGCGGGCCGTATTCTTGTCTTCGACCACCGACATCGCGTGGTTGTACATATAAAACGCTTTGTCGTATACGCCTTTTTCGGTGTAGATATCACCCAGACGCATGAGGACTTCGGAATCCATGCTGCCTTTGTCAAGATAGCTCTCGAGATAGGTAACGGCTTTTGATGTATCTCCCATGTCGGCCGCAAGTAATCCGATTTCTTTCTTAAGGATAACACTGTCGGCAAACATCCGCTCGGCTCTCAAAAAGGCATCCATCGCCTCCGAGGGCTTGGACGCCTTTATCCAGGACCTTCCGACCTGCAGCTGAATGCCGAAATCCTGTGGATCGTACAGCGCTACCTGTGCAAACGATCGCGCGGCAAGCTCATACTTTTCTAAATTTGTGTATACCTTTCCAAGAAGAGTGCCGATCTGGGACACTCGAGGAAGGGCGATTTGAGCCTTCTCGAGGTTTGAGGCAGCTTCTTTATATTTTTTCTGCCCCACCTGCGCGATCCCTTTCTGTAAAAGGGCGCGGCCGTTTTCCGGACTCTTCTTCAAAATTTTTTCAGAAAACTCTATCGCCTTTTCCGGGTCGTTCTCATGGTTGTAGAAACGGGCGAAGAACAGAAGCGCTTCGGTGTTGCTCGGGTATGCGTCAAGTACACTCTGAAACACATTTTTTGCTCTCTTATATCTTTCCTGTGCCTCAAGCGCCAATCCTCCCTCGATCATAAGATCCAGTGAACGCACGCCTCTTCCCTCCGCATCCGCCGCATACGACAGCGCCTCTCTGTTTCTTCCGCTGAGTCTGTAGTTGCGGCAAGCCTTTACATAAAGGTTGTTGTAGTTTGGCAGAACCATTATCAGATCTTTGTAAACGTTTGCCGCCGCCAGATGTTCTCCTGCAGTCTCCAGCGCCTGGGCGGCAAGATACTGGGCGAATATGTTTCGCGGATCTCTGTCAACGATATCGGTCAGCTGAGGAAGAATTTCTCCGGCCTGCTCTTTGTCGTTACCCACCGCCGCACCGGATAGTTGTCCCATAAGACGGTTATCCTTGCCCTCCGACAATACGTTTAGTGAGAAAAAGCGCTGCAGATTGGAGTCGATTTCCATGCCGTTTTGTTCGTATATCCAGACGACACAGGAATCTATGTACCGGTTTAACGACTGAATCGGAAATTCTCTTTCGAAAGGCTGCAAGCTGCTTTCTTTACCGAAGCTGCGCAGCTCGGTGTAGTAGTGTACGTTTCGTCCGTCCCGACTTATTTCGAAGGTCTGCAAAAGCACATGAGTGGCTCCGATCTGACGGGCCAGTCGCTCGTAGGCCGAGCCGCTGTTAGGTGTGCTTCCCGCACCCAGATCAGACAAATAGGAGTTAACTTTTGCCGAGGGCACCATTGAGAATTTCTCGGAGACGGCCAGTCGGAAATGAAAGAGCTGCTCGGTCAGACCGGCAAACCATTCGTCCCGCCCGTTTCGCATCGGTGAAGCATCTACCGGTTTGGCAACGATTATCTTAAACCGCTCCTCCCCGGAAGATATCACACTCGCACTGTCCTGAGCGATAGCCGAAAAAACAAGACACGCATTTATCAGCAGTATCAATCTTGTTTTCATCATAATAGACCTCCCTGCAAGGCTTTTATCAAAAAAGTTTCCCTTCCTTACGACGCATTTTGCGGGAACCACCTTCCCAAATGGTTCCAACAGTAATTATGGCATAATTTATACCAGAAAGCCGGAAAACCCGTTTCCGAAAATCTGTTTTTATACCTTATCCGTTCACACCTTAATTTTAAACGCGCAAATAAAACGGATTGTGCCGGTAATTAATTTTATTGGGAAATTGTAAATAAGCGCAGCTGCATTTTCGATCGTAAATGCAAGAAAGATATGGTATTGAGGGCCACTACAAAAAACCGGAACATAAATGAATTCGCAAATGAGAATATCGCCGGTTTGGTGCAGTGCAAGTCGTTGTCCGGCGAAAGCGATGATTAATATACCCACCTTTACAAAGCATCAGAGAGAAGGCAGAAAGCTTAGCCCGAAAAGTCTGAGGCAGCATTGGCAGGATGGTTGGA
>CAZPHU010000008.1:3241-63882 GCA_964586285.1 uncultured Fibrobacterota bacterium | reverse complement strand
TGTATGGTTGTAAAGGCGCGGGAAAATCTATTCCGCGCCTTTTCTTGTACTGATCAAAAAGAGCGCGCTTTTATTTCCGGAGTTCCACCCGACTATTTCAGCCAAACGGGACAGTTGTGGGGCAATCCCGTTTACAGGTGGGAGAATCTTCGCAAGAGCAGCTATGATTGGTGGATTCGACGTTTAGAGCAAACATTTGACATGTTTGACCTTGCCCGTATAGATCATTTCCGAGGTCTTATCGCATTCTGGCGGGTAGAGGCGCATGAGAAAACAGCCGTAAACGGAGAATGGATACCGGTGCCGTTTAACGACTTTTTTAACGCACTCTTGCGCAGGTTCGTCCATCTCCCCATCATCGTCGAAGACCTTGGAACCATAACGGCCGACGTTCGGGAAGCAATCTCCCGGTTTGAGTTTCCCGGGATGAAGCTGCTGCTTTTTGCCTTCGAAAAAGCCGACCCGACAAATCCCTATCTTCCCCACAACTATAGTCGCAACTGCGTTGCGTATACGGGAACGCACGACACAAACACTGTACGAGGTTGGTATGACAACGAACTGACAGAGGATCAACGCGAGAGAGTCCAGAAATATATCGGCCGTGATGTTTTACCCGACAAGCTTCACTGGGAGCTGATTCGTCTGGTGATGATGTCTGTGGCCAATAAGGCGATCTTTCCCATGCAGGACATATTCGGCCTGGGAGAAGAGTCCAGGATGAATCGCCCCTCGACCTCCCAAGGAAACTGGCAGTGGCGTCTGAACTCAGCGCTCATGACTCCCCAACGAGCCGAAAAACTTTTGAAAATGACACAAACCTATGGGCGGAGCTGATTAAACGCAAAAGGAGTAAAGGAATGGATGAAATCGCGCGATGGCCGGGCAGCGCCTATCCCCTGGGTGCTACATGGGACGGTACAGGAACTAATTTCGCCCTGTTTTCGGAACATGCGCAAAGAGTGGAGCTTTTGCTCTTCGAGTCTCCCGATGATACTACCCCCTCGAAGGTGATACCCTTTAGCGAGCAGACCGCCTTTGTGCGGCATATGTACAGCCCCGACATTTGCCCGGGAGATCTTTATGCTTACAGGGTACACGGTCCATGGGATCCGTCAAAGGGACATCGATTCAACTCCAACAAAGCGCTGATCGATCCATATGCAAAGGCGATTGCAGGCGAAGTAAAATGGGACGATGCTTTATTCGGATACACTCCGGGCGCGGAAAAGAAAGACCTTTCCTTTGACAAACATGACTCGGCATCATTTATACCCAAGTGCATAGTTCTGGATACCGGGTTTGATTGGGAAAACGACAGGCTTCTTCGAACCCCCTGGCACGAGACGATAATCTACGAAACGCACGTAAAAGGCATCAGCATGCAACACCCCGAGGTTCCGCCCGAGATACGTGGGACATATGCGGGCCTGGCGCATCCGGCGATAATAGATCATCTTCGCGGACTCGGTATAACGGCCGTTGAGCTACTGCCGGTTCATCAGCATGTCAACGATCGCATCCTTGTAGACAAGGGGCTGTCAAACTACTGGGGCTATAACACCATCGGCTACTTCGCGCCCGACTATCGATACGCCGGGGGTTTTATGGGCCAACAGGTTCAGGAATTCAAACAGATGGTAAAAGCACTCCACAAGGCGGGAATAGAAATCATTCTGGATGTCGTTTATAATCATACCGCCGAGGGCAATCATATGGGACCCACCCTCAGTTTCCGGGGCATCGATAATGTTTCTTATTATCACCTCAGCGCGGAAAATCCTCGATACTACATGGATTTTACCGGAACGGGTAACAGTATGCGTATGAATTGCCCCCATGTAACACAGCTGATCATGGACAGTCTGCGCTACTGGATCGAAGAGATGCATGTAGACGGTTTCAGGTTCGATCTGGCGGCGACCCTTGCACGGGAATTTTACGAAGTAGACCGACTGTCGGCGTTTTTCGACATAATTCAACAGGATCCAATCATTTCTCAAGTAAAGCTGATCGCCGAGCCCTGGGACCTTGGCCCCGGCGGGTATCTGGTTGGCAGTTTCCCACCTCTATGGACGGAGTGGAATGGGAAATACCGCGATACTCTTAGATCCTTCTGGTTAAAAGACAACCAACCGGTCGCCGAGTTAGGCTATCGTCTGACCGGATCAAGCGACCTGTATCAGGAGGACGGAAGGAAACCGCACGCCAGCATAAATTTTATAACCTGTCACGACGGTTTCACACTCAACGATCTGGTCAGCTACGATCGAAAGCATAACGAGGCAAACGGAGAGAATAACCGCGACGGCAGCGATGATAACCAAAGCTGTAACTGCGGCGAGGAGGGACCGACGGATAATCCTGAAATTAACACTCTTCGAGAGAAGCAGAAGAAAAACCTTCTCAGCTCCCTTTTCCTCTCCCAGGGGGTACCGATGCTCTTAGGGGGAGATGAGATGGGACGTACTCAGAAAGGCAACAACAACAGCTACTGTCAGGACAATGATATAAGCTGGTTTGACTGGCAGCTTTGCGACCAAAACAGGGAACTGCTTGCTTTTACCCGGTCACTTATTCAACTGCGTAAGAAACATCCGGTTTTTCGACGACGGAAATTTTTCCAGGGCAAGAAACTTCAGGATCGAAAAAACAAGGATATAACATGGTTCAACTCCGACGGCGCCCAGATGGAGGAGCAGGACTGGGAAGAGGGCACCGAGGCCTGTCTTGGTATAATGCTGGATGGTAACAGCATCGACGAAGTTTCTGAAAAAGGAGAGAAGATTTATGATAGAAGTTTTCTTTTGCTGCTCAACGCATGTAATGAAGATACCGGGTTTATACTGCCCAAGGCTTATTCTTTTGAGCTAATTTTCGATACCGGCGCTGTTCCGTTGGAAAAACGAGAAGGACGCAAAGACGATGCTTTTCCTCTCGAAAATCACTCTCTGGCCCTGTTTATAAGCAGTAATTAATTGGATTCGATTCCCGGCAAATGAGACATCCCTTACGAAATGAACTAATAGGCCATGCCCCCATATACGATTTTGGGAGCGGCATGTGGGGTAATGCTTATGACGGCATAGGTGGTAATCGGATTTTTTTCTGGTTTTATCCGTATGGATACCTGCGTGGGTGAGGGATATTCTGCTGCCCATGTTTTTTGTGAAAAAGTAGTCTGGCATAACCTTTGCGTCAATAGTACTTTTAATGTACATAGAAGCCTTAGGAAAACCTAACGGGAAATGTAATCATGAAGATACTGGGCAGGGTCCTTTATTTGAGCACAATCGTTGTGATACTTGTATCGACCACAGAGGCACAATACTTTGGGCGGAACAAAATTCAGTACGAAAATTTTGATTTCCATAAAATGAAAAGTAAGGAATTCGAAGTTCATTTTTACCCCAGTGAATCACTTGCGGTCTACGATGCTACCCGGATGCTTGAGCGCTGGTACACTAGACTGGTGAATGTTTTTCAGGAATCTCTGGAGATAGATCAGCCGGTTATCCTCTATGCCAACCACGCAGATTTTCAACAGACAAACGTCATCAGCGGGATGATTCCTCAGGGAACCGGCGGAGTGACGGAAGGAATGCGGCAGCGGATTGTGATTCCACTTACAGGGGTTTATGCGGAAAACGACCATGTTCTTGGTCACGAACTGGTTCACTCCTGGCACTATCAGATAATGAAAGCAAGTCCTCAGGGCATTCAGGCAGGCAGCCGGATTCCACTCTGGTTTATCGAGGGTATGTCGGAGTATCTGTCTATTGGTAGTGTCGCCCCGCTTACTGCCATGTGGATGCGTGATGCCGTTTTACATGACGACTTGCCGCCGATAAAAACAATCAATGTCAACTATAAATATTTCCCCTACCGCTACGGTCATGCCATTTGGGCCTATATGGCAGGCAGGTGGGGCGACGACATAATAGCACCACTTTATCAATCGGTTCTGGTAAAAGGATGGAAACAGGGAGTTATGGACGTGCTGGGTATCTCGGTTGATTCTCTGAGCTCCGACTGGCAAGTCGCGATGAGAGAGCAGTTTACCCCTCCCGAAGGCACACAAAAGCCCAAAGAGGTTGGGAAGAGAATAATTGGAGACAACAGTCAGACGAACCTCTCGCCGGTTATAAGCCCCGACGGCCGGTACATCGCATTTATCAGCAACAGAGATCTGTTCACATTGGATTTGTATTTGGCCGATGCCAAAACCGGCAAAGTCATCAAGAAGCTGGTCACCTCCAATACAGATGAACATTTCGATGCGTTGAGATTCATGAATTCCTCGGGAACTTGGTCGCCGGATGCAAAGACACTCGCATTTCCCGTGTTCAAAAAAGGGGATAATCATGTGACATTTCTGGATGTGGAGAAACAGAAGGTTAAGCGAACCGTGAAGATAGATCCGGTGGATGCGATCAGCTATCTATCCTGGTCGCCGGACGGTAAAAAGCTGCTGGTTTCGGGAACAAAAGGTGCCGTAAACGATCTCTATATATACGATATCGAATCGGAAGAAAGCATTCAACTCACAAACGACCGCTATGCCGAATTACAGCCTACATGGTCCCCGGACGGTAAAAGCATTGCCTTCGTAACCGATCGCGGTCCCAAAACAGATTTCGACTCTCTTAGGTTTGGACCCATGAATATTGGGTTCTATGATTTTGAGAATAAAGTGGTACGTGTTCTTTCGATGGCGCAGAAGGCAAAACATATCTGCCCTCAGTTTAGCCCCGACGGTCGAAGTATTTACTTCATATCCGATCCCGACGGTATAAGCAACCTCTACAGGTACGATTTGCGCAAAGGTCATTTCTATCGAATAACCAACGTGGCAACCGGGGTAAGCGGACTGACCGAGTTGTCGCCAGCCTTTTCCCTTGCCAGTGAAACCGGAGAGTTGATTGTCAGCATATTTGAGAAGACTGATCACAGGATCTATCGTATCTCGGCAGACTCTGCCGCCGGCACACTCTATAACCCTGCCGGGGCCGATTATCTGGCAACAACAGAATTCTCGCCCAAGGAACCGCTGGTTACCAATATTGTGGACAAGTACCTGGAGAATGCTTCAGCCCCGAAACTGGACCCGGAGCATTTTTCTGTTTCCGACTACGTACCCAATATGGATCTGCTTTATGTAGGGCAGGCTTTCGTGGGCGCGTCTGTCAGCAGTTACGGCAGCGGTATAGCGGGCGGTCTTTCGATGCTCTTCAGCGACCTTCTGGGCAACCACAAACTGGGAGTTGCCGCCCAGGTCAGTGGAAGTATCGAGGACCTTGGTGGACAGATACAGTATTTAAATCAGGCCAACCGCATCAACTGGGGATTTGGCGCAGGCCATTTTTCCTACCTGACGGCGGACTCCCTCTACGGACCGGATCCGCAGGCAGACAATACCGACGAGTACACCTACATTCTTGAAAGAACATTCGTGGATAGGCTGAACCTTATGGCAGACTACCCTTTTTCTGCCAACAGGAGACTGGAGGTGGGCCTTGGTGCAACCAGATACAGCTTCCAGAAAAGTGCCAGAATCCTTTCGGTGGAAAACGGGATAATCGTTGGGAGCGATGATGAAGATCGAAACGACCCCGATGCGCTCAATCAATTTTACGGTGCGGTTGCTTATGTAGGGGATTATTCTTCCATGGGTTTTACAGGTCCGGTAAACGGCAGGAGGTTTCGCATCGAGGCCGAACCAACTTTCGGAACCCTGCGCTATGCGTCTCTGCTGGCCGATTACAGACACTACTTTTTCCTGCGACCGGTAACCTTTGCATTACGTGTGCTTCATTATGGAAGGTATTTAAAAGATGCTGAAAACGAGAGGTTGTCTCCCCTGACCATCGGATACGAAACTCTTGTGCGAGGTTATAATGTTTACAACTCCACGATAAACGGCAGCATCGAAGATACCCCCAGGTTGAATCGTTTGTACGGCTCACGCGTCGGCGTATTCAATGCGGAAGTTCGTGTTCCATTATTGGGTGTCGACCAGTTCGGACTGATCAACTTTCAGTACCTTCCCACCACTTTGCTGGCTTTCTTTGACGCCGGTGTCGCATGGAACAAGGGGGATTACCCTGTTCTTAAATACGAATCAGACACGGATGAACGAGTGCCCGTATTCAGTACAGGGTTAGGTGCGCGTGTAAACCTTCTTGGAGTGCTTGTACTGCAGTTTTCCTACTCATACCCTTTTCAGCGGCCGAATAAGGGCGCACATTTCTCTTTTGCAATAGCTCCCGGATGGTAAACTTTTTATGGCGCACGAGCAAAAAGTTATCCTAATTAATTGCAGTCCCCGCCGAAACGGCAACAGTGAAAGGGCGGCCGAAAGGATCGCCCGTAATCTTCTACCTGATTTCAACACTCATCCAGTACGCATACACGATCTTTCGATAAACCCCTGCGGCGACTGCGATAAATTCTGTGAAAAGACCGGACGCTGCAGATTAAAAGATGATATGGAAATACTCTATTCCCTTTTTGATTCATCAGCGGCTCTAATCCTGGTGTCGCCCGTTTATTTTTATAATCTTCCCGGCTATGCGAAAATAATGATAGACCGCTGCCAGCCATACTGGATACTGAAAAAGGAGAATCGTCCTCCAAGGGCAAGGATATTCTTTTCCGCGGCGGTGATGATTGGTGCTACAAGAGGCTCAAAACTTTTTGTGGGTATGAAACAGGTTTTTAATTCATTCAGTTCGGTTCTGGGTGTCGAGCACGTGCATCCCCATCACGTGCTGGAAATCCGACGTGTTGATGCCCGAGGGGAAATCGATTCACACATGGAGGAGATTGACCGGTTCTCTGACATGCTGAAAGAGGAGCTGAGTAAACTCTCGCTATAAGAAAAAACCGTCGGTGGATTTAATACTACCCTGATTTCAATGGTTTGTGTCTGACATAAACCTCTTGTCTATGCCTGCTATGATATTGAAGCTCTGAAATCCTTTTTATTCACCAGGAGTAGAGCCAAAATCATTCCAGGAACGGAAACAAGGAAACTTAATCCGAAGAAATAGCCGTATCCAAGCCAGGATGCCAAAAATCCGCTTGCGACTCCAGTGAAAAGACCGCTGACATTCATCAGGCCCGTGCCGATTGCAAAATGTGATGTACGGTTTTCTCCCGTCGCTATCTTCATCAGCAAGGTCATCAGAACAGCGGTGCCAAGCCCGCCGGCGAACTGATCGAAGCTGTGTACGGCCGCAACAGATATTATCCCCAAATTTCCGGGAGCAGCCATATTGGTTTGATCGGCAATATTAACCGACAGAAGAGACGTAAACGAGAGAGCCAATGCCATGTAGATAAGATTCGTGAGGTTTTGTGCCAGAAGAAACGGCCACAGTACCTTTTTGAGTGTAAACCTGGAAATCATCCATCCGCCAAGAAGCGCTCCGAGTATCGAGCTGGGAAGCCCGAGCCCGCCGCTGATCCATCCGTAATGGGCTTTTAACCCCATATCGACCATAAAAGGCGAAGCCATAGCCGAAAGCAAAAACTCCCCCGTACGCAAAAGTATTATGGTTGAAAGGAACAGGCCGATGTGTTTCCTGTCGACAAAGGAGAGGAAAGCTTTGGTATAGAAAGATTCTGGTCTTGTAAGCACAAATCTTTTCAATCTGTTGCGCATGAGAGCTATAACTGTCACCGCGGCAAGCAGACCTAGGGCTGTTACCGATGCAAAAGACAGGTGAGAAAGCAGGGGTACACTTTGTTTCCAGACAACATACATCGAAGAGGTGAACATCGCCCTGATCGAAAAAACCGAGAAGAGGATGAGTATGACACCGACGATTCTGACCGGATTGAACATGGTTTGAAATAGCCTGGATATGGCGTTAATGGGAGTCTCACATCTGGGTAGAAAAAATTGATGATAAACCGCCACGGCCCCCATCAACAAAGCACTCAACCAGAATCCTTTGGCCCACCCCATCTTTACTGCCGCCGAGACGATAATTCCGGTCGCGGTCATCATGGCTAGACGGTAAGCCATAACTCTATAACCTACGAACCTTGCCTGACCTTTTGAATCGAGCCCCTCCATATAATAACCGTCAACGGCGGTATCTTGAGTCGCGGCGGCAATTGATCCGAGTAGAAAGATGAATGCCACCACAGAAACACCCCCGGCTCCCTGAGCCGCCGCAAATCCGGAAAGAAGAAACAGACAGCAAAGAAGTGCCTGCATAACCGTAAGCCACCCCCGCCTGCTTCCGAACTGATCAACAAGCGGTGCCCACAAAAACTTCAGTATCCACGGAAGGCTGTAAAATGAGGTCAATCCAATGGATTCGAGGCTCACTCTCATGTCGCGAAAGTACACTGAGGAGACTGTGCGAATAATGGTATATGGAAGCCCTTCAGCGAAATAGGTTGTAAAGCACCATATGTGAGGGCGTGACAAAAGACCTGTTTTGGTCCGAACATCCGGTGCAAGCGTTGTGTCGTCGGATATACTGTCGTTCATATACTTATCTCGAAATCTGAGCGTTATGGCTGATCCAATGGTTATAATTATACATCCGGGTTTTATATTTCGTAGTACCTTTTTGAATTCTCGCAACAAAAGAAAAAAAATGGTTTCATTCTCTATCCAAACGAATGACATGACACCCTCGGAGTACCTGTTCTTACGAATGGAGGCGAACTGGGGCAATCCCAGCCAATCTGATATTGAGACGGCTCTTTGTAACTCCCTTGTTTATTTCACCGCACGATCCGAAAGTCGAATAGTTGGGTGTATTCGCATAATCGGTGACGGCAAACTATGTTTTTACATTCAGGACTTGATCGTTGCAAAATCATTCAGAGGTAAGGGGGCCGCAAGAAAACTTCTAAACGCCGCGTTTGAGTATTTAGAAAAGCATGCCGCCCCGAATGCATATGTGGGCTTAATGGCGGCAAAAGGATTGGAACCGTTCTATCGATCATACGGTTTTCTGGACAGACCACACCAAACCGCCGGTGCGGGAATGACTCTATTCTGGGGAAGACCTAAGGCAACAGCGGAGCAATGATTTTAAATTATTGACACCGAAAATTTCCCATTTACCGGGTAGTTTCTCTTAATCCCCCTTAATCTCATGTTCTTTATCAGGAAAGAATCGTATTCATCTCCCCGGGCAACTTTGCCTGACCACGGTTAAGTGGGGCATTACGGTAGACAATCTACCTTAAAGCACATAGGCTCATCGTTTATTTACGATTAGCAGATTCGCTCCGGAGCCAAACCGCAGCACTTTGCCCTGTCCCGCAGCTATCCCTCCGGCAATGTACCTGTCGATGTCGCCGCGGCTGCAAACACGGCCATTTACCGTGTAAAGCGTTACATTACCTATTTTTTGTTTTCCGCATCTCAAGCCCTTGGCCTGCGGCAAGCCGAATGTCTTATGTACTTCGGTTGAAACATAGCTTTCGTAAGCACCGATATCCCAGCAGTTTCCAAAAGGACGAGTGTCGGAGATGTTTTTACCGCTGAGGTTAACGGCCCCCGAGTACTTTTCTCCCAGATCGGCTCCATTGTCTAATGCATCTCCCCGGGCTGTAAGTGAGAGCCCGTCGGGATAAGGCATTAAATCATAACCGTACTCTCCGACAAAACCGGCGGGAATCAACGATGTATCCTTGAATCCCGGTTCACCGGCAAAGGCGGTTGGTTCCCATTGGGAAATCGATTCCGCCGTGAAACGGTTGCCGTTGCTTATGACAAGCGTTGTTTTGTCGGGATGAAAATAAAGATTATTGGCGTGGGCGGTGATATCTTCGTCGTCGTCCAGAAGTGCTCTGGATGAGGAGCCGGATGGACAATAAAAAATGTTGTTTTTCACTTCCAACTTCTCAAAATGAGCCGAATTCTTCTCCACTCGAAACTGCTGTGACCAATCTCCCGGGTAATTTTTATAAAAAGTATTGTTGTAAAAACCAGCCCGCACAGAGCCGCTCATCTGATTGGAAACCCGTATCGCCTCATAACGGCAGTGCATAAAGATGTTACCGTAAACATCGAAGCTCTTGTCTCCCGGTGAGCCCAGATACATACCGCAATGAGGGATATTTGAGACGATGTTGTGGCGGATAATGACTTCTTCCGGTCCCCTGAAACCGTCACTGGGATGTACCGAGAGCCCGATACCTGTTCCGTTTACCGCATCGTGAATATAGTTAAACTCTACAGTCGTGTTTACAGTATGATTCTTTATCGCCAGACTGGAGCCGCCGTAGCGTGGATCTTTACCGGCCGCATATATCTCGTTTCCTCTGATCAACACGTTGTCGGAGCGGTTGTCCGGCTTATCATTGCCCATGTAATTGCAGATTCCTCCCCGAGAGATATCGTGAACCAGACAGTTGAGTACCTCAATGTTGGCGATATGAAACCCTCCCCATCCCCCCATAAGAATACCGTATTCATACTGGTTTAAAGCCGACTCACTCCAAACATTTCGTACGAGGCAGTTTTCTACTCTCTTTGTTGCCCCGGTAAGATCGCGATCCGCATGAGGCCAGTTAATTGTTATTCCTGATGTTACGAAATCGTTCGCATCAACCACAAACCCCCTGATAACGGTGGGATAAATCTCATCATCCTCCATGATATTTATGACTGCACGGTTTAAGGCGCCGGAGGCCCTTAAAACCGCACGATCTCCATCGCCCCAACTCTGACCGTCGTAAGTTACTCCACCCACCACCTGCACCATCGATTGTCCCTCGTGCGCCTCCCAGGTATCTGTGTTCCTGAAAAAAACCGTATCACCCGGCTCAAGCTTTGCGTCTCCCGTCCATCCGATCATTCCCGGGCAACGAAGCCAGGGACTAGTGTAATCGGTTCCGGTATTCGTGTCACTGCCGTTTACTGCGACATAGTACACGGATGATTCGCAAGGCAATGCCAACAGCAACACAAACGTTACAAACAGACTTAATTTGAGCATAGCCTTCATATTTCTCCTCATGCATACCTCATTAAGTCCGGCAAAGCCGGAGAATGAAGGATTGGATATCAAGGAATTGGAAAACAGAAAAAACACGTAGACAAATAATACACCAAAAAACATGCTCTTGTCAGAAAAAATACCGGCGCTTCCAACATTTGTGTGGGTATTTGCCACATATAGTATAAACCATTTAGGTACCCTTAGCAATCGAATCTTCATTTGAAGCAAGAAAATTCTACCCTCCCCCCAAAGCGATAGAATCAAAGATTAAAGATCAAGGAATTAGAAAACAAAAACAATTAGACAATCAGGTGAAACTTGGTGATAGTACCATATACATGGTCTAAATTCAATTGTGGTATAATCATTGCGTGAACCGGCACGACAGCAAATGTTTCATGAGAAATAGACAATACAATTTTGGAGAACACTTTCTCTGGTACGATGATCGCTATTACTAACCTAAAATCCCACTCGGATAAATAAGCATCGGCGGGTGAGCGAATCGATTATATGCGCGCTTTTTGCCTATGTGCTTAGTTGATGTAATTCATTAGTTTTCTGATCCTCGATTCACCGGCTTGTCGAACTTTGGTTAAAAAGGCATAGAGCTGAAAAGTCGAAAAACATGTTTATGAATAAAAAGGAGTATAACTATGCATAGAAGCGTATTGAACATGCAGGGTATGACCATTTTCGATTCCGGCGAAAACGATGTGGGCAGCGCGACGGACATGCTTTTTGACGATCAGTACTGGATCATCCGCTATATTGTAGCCGATGTTGGTGGATGGCTTCGTGGAAGAGAGGTTCTTCTAGCCGTCTCTGCTGTAAAAGAGCTGCAGGATCAGATAATTTCCATGAATATAGACAAGGATCAGATAGAACACAGCCCTCCTATAGATACCAATATGCCTGTAAGCCGCCAACAAGAGCGTGAACTTCACGATCATTATCGATGGCTCAATTACTGGGACTATCCTACGTTTGACAATGTTTATCCCATACCGGCCCGTCCCCTTCCGGTTGCGCCGCCCACAGGATATATGGGCAATCATCAGAAAGAGGCACGAAACGATCTTCAACCTAACTACGACACTCACCTTCGCTCCTGCAGGGAGATTGCCGGATATCGGATACATGCTACTGACGGTGAAATCGGGCATATTCATGATTTCCTAATCGATACCGAGATTTGGCGCATTCGATACCTGGTAGTAAAGACCGCCAATCTACTACCCGGCAAGAAGACGCTTATCTCTCCCGACTGGATCGACGGTATAGGCTGGTCGAGTAATGAAATACTGATAAACTCCTCGAGGGAGAGCATAAAGGATGCTCCACACTGGCACTATACCGACGGTATTACCCGGGAGTATGAACAAATACTTTACGATCATTACGATAAAAAGGGTTATTGGACAAAAAACGAAGAACATGCCGCTAAGTAGCATAACATTTGCACTAACCAATCTCAGACCCGTACAGCAACATTTACCGTCTGAGAGTCTTGGACATATCAGCCTCCACAGCCTCCCTGAGCTTTTTCGCAAAAAAATTCATTTGCTCTTCGTTGTCGTATTTTTTCCTCGGCCAGAAAAAACCACGAAGACCGTCTTTGGGGTTTCTGGGGACTATATGTATGTGAAGATGGGGGACACTTTGACTTACGATATTATTCATCGCTACAAAGCTTCCAACCGCCCCCAACGCCGACGGCACGGCACGTGACAGGCACTGAGCGACCGAAAAAAGCGGATAGATCTTATCCCGATCCAAATCCCCCAGTGTAGTTACATGTTCATTTGGAATTAACAGCAGGTGACCGAGAAAAAGTGGACGTTTATCCAAAAAAGCGGTTATATCTTCGTCCCGATATACAACCTTTTCGGAGGAGGGGCTCCGGGCAATTTCGCAGAAGGGGCATTTACGATTCATATCTGGGAGTAGCCCCACGGCACATACTGCCGACGCTTCTGTGCCGTGTAGAAGAGGTATCTCTCTAAGCGGAATGCATCCGTATTCGCTGTTTTGTTTCGGAAGCGATACGATCCAGTTTTTGCTTGGCTGTGCTGACTGCCGAATCAATTGATTTTTCAAGCTGGGATGCGGTCTTTCCCTCCAAGTTACCCTTAAGATCGCTCATGGTCTCGTCGATATCGTGAGATGCCTGGCTGACCACCCCTTCCACCTGCTGTTTGGCCTTGCTGACCGATCCGTCTTTGTGACTCAACTTCTTCATGACCAATCCCGCGACTCCGAGGACCGCGACCGGAATTGCGGTAAATGACACCTTTTTTTGCATCGATACAGACATATACCCTCCTATATTGATGTGAAACAACAGAAGCTCCAAAAATATTGTTCCCCTGAGTCGCAAATATCGTACCTTCCCGTAGCGGAAGCGGTATGCGGTTGAGGCCGGCTCGATTCTCAAAATGATAATCAATTGGGTTCTTTGCCTGACAAAAGCACGTTTTTAGCGGTGTTATTATCTGTTTGGGTTTTCCGATTCCTTGATGTTTGGTGTTTCTTAGGTTTTTTCCGGACTTAGCTGTTACCGATAAAGTATTCAGCCTATTAACAGTTCATTTGTGACATCCCGAATCCCCTGCGCGTTATAGACGGTGTTTTCAACCGCCCTGAACACATTCCAGTCGGGCACCTTACCGCGCAAAAAAACATGTCCGTCGCTGATCTCTAAATCTATGTCTCCGATATCTATACCTTTAATCCTGCCTAGAGCGCCGATCAATTCCTCTGCTAAGGTTTCGTCCACAATATCATGGGTAGCCACTACAGTCAATCTATTGATGATATCCAGCACCCCCTGAACATCGGCAACCAATTTTGCGGCCCGCAGCTTCTTCCAAAATGCATCGACGGTTCCGTCAATAAAAACCGTTCCCCCCTTAACGGAAACCGAAATATCGTCGGCATGAATACTGGGGCTCCACATCAACAGATGCGTCACATGCAAACGGATGTGCTCATCATCAAGGTTTTCATTTTCGGGCTTGATCTCTATATCGTTATCCACCGAAAGAACACCAGGAACAGACCAGGCGTCATATTCCGCGGCCATTTTGGCGGAATAACTGTGAGTAGTACCGGAGAGTCGTATACTTCCGTTAATGTAATCTACTCGTATGTCGTCCTGCTTGATACGATCGTCCCAGTCCAGCTGCTCTAATACATCCCGTTTTATCTCTTCCGCCTGTCTTGACATACTCTCCTCCCGACCGATATGAAAAGGGTGGCCCAACTTTTTTTAATGCCACCCGATTCAAACATATACAGTGTTTACCGCTCCCAAAGCTCTCTTATCTCATGAGGCATAATTTTTTTTATATCCTCAATTTCTCCCTCGGAGACTTTTCTGGTCAAAAGTTGGAAAACCGAACGTGTAACGTGTTCGGCATCAACCGGAAGGTCCGGACGAAAATGAGATTGTACCGCTTCCAAAAATGCATCCTTGTGACGCTCCTTTAGAGGCTTATGCGCCGGTGACCAGTCTTCGTAAAACATGCCTCGAATCAGCATCGGCAGCTGTGCACCCATATGAGCAGTCTCTTCGACGGTAAGCCGGTCGCGCAAGGTATGAAGAACCGCCCGCAGTGCGCCAAAAGCCCTCTCCCGATCATCCCAGTTAAGCTCTTGCATAAGTTCTTTCAACCAGATATCAGACTTCTGAACGGTAGTGTCAAAAACTCTTAAACCGGTCATAGTCATAGTATACCCCCTTCCTGCTAAACTCCGACGGAATCTCAGCTAATTACCTCAAGAAAATTCCGCGATCTATTTCAGGCCATAACTTTTACTAAAAAGCAAGGGCTATGCCGGTAAGATGAATAAAATTGAAAAAAAAATTAGTGGGGCGGGAAATGGTGAGTTTGGATTATTCAAATTCGCAAACCGTGAGGAAGGCTCTCTCCGAAAACCATATTCTCTTCACCCTGTTCGAGCGCACCGCCCTGATCGACAAGGGCGATTAAGTGATCGGCGGCATCATGTGTTTTCAAATACCCTATCACTTCACTTCGCAGAGAGTCACCGATATCGCGATAGCGGTCCCCGGTTCTTCGGGAAAGCTGCATCACACAGAATGCAGAGTTTTTAAACCAAGGCATCCCCATGATCTTCACTAACCACTCCTCAACCAGATCGGTGGATATGAGCTCGTTGAGCGGTCCATACATCGGTACTCTTGCGCCGATACGAGCCAATGCCCATAAGACGGCTTCAAACACCTGATGATTCTTTCTGGGGAAGCTCAGAGCCACCTCACCCAGATCCTGCTTTGTCTGTACCGGAAGGTGCTCGCATGAGCCCAGAAGGCGCCAGACTTCAGTTAATTCGTGTGATCCGATTTTGGTTGCCGTAGAAGTCGCCCGGCTTTTCTTTTTCTTGCTTGCGCCACCCTCGGTCCAGGCTTTCACCGCGGCGATAAGGGGTGATGTCAAAGCCTGCTGCTGTCCGGCCGACAGCCCTCCGGCAATACGACGCCACAAGACCCACCATTCCGCACGACACTGCTGGTTGCCGGCAAAGGCTACCTTCTCCCGAAACAGCTGCCAAGTCCTCTTTACTCTCCAATCATCAACCGCATACCCATAACCCGGCCTTAAGGAGTACCCTGTAAGATTAAGCCATCTGGCCTCATACAATGGATCTACCGATCGCGCGTCTTTCAGGTCAATCAGAGTCTCCCACAATTGTCGCAGAAATGAAGGGGGCCATTGAGACCGCTCCATATCCGAGGCGTTTTCCAGCCGCTTGATAAGTGATTTCGGATCGGCACTCTTGTATTCAGGATCGAACGTTTGCACGATTAACCGCTCGCACTCATCCACGATCCGGGCATCGACAAAACCCGCAGCCTCAGCCGTTCCCCTGTGCGCCTGAACATCTGTCTGGGTAGCGGAGCGCACATCAAACTGAAGGCGCCAGCGTCTGTCACCCTCGTCCTCTTCACACCAAAGCTCCAGTGTTCCAATGGGTGTGAGATAAGCGTGCAAATTAACCTTAACCTTATCGGCGGTCGATTTCTTTCCACTTTTTAAAACCGTGCGGATAGCGGGCAGAGCCGTTACTTCGTTGGGATCGACCTCGATCAGCTCTCCGGCCTTATCGATAGTACGGACACTGGATGCATACAGGGGAAACTCCACAGGTTGACGGATTAGAAGCTCAAACGAACGATCCGGATAGACACTCTCCTCTTCCCTGAGTCCTGCCGGAGCAAGGCACAGAGCGCGCGGCGTCTCCTTTTCGGCGGCCACTCCGATGTAGTATGAACGCGCCAGGCCTGCATCGATATGCACCCCGATCCCCCTCCTGACAAGCCCGTAGTATGCTGCGCCGCGTGCTACGGCAAGCTCCGGCCGGTCGCCTTGCAAAACGCTCAGATTCCACTGTGGGTCATCCGAGAACCAGCCGTGCACTGCCTCAAAGATTCTCCGTCGGACGGCGGGTGAAAGGAAAAGACCACCGTTAAGCAGTATCACATCCGGCCGCGCTGCGCTTAGTTTCGGATGAGAATCGTCTGTATCAAGAGTCTTTTGGTGAGTACAGAGAAAATCGGCCAAATAACGGGTAATCGCATGATCCGCCGCATACGGAAGTCCAAATTCCTGAAAACCCGACCGCCTAGAGGCAGGTTTGTCGATAATCTCTACTTTTGGGAGAAAGCCTTCTATAAGCAGCTCGGATACTTCGTTGCGATTAACCGTAACCTGAAGTGCCCCTCCGATAACCGCCGCACCGCCGCCAAGGATATTGATAGTCAGCTCCTGTGGAGGATTGTCGCCCAGAAGCCGCTCTTTTGCTTTCTGACAGCTGCGAACAAGTGCACTGAACTGCCGTGGTGTCAGATTCCTGTTTAGTTTTTTTTCGACATGATAGGCAAGGGCCAGATCAAGATTGTCACCTCCCAGAATCAGATGATCGCCGACCGCGACTCTATGGAACCTTACATCACCGTTACCCGGCTTGACATGAATCAGTGTGAAATCGGAGGTACCTCCACCAACATCACACACCAGTATGGTCTGTCCGGCATTAACTTTTTCTTGCCAGTTGTTGGAATGGAGGTATATCCAGGCATAGAAAGCCGCCTGGGGCTCTTCCAGAAGCACGACCCGCGAGAGCCCCGCGCGTGCGGCGCCCTCGACGGTAAGCTCGCGGGCAACCTCGTCAAACGAAGCGGGTACAGTGACGATTACGTCCTGTTTTTCCAGAGGCTGGTCGGGATGAGCATGGTTCCAGGCGGCGCGTATGTGTCCCAGATACCGGGCGGTTGCATCCACCGGCGAGAGCCGTGGAGCATCCGGAGCGGCATGCCAGGGGAGAAGCTGGGCGGTGCGGTCGACTCCCGAGTGAGAGAGCCACGACTTTGCCGAAACAACAAGCCTGCCCGGGACTGCGGCCCCGTGGTCGCGGGCAAAGGCTCCTACGACCGATTCACTTTTTTCCTGCCAGGGGAGTTTAAGCGCATCCGGAGCGAACTCCCCGGCTGCGGGTTCATACAAAAAGGAAGGCAGCACCTCTTTTGCCTGAAGCTCACCGGGAGCAACAACCTGCATTACAGGAAAGTTCTCGACCCCGGGTTCAGCGGCGATTGTATCTACGAAAGCAACCGCCGAGTTGGTGGTACCCAAATCGATTCCTACCACATACCGACTCTTATGCTCTAAATCCTCGTTGATAATATCCATACAGGCAAGTTTATTTCTGTTCCCTGATACTAAACTCAAGCTTCCAGCTGTCGTCCGACACCGTGCTCTTACACCATAGTTCAAACATCCCCAGCTCGGTGATCCGAGGATGAAACTTTACAGGCACATACCCCTCCTCAAAACGCTCTTCGGCTGGTAGATGCGCCTCCAGGGAATCTGTCTCCTGAAGCTCATCATCTGCCCAACCCGTCAAAATTGTTCCCGGCTTGTCATCTTTACGTATTGAAGAACTGAAGAAGCGAAACACTGCGGGCTCACCGACCACCAGACCGATCTCATCGCCGGGCACCTCAATTTCGGCTCCTTCCTCCATTCCAAACGGCACTACGCACAGCGCGGAAAGAGGACGGGCGAAACCGGGCACGGCCGGTCCTGCGGTTTCGATTCCGACATAGTAGGAGCGCGCGGTGCCTCCTCTGATTCGAATACCCTTTTTTTCTTTGATGAAGCCGTAGGCCGCCGCCCCGCGAGCCACGGCGTTGTCAAAATCCGGCGATCGAACCAGCACATCCGGAGCATTCTCTTTAGCAAACCAGTCTGCAATTACGTTTACGATCCTGTCACGAAAAATCTTTGATTTAAACACACCGCCGTTGAAAAGGATATGAGTGGGACGGACGGAGCTTTCCGGGTCAGATGCATGCGCACTGAGAAACTGCGCCAGGTGACGAGTAACGGCGGTATCCGATTCGAAAGGCAGTCCAATCTGACGGAAACCTGAAACAGGACGGCGGGCAGGGCGCTCATCCCGATCGCATTTGGGGAAAAACCCCTCCAGAAGGGCTTCTGATACCTGCTCTCTTTGTAAATCGGCGGTAACAGTCGAACCGATCAACCTTGAGCCCCGCCCCAGAATAGTAACCGGTTTACTTTGAGGAGGATTGTCTCCAAGCAGATCCTCCTTTGCGCTACGGCAGGCATGCCAAAGCGAAACCGCCTGCCAGGCGTCAAGCTGCGTCCCTTTTTGATTAAACACCTGTTGCGCGACATGCGCAAGTGTCAGATCCATGTTGTCTCCGCCCACCAGGATATGATTTCCCACCGCTATACGACGAAGCACAAGCTCCCCGTCTTCTTCGTTAACTCCGATAAGGGAAAAATCGGTAGTACCGCCTCCTACATCACACACAAGAATAGTGTCTCCCACACCAACCTGCTTTCGCCAATCATCACCGATATCGTCAAGCCAGGCATAAACCGCCGCCTGAGGTTCCTCCAGAAGAACCATATCTTTGGGCAATCCCGCCTCCAGAGCCGCCTGGTGAGTCAGTTCCCGTGCACTTGCGTCGAAAGAGGCCGGGACTGTCAGCACAATCTTCTGCCGGTCAAGGGGAGCGTCCGGATGAAGCTGCTTCCATGCTGAGGCCAAGTGAAAAAGGTAGCGTCTGGCGGCCTCCACGGGAGAGATCTTTCCCACATCCTCGGGTGCATCCCAGGGAAGAACAGGCTCATGTCGATCCACTCTGGTATTTGCCAGCCAGGACTTTGCAGCGCTTACCGTACGGGTGGGTACATCCGCCGACTGCCTTCTTGCCCCCTCACCCACCCCGTAGCCCTTGTCCTTTTGCCAGTCAAGAGCAAACACTCCGCTCTGCGCTTCTCCGGGTGTTGCGATATAGCAAAACGACGGCAGGCCGGTTCGCTGCTCTATTGTTGACGGCGCCACGATCTGCGGCACCTGCATGAGCTTTACTTCCGTTTGCTCCGTCTCCAGAGAAGTATATGCGACTACACTGTTGGTTGTTCCCAGATCGATACCTATAGCAAACTGTGCCGGCATATAACCGTGCTCCTTCACAAGAAAATTATTCCAAAGCTAGAAATTACATATTCAAAGTCACTCAAGGCAATTCTACTTCGGCCGGTGCAACCACATCGACAGATTGCTCGGAACCTTTCCAGACCGGCAATTCACACTGAGATGCTTTCCAGCCGTGATGGCGCAGGGTTCCCTTGTATGGAGGTTCACCGGTGAGGTTTCCAATGAATCGATACTGTTCGGGATCAAAGCCCTTTTCGATTGTTATCGCTTCTCCCTCGTTTAGGGGTGACAATGGCTTGAGCTTGAAAACCCGTTCAAGAACCCCCGCACTGTCCCTGTGCACGTCACGAACGGCGGCCCCTATCTGCTGATCACTATAACCGTCCAGAGACTCCTTAAGAAAGTCTATTAGGCGAGCCTCCCTTTGCAACAGCGCCAGAAGAGTAACCGCTTCGTTTCGCTCGGGCTTGGGTGGAGCGGGAGGAGCAGGTGCTTTTTCCTCTTTCTTCTCCTCGACCGGAGGAGCTACAAAGTACTGATTGACTTTCTCCGCAAAACGCCCGTTGAAAAGTATCCAGAAGAAACTTCGCAGTGCTAAATCAAGCCGCTTCATATTTTTATCCTTTCCCATGGAGGTTACCCGTTGATGCATTTGCCGGGGAAACCAAAATACACCTTTAACAGCCTTATGAACAAGCCATGCCTGACTTCACTGCAGTTTTACGATCCTAAATCGCGGCAATTGCACACCTTCCAAGCCCTTCCTTTACTATAAGCAAAACTTATAAACACTGAAGCGTTGCGTATCCCCAACCTCCACTACCGGAGGTTTAACGAAGGTGCTTTTTCCCCAAAGATTCGTGAAAGATAACCATGACTCAATAATCTCTTGGCTTCATTCAAGATAGTAACTCGATTCAACAAAACGATAGAGTTTCCGGTGAAACAAGCAAATTCCTTCAGAAAGACCACTGAAAAATCCCCGCGATTATGGGATCGTACCCGCCAAACTCCGTACCACCATCACCTCCGAATACCTGTGCGAGAAGGGTTAAATCAATATCCGTCAACAGGGAATATCTGATTGAAGGGCTTATATAATATGATAGATCATCAGGATTGAAAATCGTGCTTAGGGATGTTATCAAAAGAGGCGCTACCTGGTAAGACACCTCGCCAAACAGGCTGAATCGGGCTGGGGTAAGGTTTTTTGCAGAAATCAGCTCTTCGGCACTCAGTTCCTCCCCGCCAAAACCGCCGCCCGGCCCCCTTTTTACCGGCGTAACATCTTTAGAACCAAACCCATTATAGAGCGCCTCGCCATGCAGGTAAAGCGAACTGGGGAATGTGTAATCTCCGGAAAAAGCGAAAACAAATGTCCCAAGCGTGTCTGCGACTTCCAGCTCTTGGTTCTCGAAAAACGGGTGGAAGTATGACAGCTCTCCACGGAAGCCGGCATCTAAAATTGCTCCAGCCCAACTGACGCCTAATGCCGCTTCATTGCCGAAGAAACCGGCCTGAGTCTGAATATCATACGAAAACTTGTTGAACTTATATAGTGCAGCAAATGTTCTTTCACGCTGACTGGCTCCAGCCTCCAGAGCCAATTCAGCCACTGAAAGCACCCCCGTGTACCAGACCAGCCGAAGAGCATCAACCCCAGGCCCTTCGGGATACAGGAAGTTGATCGGTGAGTATGTATTAAACCAGTCATTAGGGTTCCAGACAAGATTCTTACCCCAGTTTACTCTTTGTCTCCCCACTCTTATGGACAGCTTATCCAGCGAAGCTTGAAACCACACCCGGTCCACCTCCCCGTATAGGATGGCCGGCCAACTTTTAGTCAGATCCAGGTAGTTTCTATCCTCCGCAAACCGGTCGACCATCGCATTAAGCGCGGCAAAGGACGGGTTGTCGAGAAAGTCACCACTGTACAGAAGAAAACGTCCCTCCAGAGCCGTAGAAATAAAGGCGGTGGGATAGTATTTGGTGTTAAACCTGCTTTGCAGGATATTGTTGTAGCTTGTCGATGTATCATTTGGCGAGATGACCGGTACTTCCTGAACATAGCCGCCCAGATCGGTGTTTTCCTTGCTGGGGATCCAGGATGTCTGCTGAGCACCGACCCTTATCATTAAAATGCAAATGACAAACGAGACTTTTCTCATGGTTTTCTCTCTGATCACTTGATCGGTGATTCCAAAAACTAGTTGCCCCCCCGCCAAACCACTGCCGATATCATATTTGGGGCCACGATTCTCGGAGAGGACACGTCGTCCAAGCAAATTGCCCGCCCAGGCCTTTACACATTTAGCAACTATCAGGCCTGATTACCCTCATTATCCGACTCTATTGCACCGTCCCTGAGAGTTACAATTCTTCTGGCCCGGCGTATCACCCGATCATCATGAGTGGAAAAAAGAAAAGTTGTGCCCGAATATCTATTCAGCTCCGCCATCATGTCAAGCAGGTTTTCCGCCGAATGGCTGTCCAGATTCGCTGTGGGCTCATCGGCAAGGATAAATGCCGGCTTTGCCGCCAAGGCCCGTGCAACAGCCACACGCTGCTGTTCGCCGCCCGACAACTGGGAGGGGCGATGATCCCCTCGTCCCTTCAACCCCACGGCTTCCAGCAGCTCCGATGCGCGTTTATGCCGTTCCTTTTTTCCTCGTTTTTGAAGAAGCATGATAAATTCTATATTCTCGCGGGCCGTCAACACCGGTATAAGATTGTAGGCCTGAAAAACGAACCCGATGTTGTGAAGCCTGAAATCTATCAGCTCACCGCCGCCAAGGGTATTCAGGTACTTATCCCGGATACGAACTTTGCCGCGAGAGGGCGAATCCAACCCTCCGATCATGTTCAAGAGGGTGCTTTTCCCCGATCCCGACGGGCCGACAATGGATGTAAACTCCCCTTCCTCAATACGCAGGTTTACATCCGATAGAGCCTTCACGGGCACACTCGATTCGTCGTATATTTTGGTTAGCTTTTCGGTTACGATAACCTGCATGACTTCCACCTTTCACATATTACGCAGTGCGGATGCCGGTTTCAATCTTAACGCGATTACAGACGGATAGGTTGCTGCTAAAACCGCCGTAACAATCATCATTACGGTTATTATCGGGTAAAGCCCCCAGGGAAGCGTGGGATATAACATCTCGCTTAATCCAAGGTCTCTTAGCCCCTGAGAAAACAGGGTTAGATCTATACCGGTCCTTGCAAGTATCATCACGGTTATCATGCTGAATAACATCCCCGTCAGCGCTCCTGTCAGTGACAGAAGAATCGTTTCCAGCATTATCATCCCAAAAACGCTTTTGCGATGCATACCCACGGCTAAAAGCATCCCCAGCTCACGTTTTCTTTCCAGCACCACCATGAGCATCGTATTTATGATGCCAAACGCCAGAGCCAGGAGAATAACCGCCATGAATATTAAAAGGCTGGTATCCATCACCTCGGATACGTACTGAAGCTCGGGAGCAAGTTCCATCCAGCTTTCCACCTCTGCGGATGGAAATCTACGCGTCAGGCTTGAAGCAACGGGATCAACATACCTTGAAGATCCCAGGAGAATAGCCATTTCATGGTATCCCCGTCCCATCTCCAGAAGTTTTCGAAGGTCAAAATGTTTGACAAACACGTGAGCCGCGTCAAACTGAGAGGACACTGTTTCGTAGATACCGATTACTTTGAACGCCGCACCGGTTATGTTGTTATTAACATCCTGGAATGTAAAAACGATTCTGGACCCGACTCCGATATCGAGTTTCTCCGCCATATCGGCCCCGATAACTGCGGGATTCTTGACGGCCTCACCCAGCCAACTACCTTTGATTACATTTTCAGCGACATCGCTTACACGTTTTTCTCTCCGAGGATCAATCCCCTGAATAACCGCCCCGGTTGTAGTTGTTGGCGAAGCAGCCATTGCGTTAACCACAAGCCTGAGACTCACCCCCTTCACAGAAGGTATTTTCTGGATAAAACCCAGCAGGCTGTCTACATGAGGAATTGTTAACGACGGATCCTGCTGATCCGAGAATTCCGGATGATGAATCTGAATATGCGCAAGACGGGTGCTTATCGCCGCTGAAATCATCTGCTCCGCCATTCCGTAACTTACCCCGGATGCGACCATGCCCCCTAGAATACCCAGGGCTATCGCGGTCAAAATTATGAGACTGCGAGCTTTGTTTCGCCAGATATTTTTCCAGGCCAGAGACAAAAGCATTCTACACCTCTCCTATGCCCTTAATGTATCAACCAGCTTGAAACGTGTGATGGTATATATGGGATACATCACCGAGATAGCGGTTATGATCAGTACCACCAGAGCCTGGTTAATGAAAATTGAAGGCTCCACAAGAAATGGGATCAGGGGTTCATACCCATACTCTTTTAGAGCCTCGGCGGCACTGCCGGTAAGTACGATCGGATTAGCCCTCATATAAAGCAATATGGGCCATGCGGTTACCGCTCCAGCAGTCGTTCCTGCGATTCCTATGATTAAGGTTTCAAGAAAAACAAGCAAACTAAGACGGCTTCGCCTCATGCCGGCCGCCACCAGAACAGCCGACTCCCTGCGGCGCTCCGCCACCATCATCATCACCGTGCCGAACACCCCGAAACCTATCACCAGATACAGAATCCCAAGCATAATAATCCCGCTCACGTTGTCCAGCTCTATCGATTGTACAAGCTCCGGAACCATTTCACGCCACCCCATAACCTCATAGGCGCTTGTATCAACAAGCGCGCGGATGGTACTGATCGCCCCGTCCATATCTTCCGGTCCTCGCAGCATGATCGCCAGAGAGGTCAGCCTGTTTTCGGCACCATAGAGCCACCGTGCCGCCGAAAGACTCAGGTACACAACTCCCGCGTCAAATGTACCCTCCGGTATTTCAACTATTCCTCTTACCTCATACTTACCCGCAGCACTAACCCCGTAGTATCCCTGCCCCAGAAGAACTATCGTATCTCCCACATCAACTTCCAGGTTTTCGGCCAGTGTATTTCCTATCAATGCACCGTCTCCTTCACTGTCAAGATAAGAGCCGCGCTTTAATCTGTTTTTGAGCCCCGCCATTGCGTTTTCCATTTGTGGAGCGATTCCCATTACCATTGCCCCCCTGGTCTGATCTCCCGAGGATGCCAGGGCAAAGGATTCCAGCCGACCAACCACATGAGTAACCGGATCCATGCTCCGGATCGAGTCAACAACGGTTTCAGGAATGGTCATGCTGTTTTCAAGGGAGCGATGCTCCCAGAATCCTTCGCCGTGGATCTGTATATATCCGGTATAAAGTCGCAAGGTATTATTGATTATGTGCTCATAAGTACCAAGCTGCATGGAGCGTGTAAACAAAACAAGGATGACCGCAAAGTAAACAGACGCCATGGTTATGATAGTGCGACGCTTGTTGCGCCAAAGATTTCGCCATGCAAGGATCAGATACATACTCATTGCCGCATACGCTTCATATTCTGAAGTGAGAAAAACGATTCTTCAATCGGGACGTCAAACTCCATGGCTTCATATTCCAGAATGGTACGTTGCCCCTTCTCATCCGACGGCACCATCTCATAATGTGTTGGAATACGCCTGTCGTCCATTTCCTTTATTTCAGTCATAATCAGCGTATTTGTCAGCTCTCCTTCTTCACCGTAGTATTCGGCTCGAAGCTGAAGTGTGTCCTTTTTACTTATGTATGTTTTAACATGATCCCACACAACCGGCGCCTGCGGTTTAGGTTCCATGTCAATTATGAAACTGTAATGATCCCTTATGGTAGTATCCCCTACATAGGTATGGGTATAGTCGTCTACGACGGATGCACTTCTGACAAGATCATCATTGGTAAAATCACTACCCATCCATGATTGCATCATCATGGAGGGCGGGATTTTTATCGTCCTCTCAACAGTGGGCACCCACTGCCACAACTCATCATACCGTTTCAAATACATCATACCCTCATCGCGAGCGGGAGCGGTAATGCGTATCAGCATAAACTCGTCTCCCTTGCTCCAAAAACGCATCGATATTGTCCGTTTCCAAGCGGGTTTTATTATCGTCATACTCATTTCCCCCTTGTTCGACTCTCCCCGCATCTGTTGGTCCGCCACTTTAACTATTTGCGCAGCATCGGGCTTTTTATCATCCTGAGACAAGGCAGCAGAAAATGCCGCAACGATTATACAGACTATTTTTATATTGATATAATTATTTTTGTTCATAAGCTAATTCCTTGGAGTAAACAAACATAATAATTGATTGAGCAGTTAAAATATCTATGTATCTGTATTGTAAGAATGGGAAAGCACATACATTCTGCTCTGGATTTGAATACGCATAGTTGATTTACCTTGGTCACATTATATGATCTTTATGTTACTCATATGCCCCTTTCAGCCAAAAGCTGACGACAAACGCTAATGCCGCTGCCCCTCCTCCTGTAACAAGTGTTTGCACCGCGGAACGAAACACCCCCTGTTTTAAGACAATTCCCTTTATTATTCCTATTACACCAAAGGCGCAAGCCGTTACGGCGGCACTGAATCCAAATCTGACATTTTGAGACAAATCGGGTAACATAAAAGGTATGAGGGGAATAAAGCCGATAAGCACGAAAGCCGCGAATGTGGATAGACCGGCCCGCATGGGTGATGGCCCGCTGATCTGCATTCCCATTTCTTCGGTTAATACCGTATTCAGCCACAATTCTCTGTTCGATGTTATGGTTTCAACGATCCTTTCAAGTGTGTCCTCTCTAAACCCCTTTTGGGCAAATATTTGTCTTACTTCTTCTTTCTCCCCTTCGGGAACAATTTCGATATGAGTCTCTTCTCTCTTGCGCGCCTGGTCTACCTCTTCTCGATCCACTTTCGTGCCCTGGTAATTACTCACC
Source organism: uncultured Fibrobacterota bacterium (assembly GCA_964586285.1). GTDB lineage: Bacteria > Fibrobacterota > Chitinivibrionia > Chitinivibrionales > CAYFVL01 > CAZPHU01. The sequence goes on along the minus strand of CAZPHU010000008.1, from coordinate 37,487 downwards.
GCCATACTAAAACCGTCCGCCAAAAGATTTGCCACTCCAAGGACCGCTGCCACCGACGGGCCGAACCCCCCACCTATACTGCCGGCTACTATGGCGAAAGTGGTCACACAGCCGTCGATCGCACCCAATACCGCATCACCCAGATAACTTGATCTGTTACCATCCTGCAGTCGGCGACGAATTTCCTCCGGCCGGTGATCCTTCTTTATTTGGCCTAGTTCTGATTTTTTGCTCACCGGAAATTACTACCTTTTTCCTTTCCAAACTCTTCAATTTCGAAAAAGCCTACTCTCGAGTTTTGTTGATGAAAATGCTGTTCCCTTCTTTTTTCCTATTTTGGTAGATGAGAATGCTAAGTCTGCAAAGGATATGCCGGCACTTGATCCTCAGCCTCCCGCTCAAATGATTGGTTCGCGATTTGCACTACATATCTCCCGGAAACATGAGTGTTTGACAAGTGGTAAAGCTGGGAGGCACGAGTGCTTCTGAATCAATACATGCGGTTTACGGTTAATACCTAAGCGAATACCCTCCGTAAGCCGATGTGTGAAATCAAATGTATTCATAATTAGACTTTTCAATCGGCAATATCGGGAGGTAATGTATGAAAATCATTTTAACGCTATGTGCATTAATTCTTGTGCTTACACATGCGCACGGCCGCGCATCTTCCACTCCGGAACATGATGCGAATATCGAAATCGCATTATACAAATCTTTTTCTACAACTTATACCAATGATAATAATAAGGAACCAACGATAGGGGTATCGGACTACTCTACTTCACACTCTAAAAACCAAAAAGTTTACCGAACGACTGAAGGCGGTTGGTTTTTTTCTCCCGACTCTCCACTAAACCAGAGGGGCCGTGTCTGGTTAATCACGGCAACCACCGCCAAAAGCGCTTATATTTTTCCAGAGATGTATTCATTCGCACTTGACGGTCTTCAGGACAGGACTCGCACCGGGCTTACTTTGTTTTCGATTGGTGCTACCCTCTTTGGAACCTACGGGCTTACAAAAGATCTTGACATTGGTTATGGAAGTGCAGCCCTGATGAACTATGGTGCCACTCTGGGGTACTATTATCCTTTACAACTGTCTATTCTTTTACATCATGCTACTTCGATAGACAGACAAACCGATTCTACAATGCAGGCAACAAACAGCCCCTCGATACTCCCCAGCGAAAAAATCCGGGCATGGGCGACTCTTTTGTCGGTTCCATACGGAATCTATGCAGGATGGCGTGGATCAAACGAACAAGATCTCTCATTCGGCGAAGCTTCGGTCATGATATATTTCAGCCAAACCCTTGGTTCCATTGGATATGCACTGCCCCTGCTTCGTTGGGACCCTTCCCTTAAGCCCCAACGTGATGATTATTACACCGCCTCTTCGGCGTTGAGCATGGCCATGGTTCCCATCGGAATGGCAATGGGAAGAAAGCTTTCGGAGCACTATACTTTTTCATCAGGCAGCGGTATTATGCTTTACATAACAGGGGCACTTGGAGCCGCAACAGGATATTTACTGCCCGAGGCGCTTGGATTTACGGAGAACCTGTCGAAAGAGCAGGATAGAAACATGCGTATCGGAGCGACAACCGCGGGCTTTACTCTGGGTAATTTCATCGGCCTGCACCTAAATCATGAAACTGGGGTTACTTTCCGCCAATCGATATTTATGGGCGGCAGTGCAGTCGCAGGAGGCCTAATCGGTGCGAGCATACCATACTTGGCAGATGTTAACAAAGAATCGACCTATATACTTGCTGCAATGGCCGGAGCCTGGCTGGGACTGGCCATAGGAAATGATCTATCCCAGAAAATAAAAAAAGATATATACGCAGATGAAAACACGTCCATTACAATGACTCTACCGGCAAGCTACAATTTGCCGCTGATTTTAGCCTCCGGTAATGATTCCGGGGATTCGGACAATTTTCAATATCCATTAGTCAATTTAAACGTTCGGTTTTAAAACATACCGGACAGCAAATATCCAAGTTTATTAAAAAGAGGGGACGGCTGGTGATATCGACCGCCCTCTTTTTTTTGGTACAAACCTTGCTAAAATATTATTGCCCAAGATAAGAAAAAAGTAATAGTATAAAGAGAATTGCAGCGTTTATTGAAAGGAGAGCGGTATGAATCACCTGGGAAAAACATTAGCTCCCATGGTTACCTTTATTTTGGTTGGGGCAATTGCTTTACTCAATTGCCAGGACACCAACGGACAGCCACGAGAAAAGCAAGGCGATATTCAGTTTGGTGCTAAGGGCAAACCAGATGTTCCGTCCCTCAACGGCGAGGCAACCTTTCGAACCATTTTCGCCGAGGTAGCCGAAGCTATAACACCGACGGTTGTTTCGGTTATTCCAACCATTATCGATACTGTACGATATCAACAGCATCCCTTTTACCGCTTCTTCGGAGAAGATCCTTTCGGGCCTTTTGGGCCGCCCGACGAGGGGAGACAGCAGCAACAAACGCCCGAAGAATTCTACAGAAGACGCGAGGGATTGGGGTCTGGTGTAATTGTTTCTCAAGAGGGATACATCCTTACGAATTATCATGTTGTTACAGGCGCCCAACAAATAGAAGTCAGACTCTCGGATGACCGCTCTTACCAAGCGCAGATTATCGGATCCGATTCCTTAAGTGATGTTGCAGTGATCAAGATTCAGGATGCTCCCAAGGATCTTCCGGTTGCGTATATTGGAAATTCCGACAGTCTTCGCGTCGGCGACTGGACCATTGCAATCGGGAATCCTTTCAGTCTCAGCTCAACCGTGACTGCAGGAATCGTGTCTGCACTCAACCGAAGAGTTGCCGACACAGAAATGTATCAGAACTTCATTCAGACGGACGCCGCTATTAATCCCGGAAATTCAGGCGGCGCGCTGGTTAACCTGAATGGTGAACTTATTGGGATAAATACCATGATCTACTCACGTACTGGTGGTTTCATGGGAATCGGTTTTGCGATTCCGATCAATATGGCTCAACGTGTAATGAAGGATATAATTTCCGAAGGAAGAGTGATAAGGGGATGGATTGGTGTTTCCATACAGGATATTGATAACGCGACTCGCCAGGCCCTGGGTTTGGAACAGGGCACCGGCGGGGTGCTGGTCTCGGATGTATTCGAAGGTCAACCCGCTGATGAGGCAGGCTTTCAGCGGGGTGATGTGATTGTATCCATAAATAATGTAGATATCAGTAATGTAAATGATTTAAGAAATCTGGTGGCTCGTATTCCGCCCGGAACAGAGGTCCCGGTCACAATTGTTCGAAATGAGAAACAAAGAAAGCTCACCCTTACCCCGGTTGAACGCACGGAGGAACAGATTACACAAACAGAGCAACGATCTGTTCCTCGCCCCAGACAGCAGGGAGAAGTAGAGCCTGCAAATAAAACGGGGATTGATGTAATCGACATAAGTCCAGAGCACAGAGAGAGATTCGGCATTTCATCCGATGTGGACGGGGCGATGGTCGAGGGGGTCAGAAGAACGATTACTGACTCAAGGAGAGCCTTACGGCCTGGTGATGTTATCACACAGATAAAAGTGCAAGGCGAAGACGCCCGTGAGATATCGTCAGCACAAGATTTTCGCCAAGCAGCGGATACAATCGAAAATGGAGATTCCGTGGTATTGTTGATCAATAGAGGTGGTAGAACCAATTTTATATCATTCATATACCGTAGCAAATAAGGAAACCCTTCTCCAGCCGAAAAGAGAAAAGAGAATGCTGTAGAAAAGTGAAAAACGGGGAAGGATCTGCCTGGTTCCAATTGGCCCCAGGTTGATTCGTCCCTGTCTCTTTTCATTGAATATGGGGAAAACTTGTGCTACTGTAAAAGTCTTTATTACGACAACTTTCTCGTTATGCAATTATAGATGAAACAGCCAAAAAGGCAATTAAACTCAGAGTCTGTAATGTATGAATACTCACCTACGGAAGTAAAAAGTAATTCAAAGCGGGTAATGATGGGAAATGGCATCATGTCGCCGGCGTTTTTGAAAGTGCATCTGCAAGGATTTTTTCTAAAGACAATCTTTTTAAAAAAGAATTCTCTCTTTCCTTCCCCATAACATTTTTCCAAAGTATTATGGGGTTATTCGACGCTTTTAACAGCATTTCAATTATCGCTAATTTATGTTATTTTCCTGTGAATCACTATTTAAGGTTATATTTCGGTACAACTAAGCATGCAACCTATCAACTAAACTTCCATCGGACGCCAAAGCTCTTGGATATCCGAGGGTTGATTCGCTTTTACTCTTTTTATCTCGCCTGGAGAAAGCTTATTCTCAAGCATAGTAAAGACCGCCCGGACAATCGGTTCGGCATCAATCTGTAAATCATCTTTGAAATATGACCTTATACGGCTAAGAAATTCTTCTCTGCGCATATGCTTTTCAGGGGCTTCCGACGGAACCCAGTCCTCGTAGAATATCCCCCTGATCAACATTGGTAGTTGTGCGCTGAAATTGGCAGCTTCCTCAACATTCATCCTGCTGCGAATAGTATGCAGCACTGCGCGCAATGCCAAATATGCGCGCTGGCGGCTGTTCCAATTCAACTCGTCCATAATATCGTTTAGCCATAAGTTTGATTTTTGCACTGTGCTGTCAAAAACACTCAATCCTGTCATTGTAGCCATATGTCTTAACCTTTCTCTGCCGTCTACCAGACATTTTGTTTATCGCTTTTACGATGCAGGCTTAAAGTGTGGCTGCGGATACTGCCTCCGCCTGCCTTGAGGTATCTGCCGTGGTGAAAAATAAACTGAACACCTTTGCCTGAAAGATATTTACGGGTATATTTGTCTAAAGCTTGATCATCATGAATAATAACACCACTTTCCAGCGGCACAAATGAGCATCCGTTTCGACGTTGTTCACTGTCCGAAACCGAAACTATTTCGATTCCCATATGTTTCATGTATTGCACAAAATCAACCTTTCTAACTGTTCCTTTGCGAAACAGAAAGGTCTCCCTGAGTGCGGGCATATATGCGACAGCCAGGTTGGGACTTATTCTGTTGAAAACAGTATCGGGATGTGTAAAGCCCCTCTCCTTTGGGACATTAACAAATACTATTTCATCGAAATGACCCAAAGCCATTCGAATGAACTTATATACCGAGGCATACTTGAAACGATCGGTACAGAAAACAATCACATTTTCGGGTGAGATCAATTGACATCCTTCAAAGGCATCTCGTTCATCGTCGAACTGGACAAGCACAGGTATGCCGAGATTATCAAACGCTTCCCGTACCACGTTTTTTTCTTTTTTGCGTACCTGGGAAGCCATATTTGAAATAATGGCTCCTTTGCTTGAAACGACCGCCGTATCATGCAGATATGTCATATTAGGCAGAAAATCGATCAATCTTCTGTGGTCAAACACATAATCAGATAACTCGTATATTTTTACGCCATGCATTTGGAGTAATAACTGATAACGTAAATGCTCGTCCCGAAATCGGGCGGCATTCGGAGCGTCCTTAAAAAGCCATCGCTCACAGTTGTTTTCGTTTATCAGTTCCAGCTCTTTGCCGGGCGTGTGCACAATCACGCTCCTCAACCTCCCTATAGAATCGCACCCATAAGGCTTCGTGAGATTTTTATCGAATTGTACGAATGACATGTGCTCCTCCCGACTTGTAACCCTTCGTTTACTCCAGCGCTCATCAAACAAACAAATGAGGCAGATTGTAAACAACTGCCCCATTTGTATAAGCAAATAGCTTACCTATTTTAATTGAGCTGCATTTTCAACCTTTTACAACAATAATTCGAGCCCTTCATCCTCGGCTTTTTTACCGCATTTCATTTTCTAAAAGGATAACTAAGTTTGAAGAAAGGCTCATATACGATTGATAAACCAACCGTTAAGAAAGGAGTTTATCTGATCGCAGAGTTTACCAGTTCCTGTTTTAAAGAATACAACTTCTCGGTAAGTGAAACATGGTATCGATGGGGGTTAACGATTCTTTTAACCCCGGAATTTAACTTCTCCAGATCCCGACTAACGTTTTTTCGCAGAACCGATATGTCGCTGAAATCAGCCATTCTTTTCCCTTCAAGAACAACATCTTCTAGTAGAGGCTCCATGGATGAGATCAACGTTTTGTGGAGGAGGCGCCTCGTGGTAGGCTCCAGCGGGTGTTTAAGCACAAGCGGATCCATTTTCGTTGGGTCTTCCTCTGCCAAACATATAAGATCGGCGGTTGCTTTTTCTTCGTTACTGTAAATACGCCATACTCGTTTATTTCCAGGATTCAAAGTTTTGGAGGAGGTTTCCGATACTTTAAAAGCCGGTTTCCACTTCCCTTCATCCTCAACAGCAACAAGCTTATATACGCCGTCCAACGAAGCCTGCCCTTTAGAAGTAATGAGTCTTGTACCCACTCCATAGATAAGTCGATTTATGAGATGATCCGGATCGATGCCGTATTTAGGTGCATCTTCACGAATTTGAGAAACTATTTGCATCAGCACCATCTCATCGAGTTTGTTTGAGAGTATAATTTTGGCGTTGTCAAATCCGGCATCGTTAAGCATCTTGGCCGATTTTATGCTCAGATACGCAAGGTCTCCGGAATCAAGCCGAATTCCAAATGGTGTATGTCCCCTTTTTCTAAGCTCCTCGAACACTCTTATGGCATTAGGCACCCCGCTTTCCAGAGTGTTTATCGTATCCACCAGTAGAAGACAATTATCCGGATACAAATCGGCATACGCTCTGAACGCACCCAGCTCTCCTTCTCCAAGCGCCATAAAGACCTGTACCATACTGTGCGCATGAGTTCCCTTCGGAGCGAAACCTAACTCCCAAGAGATTCCGGTGTTAGATGAAAAATCGGCACCGCCTATTAGCGCGCCCCTGACTCCCGCATTTGCGCCAAGATAAGGCGCTCTTCGCATACCAAACTCCAATACCGGTCTCCCGGCCCCGGCATGCTTTATCCTTGCAGCTTTTGTAGCGATAAGGGTCTGATAGTTAAGATGATTTAAGAGTGAAGATTCTAAAATTTGGGCAATCGGCAGGGGACCTCGTACAACCACCAGCGGAACATCGGGATGAACAACACGCCCTTCAGCCACAGACTGCAAGGAAAGTTTTCCGAAGGTACCGTTATCCTTCAGCCATTTAAGAAAACTTTCTTCAAATATCGGCTTACCATTCACCCCTTTCTGAGCACGAAGGCTTCTAATTTCCTGCTCACCGCACCGAACGTTTTTCATCCAGTCCATCAGCCACTGTAACCCCGCGAAAATGCAATACCCGGCACAATGTGACCCGTAATCGGGATACTTACGGAAAAAATAATCAAACTGAGCTTTTTTATTCGCCAGACCGGTTTTATAATAGAGCTGAGCCATTGTGAGTTGGTAAAAATCGGTATATAAGAATCCTCGAGAAAGGGGGTACACTCCTTCTTCCATGTTTTTCAGCTCCACTCCTGTGAAAACACCTCACTAACGGATTTGTTGTAATGAATTCGATTTATTGTGCGACTGATAGTATCGGATAGACAGCATACCTTTACGAAAGGTAGTTCATCAAATTCTTTTGTCTGCGGAATACTGTTAGTAAACACGACCTTTTTCAGGCAGTATTTTTCGTTCAAAATAATTAATTTCTCCTTTGCGGCCTCTGCACAGAGGTTATGCGAAGCGCCTATATAAAGCTCCTGGATACCTTTTTGTTCGACTAGTTTTTTAGCGACCCCAAACAGAGTACCTCCACTGCTTATTATATCGTCAAGTATAAGAGCAACATTTTTTCCTTCAAAGCTGCCTATTACCTCGGATGTTACAACCTCCTCAGCTTCGGGACGGTACTTTGCGGCTATCGCACTTCTCACCCCCATAACCCTTGCGAAATGTGTTACAAGTTTTGATGCACCCGCATCCGGTGCCACCGCTACAACATCATCACGATTTCTAAACTCGGCAAACTCGTCTGAAAACAGGGTGGTGGGATCGAGCATATTGGCCGGCTCGGCACTGTAAAACCCGCGAATCTGTCCGCTGTGTGGATGCCAGGCAATTATTCTGTCGACACCCGCTACCCTGGACAGATCACTCATGAGCTTTGCGGTGGTAGGTTCTCTGCTGAATCGAGTCGGCTTATCCTGTCGCGCATAGGCCAGGTAAGGTAAGACCGCCGTCACATGTTTTGCTCCGTGTTCTCTGAATGTTCGTGCCGCAATAAGAAAAGCCATATAATTGTGATCTACACCATTTGAAAGCCGAGGATTGTAAAGTGATTGAATAAGAAAAACATCACTACCTCCGACATGTTCCTTCAATCGAACCCTGGTTTCCGTGTCTGAAAACTGGCTGTCAATAGCGGGAAGATAAGTAACAGTCTCATCACTGCCGGCCTCTTTAAGCAAGGCGTTATATTCATTTACAATTCGTCGAGACAGATCGCCGCCGGCTCGACAAGATGCGATAACCAGACGACCGCGAGATGAATGCATACGTCTATGCTGCTGTTCGGCAAACTGCTCGGGAGTCAGGAATTCCCGTGTGAGGTGAGTCGTGGGATTTTGCGAATCATCATTCATGAGATTTTCTCTGCATAAATTTAACTAAGCAGGAGCCCTCTGCCGCAAGGACTCCCGCACCAACATTAGTTCAGTGATAGACAGTGTTCAGATTAAGTGTGGGATAACGCGAAATGAACTAGGCCATAACCGGTCTCCTTTGACGCTCACTCCGCTCGAAAGCGTCTCCAATTCGAATGTTGCGCCCGCCAAGAACCGCTCCATTCATCTCCTCCTTTGCCGCATCAGCCATATGGTCGGGTAATTCTATGAACCCATATCCCCTTGATTTGCCTGTTTCACGATCAATGACGATATTAGCCGAATGTACCGGTCCATAGTTTACGAACAGGTTTCTCACCTCTTCTTCGGTTGAACTAAAAGGAAGGTTACCCAAAAACAGCTTCTTAGTCATAATCCGACTCCTTGCAGAGATGGTGTGTACAAATAGTTAAGATTAGATGCCGCACTTAGCGTGTAGTAAGTCGATCGTCCCCGGGGTATTTGATCGAGAGCCACACCGTAAGACTGCATACACAATCATAACCGGACCCAAAAACGTTTCTTCCTCAAAGCAAAGAACATACCTGTTTTTCTCACGCGTTAGGGGCAACTGAAATGGATTAAATCAAAGGAGAAGCTTCGGTGCAAATGCATACAGCTACAAAAGTGAGAATGATTTTTCATATTCGTGATAATTAAACAATATAATTAATTTAGCTAAATGGATTGCACCGCATCGCTGTCGATTAAAAAAAAAATGCCGGCATGCCATTTGGTTCTACATACTGTTATATATGTAAAGATCACTTTATTTGAGCTTAATCAGGAGCAACCAACAATGAAAACTGCGGTAAATCCCTATTTATGTAAAGGATGCGGATTATGTATAGATATGCGTCCTTCCGTTTTTGAGAAAAACTCATTCGGCAAAGCTCGTGTAAAAACTGACGATATAACGGAAACGGACTATAGAAGATGTCTGCTGATAGCTCATCTTTGTCCGGCAAAAGCAATCTCTTTTGGCGATACGCCACAAACCGCATACATGACAATACGTCAGAACGGAACAGAAGAAGTTATTCAGGCGACAACTTTATAATAATCACTAAAAACTTAATACCACTTAACGGCTTTTCAGCTTAAGGGCGGTTAATCTAGAGAGGGCTGATTGCCCACTGATACGGTTGGTGGACTGGACAGCGCGATTTGACGAGACAGGCCACGTAAATATGATCTCGCCTTACGGGCATTTCTCAATATTTCCTCAGGGGATTCCTTGGTATCTCCCGATAATTCCAATATAAAGCTTCCTTGAAACCCCGCCTGGTTTACTTCCATAAGCAACCTTGCCCAATCGATGCATCCCTTTCCAGGCGGTAAATGTTCATCGCCACTTCCGCAATTATCATTTGCGTGGATCATCTTTAGATGCCCCGAAAGCTTATACATTACACGGTAAATATCGCCGGACAATGCAGCATGGCCGGTATCCAGACATGTTCCCACATTTACATTCTTTATTGCCCCCATAATCCACAACATATCGCGAGTGTTTCCGAAAAAAAGATGTGGTAACATGTTTTCCAAAATCAGCCCCACCCCCAAGCGGTGACATCGCTCACTGACTGCATCAAGCACATCCGCCGCGTTGTACATTCTCTGAATCCTTTCATCCGGAGATACGTTTATGCTCTTTTCGGGGCCCGGATGTGTAACAAAAAACCTCGCCCCAAGCAGCGCTGCCGCTTCCGCGGCCTTCAGAAGTTCATTTTTAGAAAACTCTCGCTGCCCGAAATCGGGAGAGGTTATGTCGATCCGGTGGGCAAAAGGAGCATGAAAGGAGTATGCTTCCATACCAAGCCTCTCAATCACCCGTGCGACCTCTTCGACCGCATTGCGATCGTGATAATCCAGGTGTTGAGGCGATGAGCAAACTTCCAACATGCAGAAACCGCCGCGTAGTATTGTTTCCAGACGATCAAATATACTGGTATGATAAAAACAGCCGGTGGATATACCTATTGACCAATCACTCATAAACTTCCCCCTTGCTCAAGCGTTTTTCGAGTTGCCCGCGAAGATGCTCCTCCGCCTTTTTCCGTTCATAATCGCCCAAGCCGCCTCTCGGTGTTTTCTCATCTGTGAAATCCTTCAATTTGTCGCGTCCGCATAATAGCAGCCCTGAAAAAAGGCGCGTATAAAATTCCGCCCTCATGGATGCATCATAGACATACCACTGGTTTCCCCAACCATAATCACGCTCATACCTGGACCTTATGAGACCTGCAATATGATGAGGAGCCCAGTCTTGAGATATAAGAGCCCGAACCAGATTCCGAATGCACGACGGGATAAGAAGGGCATCATTGGGATAATTTAGTACATTTGCTGCAAATTTGGGCAATTGAGTGTAAGAAAATTTGTCGTAGGTATCGGCCCAGACATTTGGACCGTGATAGGCCCGTGCATAAAAACTAGTGTGAAACTTCCTCACTTCCGACTGCATATACCGGTCGATTAAAGTAAGCGTATTCTCGGTAAAATCCGGTATACCGACTCCGGCATACTGCGCAAGCTGTCTGACAAGATTTTCGTTACGCATGATCGACAATCCCTCGTTGATATCAAACTCCTGGTGAGGGATAAGGAAAAGAGTCGGTATTTGAGAGACAGTGTCTGATGTAATCACACCACGGCTGTGCCACGGCTTAAGATAATTGCTGTATGGTACACGGATCGATCTGGTGTAAAGCGGATCGCCATATTCCGAAATATCTAAAGAAACCATTTCACAGCCTCTGATTTGTTGCCCAACCTTAACGGCCGTTAACTCCAGCGGTATTTTCATTTTGTCGGCAGCTTCATCGAGTATGTTATGTGCCACATATTCCATGACCATTCCACCCCCCGAGAATGCTTTTGCCAAACGCCCACACACAGGTTCGTCGTCGGGGGGATGAGGCTTTGCATACGTTTTTTTCTGGTGAGAAGACAAATAACCCAACTGGACAAGTTTATCAAACGCCGGTGAGTTTATATGTATTTTCCAAATAAAATGATGACCTCTTCCCGTAAGGACATGAAGAGGCGATATGCCAAAAGACAATAGTACTTTCTGTATTCCGACGACAGCCGGTTGCTGAAGGTCGAATGCTCTCACCGGGTCGAGGTATACTTCGGCAGGAAAGTCAAAATTGACATATTCGACGTCCAGATGCAAAAGAAAGCAATTGGTGTCCCACAGCGAACGGAATAGTTCGTCTTTGCGGCCAAGATAAGATGACAATTCTCTTGGATTATCGACTTTGTATCCAGGAGCTAAAGGCTGAGCACCGGCGCTGATAAAGCAGGCTGTTGCCGAATCGATTGACATTCCACCCAGAAATTCGATGATTCTTGAACGCACGAACGGATCGTTGTAGTACGATTGGTTAACCATCATTCTCTCCCATCCCCGCATGGCGCAATATTGATGCCGGCATACAAACACTAAAATCTATTAGTTAGGGGATTTTTGCGACACCAAAAAGAATGATCCCGAAATCATGGCTCCATATGAATTCAGCCTGGGAGCGGGAAAATGAAAGGCAGCGTTTGATTTATCGACAGATTTAGTTCAACTGCGGGTGATCCTTAAGTTTTAGGCTTGCACCACCGGCAGTGATATTTCCATTGTGAGGCCGGGTGCCGGATCATTGTTTGACACTGTAAGCATTCCTCCATGGACCGATACGATGTGACGGACAACGCTGAGTCCAAGACCGGTTCCACCCTTTCTGGTCGTATAAAAAGGTTCAAATAGCCTTGCTAATTGTTCCGGTCTGATACCGCATCCGCGATCAATCACCTTTATACCGACTTTGCCGTCTCGCGGCGGCATAACGGCTATCACAATCCCGGTGGATTCATCACTGTGATGGCAGGCGTTATCTATGAGGTTAGAGAATATTTGTTGTATTTTCAAAGGATCGGCATTAACGCAACAACTTTGAATGTTATCGGGCATAACAACTGAAATCAGACGGTTTCGATGAGGCGAGGATTGACGCCACGCCTCCACGGAAGTCTCGATGATCTCGTGTACATTCATTTTTCGCAGATCAAACTGGCGCTCGGGCTTACCCAAATCAAGCAAATCCTGCATCAATGCCGACAGCCGATTTACTTGTAAACGCACATGTTCAAGATACGGCGCGTATTGCTCATTTTCCCCGATATCCTGAAATAAAGCTTCGGTGATTGCCACAATAGCGTTTAGTGGATTTCGGACCTCATGTGCAACCCCCGATGTCAACTGACCCAACATCCGCATCTCCCGGGAGTGAAGAAGCTGGTTTTGCATCTGCTCCTGTAGTATGTGATTGGCAATGTATCGAGCGAATATCTCCATAAACTGTATATCGTTCTTATCAAAGCACTTACACTCAGTATCCAGAATACATATTGCGCCCAATACCTTTTCAGAGGAATCGGTTATCGGTATTCCCAGAAAGGATTGATAAGGACTTGACTTGAGCAATTCTATATCATCCCAGTGAGAAGTTCCATGTTTCAAATTGGTTGTTTGGGCTTCTTTTATCACGATTCCGCAATAAACCGAAAAAATTGGAATCGATGCGTCCGTTCTGGTTCTTCCTGAAGATCTTTGAACAGATAAAGAAAAATGGCTGCCGTCACAAATGCCGATCCCACAGTAGGAGACCCCAAGTACATCGGAGACATTGGTCACAATTCTCTCAAACATCATCCGGGAAGTCCCTCTAAACCCAATAGCGATGGCATAAACTGCCTCAAGCGCCTGCTGTCGTCTTGACAGTTCCGCCTCTGCCTTCACACGATAAGCCTTTTGTTCCTGTAACGACATTTCTGCGGTCCGCAGATCCGTTGATTGAATCGAATACTTCTGTTCAAGCTTCTTTTGAGCGAGTTTAAGAGCTTGCTCCACTTTCTTTTGCTGTGATATGTCGGTTAACATCCCCAGGCGGCCAAGACAATACCCATCCTCATGAAGCAAAGGATTCAATGATTCAAGAACCCAAAGGTAAGTTTTATCTTTTTTTAATAACCTTTTCTCCCGAACCCCCCGATGACGGCGGTCGGTTCTATTAGCTTCCAGAAATTGTCTTTCATTTGAATCGATGAATTCGAAGAGATGTTTTCCAACCAGCTCATTAACAGAATAACCAAGCATTGCCGAAAGCCTGGGGTTTGCGTAGCTGATTCGCAGTTTGCTGTCGAAAATCCAAACCCCCTCCTGGGTTGTTTCGATGATCTCCCTGTATTTCCGTTCACTTTGCCGTAAAGCCTGTTCTATGTTTATCCGCTCACTTATATCGAGCATGGTACTCTGAACTTCCCAAACACCATCGATTAATTGAGCAATACTCTCCACATGCAAGAACATATGGCGCCCACTTCCCGAAGCCATTTTCGTCTCACATGTCTGAGGTACTCTTCTGGAAAAGGCATCGTGTATGTGATCCTGAACAGCCTTTTCATAACCGGGGACACAAAAAGAGTTAATATTGCGGCCAACAAGAAGATGTCTGTCTACTTGAAACAAACCGGCGGCAGCAAAATTGGCATCGAAAATTTGCCCCTGAGGCGAAAAGGTGAAATATGCAACCGGCGCGTTCAGGTAAAGACTGAAATACCTGCTACCAGAAGATTCCAGGTAAGCTTGAGTTTTTTTGAGTTCGCGATTTTCACGACAGAGCTGAAAACGGTGCTGATGAACATCATAGATGAGGCGCTGTTCGTTAGAGGTGTAAGTTTTTATTTTCCTGGTCTCAGGCAATTCGAATTTTTGTTTGTCCGGCGTTTTTTCAGTATATGTTCCGGTAAATCGAGATGTCATTTTTGATGTGTCCTTGAAAAGTAATAAGCAAGATTAGAGCTTCCCGATTATCCCCAACAGTTTTGCAATAGCAGGATAGATACGACAGCAGGACAAAATAGTTCTGTGTCATACCTTTTCAAAAAAGGTTTCTGTATTTTGCGCAACCACAGAGGTCTATGCAACTGCCGGTTTGGCTATTTGGATATTCATATTCACAAATACATCCAGCCGCCTACACCTGTAAGGCGATAGCTTCAAACAAACAATCGTGAGCAGCTTCCCGACACCTGTCCCTTACCATATCGGGAACGGTTTCTACGCAAACTTTAACCTTTTCTTCCTCGCCCTGTATACTGAAAACTTCCGGACATATAACATGACACAGACCGCAACCAATGCATTGTCTTTCATTCACCTCAGCTTTCATGACGCGCCTCCTTCTTTAAACCTCTATAGTCGATGGCTTACACTTTGCTTTAACTGCTCCTTTTAACAAAAGGAGAATGTGATGAAGGCAAGGGTCAATCCAAATCTATGTAAAACAGCGGGCACCTGTGTGCAGATCTGTCCACAGGTTTTCAAGTTTGCCACAGGAAATAAAAAAGCCTTTGTCAGCTTTGATCAAATCCCGGAACGCTACCGGGACGATGTTATTGAAGCCTCCAAAGCTTGTCCCGAACAAGCGATAGAGATTTCAGAATAAAGAGGCTCCCGTTTGGGAGCCGTCCTCTGTCTCATATGGGTTTGAATGTGTTGCAATCAGCATGCCCGCCGGATGATTTTATGTGTATTCCCTGAGCCGAGCATTCGAAATTATCATTATAGTAGCAATTGGCCACCTTGCATGCTCCCACTCCTCCGATAATATCCTTTATACCACCCTTGCTGCTGCTTTTTAAAAAGGTATCGCATATCGGCTCTTTTCCCCCGACATTGATTGCCCATGCGTGGCATTGTTTCCCATTGTTATAAGCACAGTCTTCAGCATCACAGTCAATAATCTTTGGCATGTCCATGTAAACTGCTCCTTTCATCAGGTTATAAACTTATTACCCCCCCCTGCGCAAGCATATACAATTGTCGTGCCATTTTTCCACTTATGGGCGATTTGTATCATCAGGTATCTTATTATTCCCCAACGATCTTTCCTGCTGTTACAATTAATAGAAAGGATTGCTCACCATACACAGTATGGGGCTTCAAGACCGAAGACCAAAGGTATAAAACCAAAGGGAATCTTCTCGTTACGTTGGACGGTTTAGCCCGACTTCGAACTCTATGCCAAATAACACAGTACTTACATTGAAAATTTGGTAGAAACCATTTTTCTCTGCCCGCACTCTGACAACGCTGTATCATTTTAGTCAGATAAACGAGGGGTTCTTCTCATATTTCGAGCGTCATTTTCACCTATGAGAAAACATTAGAGAGTATCACGAAGTATCAATACCTTTCTATCGTTTGCGATGGTATTGTTTCGCAGCCCCCCTGTCGGAGCAAAGAAACTCTTTAGATCATGAGATACATGGTTCATCTCTTCCAACACCCCTTATCGGTCACTAAAATGACTGTCGCCCAAATTGATCTTGACTTTAAGCAGACTGCTACGCTAATATTTGTATTCCGGCAAGAATTGTCCGGACAAGAGTTTTTTAGAGGCTATGTAAAAGCCCGGAACTCGGAACCCGAGAGTACAATGTAAGATTGCTTAGAAGATCTGGAGTACGAAATGGACGACGGAGCCAAAAAAATCCTGGTCGTAGACGATAATAGGGAAATACGTGAATTGGTTGCAACAACACTTGAGGATGAAAATAGTACGGTACTTAAAGCGGAGAACGCCGAGGAAGCCCTGAGACTTACAAGAGCCCACAGCCCCAAATTAATCATAATGGATGTCGGTATGCCGGGGGATATTAACGGAATAGAAGCTACTCGCCGAATCAAAGCGGATCATCAAACCAAAGAGTGCGTGGTGATTATGCTTTCAGGTGTAAGGGAGACATCTAATATCAGGCTGGCACTCGATGCCGGTGCACACGATTATCTCACAAAGCCATTCAGTCCGTTAGAATTGATCGAAAAAGTGGAAGCTATTATCCAAAACTCCTGCAGATAACGGTTTCTTCCATGCAAAGGTCCTCCGAATTCTTTTCATCCTCCTCGAATGGACAAGCTTCATTATCGGAAGAATCGGTGTTGTTGCGCAGGCGCCTGGTACAGATGGAAGACGAGCTTTCATTAAGCAACAGGCAGACTCTCAAATATGCTGTCGATCTGACTGCTCTCTATAGAGAGGCCAAGCAGCACAAACACGAACTCGCTCAGACAAACAATCAACTGACTCAGTATGCGGTTGATTTGCGCAAAACCATCGGCCAACTTCGCAAAAAAAACCGAAAGCTGCGCGAATCATATTACGATA
Organism: uncultured Fibrobacterota bacterium; assembly: GCA_964586285.1. Lineage (GTDB taxonomy): Bacteria > Fibrobacterota > Chitinivibrionia > Chitinivibrionales > CAYFVL01 > CAZPHU01. Next base: position 20,642 of record CAZPHU010000008.1, on the reverse strand, counting down.
CCATAAACCGGCTGGTTATCGCCGCGGAATACAAGGATGGAGAAACAGGCAAACATATAGCTCGTATAAGCCGCTACAGCGCGTTTTTGGCAAGAAAGTACGGTCTTGATGAAGATATGGCCGAACAGATATTCCATGCCTCGTCTATGCATGATGTCGGAAAGATCGGAATTCCAGACAGCATTTTGCTCAAAGAAGGGCAACTTAGCAGCCAGGAGTTCGACATTATGAAGACCCATACTATCATAGGTGCCGGTATTCTTCAAAATGCATCCGCACCGGTACTTCAGATGGGCAGCGAAATCGCCCTCTATCATCACGAACGTTGGGACGGTTCGGGTTATCCTTACCAGAGAAGTAAACAGCAGATTCCCCTTCCAGCGCGTATTGTCGCTTTGGTCGATACGTTCGATGCTCTGACAACAAGCCGACCGTACAAAGACCCCTACCCTATCGATATCTCATGCAAAATCATGCGAAAGGAGCGTGGGAAGTATTTTGATCCGAAACTAGTGGACATTTTCCTTGATAATATGGCAGACATTTTAATTATAAGGGAAGAAACCGATGCCGACCCCATCTCACCTCGTGATTTTGAATGGAGTGATCGAGATTTGCAATCCGGATACGACCTAACCTGAGTCTCAAAAAGCTTTTTCTACAAGATTGGATGATTCCGGGTTATTTCAGATACATTCCGGCCACCAAAGGTGTTTTGCCGCCACTAAAAAACCGTTTTTCGGATAGGCGAAGGATGGTTTGGACCGAATCGAAGTTATCATCTTTTTTTATTTCCAAACACCCTCCAAAGCATATCCGCATGATGGACAACCGCCGTTTTTCAAATGAGGTATTGCACCATGCGTCCACGGTCTTTTGATTACAAGATAACCACATTGAGGACAATAAGTGCTGGAATCCTGGGCAATATTGCCCAAGTAGACATACTTTAGACCATGCCCAATTCCGATCTCCTTTGCATTGTTGAGAGCCTCGGATGATGTAATCGGGGCATCCTTGAATTGATAATCGGGATGGAAGCGGGATATATGCCAGGGAATATCTTTTCCGTTTTCGGCGATAAAGGCAGCAATACCGTTTAGCTCATCTGATGAATCATTCTGTCCCGGTATAAGCAAAGTTGTAACCTCAACCCAAACCCCTGCCTCCTTCATCAGGCGTATTGAATCAAGTACAGGTTGTAATCTTGCGGAGCATCGATCATGATAGAACAAATCGGTAAATGCTTTCAGATCGATATTAACAGCATCAAGATACGGCGCAATGGTCTCGATTGCCTCGGCCGTCATAAAGCCGTTGGAGACAAACACGTTTAGAAGCCCTGATTCATGAGCCTTTTTAGCAACATCGTAAGCGTATTCGAAAAAGATTGTCGGTTCGGTGTAAGTGTAGCTTATACTTCTACAATTCTGTTCCAGTGCGGCTTTTACGATGCTTTCGGGCGTCATCGGAATCCCCCGCCCCGCCGTTCCGTCTTTAAAGCTCCGTTGAGAGATCTGCCAGTTCTGACAGAAGTCGCATCTGAAATTACACCCCGGGGTTGCGATGGAGTATGTTAGAGTGCCGGGAATGAAATGATAAAGTGGTTTTTTTTCCATAGGATCTACCTGACGTGCGATTACGTCACCGTAAACGTACGTAAACAGCTTACCTTCAATATTTTCCCGCACTCCACAGAACCCAAATTTGCCCTTTGCGATTTTGCACTGATGTGCGCAGAGGAAACAGTGAACCCGCTCGCCCGTTTTTTCGTACAACATTGCTTCTTTTTTCATGAGAAATCCTTTTTTTCTACCGATTATTGAAATATTATTCGAAAAAAGATCCGGGTTGAGAGCGTTCCTCTCGCTAAGAGTTGCACAATCTTCTGGAACAAAATGATGCCGGCACTCCCCAAAATAACTCAGAAAGTAATTCCCGCAAGGTAAGCATAAGCACCATTTCCAGATTTTCTTCTCCCAGGAAATGGACCATCATATAGTACGGAGACACCGATTGGAATTCCTCCCGGTAATGTTCGGTTGCAAACTTCCAGACATCCTCCCTCTGATAAAAAACATTGGGATTTGCCATATGGTATGTGGCATACATTTCTACCTGGATTGTAAAATAGTCCGTTGGCTAACGAATATGTCGATACAGGTCCCGCGGCATTTGCGAGATAGGCTTAAGGAGAGCGAGAAAAATTCTGTTATAAGTTCTTATCATCACATCGCTGGATTCCGCGATATAAAAATCCGAATCTCCACTAAGGCATCGGAGTTGCTTCTCAGCTTTCCTTTTTCCCGAATAATCCCGCGACTTCAACAGAAATTTGGCCGATAACTACAGTTAAAAGACTCGTACCTAAAACAAACAGCCATTCATTTAACGTAGGCTGCACAAGAGATAAAACGGTTGACAATCCGGGCACATAAACCGCCACGATTACCAGTACTACACAAATAAAAAGCGATTGCCAGATCCATACATTCCTGGTTATTTCATTAACGAAAATATTCGAGTTAATGTTACGAACATTTAACACCTGCCAAATGTGTGACAATGCCATTGTAAGAAAAGAAATTGTAACCGCCCGATCCTGATTCACCCCCATCCATCTGAGTGCCGCAACAAGAGCCGCGAGAGTTATGACAGCGATAAGTAATCCAAATCCACTCAAAGCAGCCCAATGTTTACCCGCAAGAATCGGCTCCTTCGGATCACGCGGTCCTCGCCGCATTATGTTTGCCTCTCCCTCACCCATACCAAGAGCCAGGGCCGGAAAGACATCTGTTATCAGGTTGAGATATAGTATTTGCAGAGGCAGTATTGGAAGCGGAAGTCCGGCAACAGAAGCTGCGCCGACAGCCAAAACTTCACTAAGATTAAGGGAAAGAAGGTATTCGATAAACTTACGAATGTTGCCGAAAATGGCCCGTCCCTGCTCCACGGCACTGATTATGGTAGCAAAGCGATCATCCTGCAGCTGCATATCCGCCGCATCCTTTGCCACCTGGGTTCCCCTTTTAGCCATTGCCACACCAATATTTGCTTTCTTCAATGCGGGTGCGTCATTTACACCATCACCTATCATGGCGACAATAGATCCGTGTTCCTGGTGTACACGGATCAGATCAAGCTTCTGCTCGGGACTGATACGGGCAAAAATTGAGGTGCCGACAACCTTTTTCTTCTCATCCTCACTTTTTTCATCTATACCCCGCAAGGCTTTTCCCGTGTGCACACTGTCATCTTTTAACCCTTCGGTAATTGCGACTGCCTTTGCCACATTAGCGGCAGTTTCAGGCTGATCCCCGGTGACCATCACTACCCTGATTCCGGCATCGTGACAAACCCTGATCGCATCGGCCACATCCTCTCGGGCCGGATCAACAAGCCCCACCATCCCAAGTAAAGTTAAATCTTCATACGGTTGAGCATCCGCGGATTCAACCTCTTTATACGCAAGGGCAAGTACACGTAATCCATCCCGGGCCATCTGTCTGTTTACTTCCAGCCACTTCTTTTCCTCGGAATCATCGTATGTTTGTAGAGAATCCTTTCCGGCCACTTTGGAGCATTTGGCCAAAACCGCCTCCGGTGCTCCTTTAATCGCCACGAACAAGCGGCCGTCTTGCCTGTGGAAAGTTCCCATCATCTTGGTTTCCGGGTCAAACGCCTCTTCCCGCTCCTCAGGCATCTGCTCAACGATTTGGTCTCTATCCATATCCGCAAGATTTCCCGCCCGCAACAAAGCTATTTCCATCGGCTCCCCTACCTCTTCACCCTCAGCGGTTATGGCGGCGTTATTGCACAGCATACCGACGGTAAGTGCCTTTTTAAGCAATGAATTATCCTGAACGGATATTTCTTCTTCGTCGCGGATAAAAGAGTTCGAGGGTATGTCTACTCTGCCGTCGTCCAGGTTATATCTTTTAACGGTCATTCGGTTTTCGGTCAGGGTACCGGTCTTATCGGTGAGAATTATACTGGTGGATCCAAGTGTTTCAACCGCCGAGAGCCTGCGGATAAGAGCATTTTGCCTCGCCATGCGCCACATGCCTCGGGCAAGTGCTATCGTTGCTACTATCGGAAGGCCTTCAGGAACAGTTGCTACGGCAAGTGCAACCGCTGTCTCAATAATAAGTACCAGGTCTTTTCCCGCCAGAATGCCCACCAGAGCAATAAGGATGGTTACTCCTATTGTTATCCAGATAAGACGTTTGCCCAGGTCATTAATCTGATTTTGAAGAAGAGTTTCCTTGTCTTCGATACCTCTTGTCAGCGAAGATATTCGTCCAAGCTCGGTCAGTGTGCCTGTTCCGACAACAACCCCTTCACCAGTGCCCCGGGTTACCGCAGTACCCTTGAAAAGCATGTTCGTCCGATCGGCGATTGGTGTATCAACACCCACCGGCTCGATTGTTTTGGTTACAGGCATCGACTCACCGGTAAGCACCGATTCGTTTGCCTGCAGCTTATTGGCTTCGAGCAGGCGCAAATCGGCTGTGACAATATCGCCGCTTTTGATTATGACTATATCCCCAACCACCAGCTGCTCCGCCGGGATCTCATCAGGTTGCCCCTCGCGACGAACCGTGGTGGTAGTCTGCCCAAGTTTCTGCAGCGCCTCCATCGAGCGTACGGCTCTAAGTTCCATGATAAAGCCGACCAGGACATTTAGCACTACCACCGCCAAAATTGCAATTGCCTCAACGAAATTGCCGAATGCAAATGATAAAAGGGCCGCTACAAAAAGTATTATGACAAGAATACTTTTAGACTGGTCAATCAGAATTTCCCAAACCCCGCGCTTCTTAGCGGCATGAAGCCGATTAGGCCCCCAATGCTCAAGTCGATCTTTCACCTGCGATGCACTTAATCCATGCTCGGCATTTACCTCAAGATGCTTTAATACTTCTTCGGCCTTTTTTCCCCAAGCTTGTTTTATAGGTTCTTCCTTATTGTCCCTGATGTCTTGCGTCATAGTAATCTCTGCTGTCTAAAAAATGAAAAAAGAGGACGTAAAATACTATTCCGTCCTCCCTCGTTAACTCAACCATTTTAGTTTAGCGCGAATAAATGCCGGTATGTCTTTTGGTCCCCGACTGGATATCAAATTGCCGTCTTCGACTGCTACTTTGTCAAGACTATCGGCTCCCGCATTTTTGATATCCTGAATGATCGACTTATAACCTGTCACTTTTCTGTTGGCCGGGACATCGGCAGTGATGAATAATTGAGGGGCATGACAAATAGTAAAGACCGGTTTCCCACTATTTGGAAAGTCGGCTGTGAATCGAACCGGTTTTTTGTGGGCGCGAAGCCTGTCGGGTGAATATCCCCCCTGAATCAATAAGGAATGGAAATCTCCAACCTCTACATCATTAAAGTCTTTACCGATTGTGACAGGTGTGCCCCTTTTTATGTCCTTAACTTCTGCGCCGGCCTTTAATTCGACCGATATCAGATCATGACCAGCTTCCTTATATGCTCCGACCGGCTCAGGATACCCGACATATTCGAAAAGATCATCGATAACGACCGCAATTTTTGCCATAAGCCTTCCTCTTTTAGCGTTTGAGGAAAAACTTTACAGCAAACGTTATTCCATGTTGCCCCCCTGGTTACCTTTTTTCATCTCATCCAACCAGGCGCTCATTCGCTGCTTTGCAAGTTCTCTCATGTCTATCACCCTGTCGGACTCATCCACGATCTCGCGCCCAAGCAGAGTCTCAACCGCATCCTCCATCGTAACGATACCCGTATAATCGCCATACTCGTTTAAAACCACGGCAAGATGCATCTTGCGGGAGATAAGACGATCAAGAAGCGTATAGACAGACATGGTCTCCACCACGAATTCGGGCTTGGCGGCGAGGGTATAAAGTTTCTGATCCATGATATCATGGGCGATACGATTCATAATATCCCTACGCAACACTATCCCCACCACCCTGTTTTCGGATGGGTCGTACAGCGGCAGACGAGAAAACTGAAGGAAACGACTGTCGCCAAGCAAAGAGCCGGTGGTTTGCTCCGGGTTGAGCCATAAAACTACCGTGCGCGGGGTCATTATTCTGTTAACTGTAATCGATTTTAGCTGAAACAGGTTTTCTACAATCTCAAACTCAGACGATTCAATTACTCCCTGAAAATAGCCCATGCGTATTGTATTGATCACCTCTTCCTTACTAACCCGAATAGCCTGATTCTGGCGGGCGAGAAGTCGTGCTAGGAAATTAACGGGAATGGTTATTGGACGAAGAATAACTACCATACCATTTAGTACAAAAGCAGCCGGCGGGGCTATCGTTTTCCAGTAGTTTGCCCCCAAAGTCTTAGGTATGATTTCCGAAAAGATAAGGATAGCCAGGGTCAGAAGCCCCGAAAAAACAGCCATCCATTGAGAGCCGAACAGACGAAGAGCTATTGCAGCTGCCATGGCCGCTCCCGTTGTATTGGAAATGGTGTTAAGCGTAAGAATCGCCGAGATCGGATCGTCGATTCGCTCTTTTAGCTTTTTGAGCAACACGCCCGATTTACGATTCTGATCGATAAGCAGCTGTATATAAGGTTCGGTAATGGACAGGATAATGGATTCCAGGATGGAGCAGGTGAAAGAAATCAGAATGAGAGCGGATACGACCACAACCAACGATATCACGGGGAAATGCCCTTTCATGAAAATTATTCAACAAACCTCCTAAAACCTAAACTGAGCGATTCTCTCGCAGCGATTTGCCCAATGCCCTGGAGCAGAAGAATTTCAGCAATTTTGGAAATACCGCTGAGGGTATTGCACGCAATTGCTTCAATTCTTCCGCCTCTTAAGGCATTGAGCAGCTCATCCACTCAGAACCGCTCAGTTTAGGTAAAAATAACACATACTCTCCTGTAACCCAACTCTTAAAAGTTCAAAAGCAAATAATATTCGCGATCCTCTACTTTTTCTATTATATTCAAATTGAAAAGCATTGGAAAAAGCCTCGTCTTTAGGAACTCGACTTCGCAACCTACGACATATTTCCTTACAAGGAGGTCACCATGAAGAGACTACTTATTAGCCTGATCCTGCTTATCTCCGTAAGCACTTACGCGCAGATGAAATTCACTCCTTACGGACACGCCCAGTACAGGCTTCGTTTGAGTTATAGTATTCTGACCCCCGACCAAGGCGATAATTTAACGGCACTCGCTTATCACAATCAGATTGCTTACTACGCGGGCCTACGGGCGCTGATCTCCGAAAGCATGTCCTTCCAATTTCAGATAGGAAATGACTGGGTAGCCACGGAGGATGTAGAATGGGGAGCAAATGAGGCATGGGAAAAAAGAGATGGGTTGTACCCATACTTTCACCTTGCCTATTTCAACTGGAATCCAGGTCTTTTTTATCTGATGGGTGGTATCGTACCCATCAGTTCGCACGGGGCTTTGGATCTTATCGAAAGATCTCTTAATGCCGACAGCTATAGTGCGGCCGCATTCGTGGGTTGGCCGGTCGGTACAAACGGCAGCAGCATGGGCTTGAAAGTTGGCGCTCCGATTCTTAAAAACGACTTCTCAATGGGGGTGGAGGTGTTTTCCACTACAACTTCAAACCGTATTCAGCAATTGGCCGAAGATGCTTCCGAAAACCTCAATGCGGTGATGTTTGTAATAAACGTTCCCATGAGTATCGCCAAACTCAGTTTCACCCCTCAGTTTTCTACCATCATAAATCGCTTATATAATCCCAATACGGGTGAATCCGATCACGAGTACGCAACAGGACTTTCTGCAAACTACACTTTTAGCAAAATTTTTTCGATGTCGGCCAAATTTGGGTACGCACAAATAGCAAATGAAAATAGCGGTCTTGCAAGAGAAAGTGAGAATGAATTTGATATAGCAGACACCGGCGGTTCGGTTGCTGGAGTTATAGATACGACCACTGTTGATGATCAAAACCATATCGGCATGATAGCCGGAATCGGCGGTTCAATCATTCTCGGCCCCGGAAGCATTATTTTTGAGGGTACTTACAGTTCAAATGAAAATTCTGAGGTTGATGAATCTTCAACGCATTTCTTCTTCGGAGATTTAAAATATGGATGGAATCTAAATGAGCATTTGACTCTTATGCCAAGAATACGCTCATTTACTACGGTGTATCCTGAAGCCGCGCAAAATGAGAGTAAAACCGAAATTCTAACCGAAATTCTGTTTATAGCGCGCTTTTAACACTTCTCTAATATTTTTTTGAAATAATCCTTGACACTCCTTATGAAAACCACTAATTTAGAAGTATTGTAGTGCCACTAGAAGTGGACGCTGTGTGTGATGATGATGGGGTTATCAGGCGCGAGCCTGATGAGAGAAGGCGGTGCAAACCGCCTTCTCTTTTTTTTGAATCGATAGTCATTGAATCGATAGTCATTGTTTTTTCATATTAACATAAGCGGTATTTCCCTTCCTCGCCCCTTCCCAAATCTGTTTATACAAACCGCGGGTTTTTAAAATGTTTATATCCGAAACTGCCTGAAGACCAAACCTTAAAGGTTTCACCAAACTATTTTATAAGTATGACAAAGAAACCAAAAACCGCATTCGTGTGCACGGAGTGCGGACAGGATTATCCGAAATGGCAGGGGCGATGTAACGTTTGTGAGCAATGGCACACGATATCCGAATTCAAAACCGGTGCTCGTAAAACCTCTCACAGCCATTCCGCTCATAAACAGGAAAAGGCTCAGGTGCAATTACTGTCGAGCTGTTCTCCTCAGAGCGTAATGCGCGACATGACGGGATTAGCCGAGCTTGACCGTGTTTTGGGCGGCGGGCTTGTGCCGGGTGCCGCAATTTTGCTTGGGGGGAGCCCGGGAATAGGAAAATCTACCCTTCTGCTTCAATTGCTGGCGGAAATAGCCTCAGGAGGCAGCACAGTTCTTTATGTTTCAGGAGAAGAGTCCCGGGAGCAGATATCACTTCGGGCGCAGCGTCTGGGTCTTCAGGACTCACCCATGCAAATACTCACCGAAACCTCAGTCGAATCGATCATGCAAACTCTTCAAACCGTCAATCCGAAAACGGTTGTGATAGATTCGGTACAAACGATTTTTTCCGAAGAACTTGAAAGTGCTCCGGGCTCGGTGACGCAGGTTCGTGAATGCGCGGCCCAGCTTCTTCGCTACGCAAAAGAAAATGACTGCTCCATATTCCTTGTCGGCCACGTGACTAAAGAGGGAGCCATAGCAGGTCCCAGAGTGTTGGAACATATGGTGGATACAGTCTTGTACTTCGAGGGTGACGGGAATTATCAGTATCGAATCGTGCGCGCCGTGAAGAATCGGTTCGGACCGTCAAACGAAATTGCCATGCTTTCGATGAGCGATAAAGGACTGTTCCCGATCAAAAACCCTTCTGAGCTTTTTATCCTTAGCAGAGGTGAACCGCAGGCGGGAACCTCTTTCGTGCCCGTGCTCGAGGGTACTCGGCCTTTAGTTGTGGAGTTACAAGCGCTGGTTAATCAAACTCATTTCGGCCTGCCTCAGCGGGTAGCTTCCGGAATCAACCCTAAAAAGCTGGCGTTACTTCTTGCAGTGCTGGAAAAATGGGGCGGCATAGTACTTGGTGATCATGATATTTTCTTTAACATAACCGGCGGTTTAAAGATATCGGAGCCTGCTACCGATCTGGGTATTGCGGCGGCAGTGATCAGTTCGTTTCGTAATTTACCCCTTCGTAAGGGGGTGGCTCTTGTCGGTGAGCTTGGGCTTGGCGGCGAAATAAGACCCGTGCACAACACATCGATACGACTAAAAGAGCTGGCCGCCATGGGATTTACAGAGTGTATTACAGCTCATTTACCAGGTGAGCAATGCAAAAAAAACGATTCTGCCATACAGATTCGACAGTGCCGGCATATTCGCCAGGTACCAGAACTTCTTTTCTAGCCCCTTAGAGCCGTAAACCTGTTTCCCCGACATTTGGCCAAAACCGGGAATAACATCGCTAAAACTCTGGCGTCTTTTCATTTATAACTCTAAAAGACTTTTAAGCGCATCAATGTGCCTTCGTCTTTGCGATCAGATCAGCTGAGCTGCTACCAATTGCAAGCATCCAGAATACTTTTCGTGTCCCCGCGTGATTATACTTCCGACCTGTTCTATTTCAGGCTGAACCGGCATTTTCGGGGTATTTGGAGTTGTAGCATAATTCGACACGATTGCGCCCGTTATCTTTTGCGCGGTACAGGGCCTTATCCGCTTTCTGAATCAGTGCTTCCTGATTTCGCGCATGTACGCCGTAAATCGCGATGCCAAAACTCATGCTGATGCTAATTTCTTGCCCTTGAGGAGTTTGAAAGACCATCTTTTCTATTTGCCCTCGGATTCTCTCAACCGTATCCAACGCACTTTCCTGATCGGTTTTTTCCAGCACCAGAGCAAACTCCTCCCCCCCATACCTGGCGGCGATATCGATGTCCTCTCGTATAGAACTTTGCAGCCTGGCCGATACAGATTTTAGAACGGTATCACCAAATCGGTGCCCCCATGTATCATTGACCTTCTTGAAATGATCGATATCGCAGATAACCAACGAGAGGGGCTGTTTGTATCGGATGCTTCGCGTGATGGCCTCTTTAAGCAGCTGTTGGAAGCGGCGATGGTTATTTAATCCCGTGAGTCCGTCATGGGTAGCCAAATTCTCGGTCTTTTCCAGGATTTGAACGCGCTCAATAGCGAGTCCCGCGGATGTTACCAGGCGGGTGAGAAGAGCATAGCTGCTTTGAGGAAAGGCATCCTTTCGCAAAGATTCAAGCAGTATCACCCCCTTGCACTCCTCTACTCCAATCGGAAGCGCCAGGAAAGACGCCAGCTCCGGGCGCCTGGGCTCATCTTCCCGATACCGCACCTCATAGCGAGTATCAGTAAAGTTTCGAGTGATACTCATATTTTTATTGTAAACCAGCGAAATCAGGGTTTTATCGTTAAGTTTACACTGCATCCCCCTAAACCCGTCTTCATCCAGCCCCCAGGCTCGCTTTACAACTACTGTCGCGGTTTCCGAATCGACCAGACTGATTGTCATACGATCGCAGGAAAATGCGAATGGTATGATTTGGGCTACTCTGTCAAGAATGGAATCCAGATCATTTTTCCTGAAGAAAAACTTTTCCGTTGACGACATCGCCCATAGACGGGCATGTTCAAGCTTATGCTGATTGTAGAGGTAAGCATAATAAACTGCCTGTCCACACACATCCGCCATATTAGCCAAATATGCATGATCCCGATCGGTAAAATGCCCTTTTTCGGTACTGTCAACGATAATCGTTCCTCTTTTTACTCCACCGGCAATTATCGGTGTGGCCATCAGGCTTCTAATGCCCGCATCCTTTTTATAATAGTAAAGAGTCATGCTGTCGGTGACGATTTCCTGTAGATTTAGCTTTTTCAGACCATCTTTAAGAAAAGAGCCTATAACTCCGACACCCGGATAAATAACCGCATTCTCATCTATTTGTTCACTCTTGGAAAAATAGCGTCGAAGTTTGAATCCATTGTCGTGAGTTGGAAACAGAATGCCGATGGTATGTGTATCGATAGAGGAGCGTATCAGAGCGATGCAGCTGTCAAGTATACCATCAACCACTTTTTCGATTTGGGAGAGCTGTTCTTTACGGTATTCCGTTCCCAGTACCGAAATATCGACACCTTCCATTTCTTCGGATCTATTTGCGGCCGCGCGGTTCTGGGCGGGAGTCTGAGGAGCGGGTTGTGCTGTTTTGTAAACAACTTTGGTTTTGGGGTGACGGGGCCAACCGATCAGTACAAGCAGAAGAACCAGACCCAATGCCAACGGAACTCCGAAAACCCGGGCATTGCCGTCGAGAAAGTTCAGCCCCGTACCGACTATCAACACTATGACTGTCAGCAGACGCAACATACGCATTGAGTTCATCCGGTTACTCCGTTACCCAACGGCTTTCGAGGATCTTATGGACGGCGTCAAGAATCTGTTCACGTTCAAGGGGTTTGGTTAAAACATCGTTAAAGCCGATGTTTTCGAGGCTTTTGGTGTTGACTTTTTTCACGAATGATGTTACTGCGATCACCGGAATACCGGCGGTCGCCCGATCACGACGCAGGTGATTAAAAAACTGTATGCCGTCCATAACCGGCATCATGATATCCGTAACAATCAGGTCCGGCAGCTGCTCTGCGGCAATCTTCAGACCTTCGAAGCCGTTTAATGCGGTATATATATCATATTCTTTATACAGGTAAACTTCCAATAAATCCAAAGTATCATGGTTGTCGTCAACCAGCAATATTTTTTTCATCAGAGCTACCGGGACGCCTTTCTATACAGTACCAGACCAAGCAGGAAAAATAACACATTGCCGCCCCAGGCCGCTATCTCGGGTGGGATTCGCCCGTTTTGGCCCATCGCCAGGCTGAAGCGGGAAATGGCCCAATAAAAGAATGTCAGAAACAGACCAAAACCAAACAACACCGCACCACCTTTTCGCCCCGCCCTGGCGGTTATGGATATTCCAAGAAGGATAACGATAAAACTCATGAATGGAAGTGCGATCTTGAAGTGAAGATCCGCCTGATAAGTATGCACCTTCTCTCCCCTGCGCCTTGCCTTCTCGATAGCATCCGCAAGTTCCCAGTAGCTCATCTCATCTATACCCTTGATACGGGCCACCATCTCATCGGGCTGTGCGGTAAGACTGGTATCGTAGAGTGTATCAAAAGTGGACATGGAGGTTTCGCCCTCATCAAACTTTCGAATGTGACCGTCCATGAAAAACCATCTCCCGTTGCGATACAAAAGCTGCCGGGCCTGAACACGCTCAACGATACTGTGACCTTCAAACTGCTCTCGCCATACATTTCTTGACCGCTGGGGATGTGTTCCGAATTCCTGAAAACAGTAGACCTGATTATCACTGCCGAAATAGTAGAAGTTTCTATGAAAGACACCCTTACGTTGCTGCGCGTCGGCTTTTCCATGTCTCATTTCTTCACGTAAATCTATACGCCTGGCATTGGCCTCGGGCAAAGTCTTTTCACCAATCCAAAAAGATCCGCCGGAAATAAGCAGACCTAAGAACAACAGAGGAAGCGTCAGTTTTCTTACACTGATACCGCTTGCCTTTATTGCGGTAAGCTCCGAATACTTGGCCATGCGTCCCATGGCAAACATCGAAGCCAGCAGCATGCCTATAGGCGCTATGAGCAGGATGTACCAATGCAGATAATACCAGTAATACTCGGCAACCTGCATAAAGGATGCGTTTTCAAAGATTCGCAGATTCCCGATATAGTCAACGACTACGAAAATGACAATAAGCCCCGCAAATACTCCAACCGAATAGCCCAGAAAAAGTCTGATCAGATATGCCGGCAGAATACCTACGATTTTTGTGACTATTATGTCGGGCAAACGAAAAGTTAAATTGACTATCTTACCCAGGGTCTTACTGACCTTATTATTACCCAGTTTACCCGAGCCTTTGCGCCACAGGCCGATTATCGACTGGAAGGAAATAAATGTGGTCTCCTTCACCATACGTATGACCAGAAAGATTCCGACGATTGTCAATAAAACATTGGCGGACCACATCGCAACGGCCGGCGAAATCAGCAGCCGATCGGCCATGTTCTCGCCACCTATAAGAAACGCCCAGTAAATAATGAAAAAGAAGATGCTGTAAGTCGCACCGACTCCAAGCCCGCCGCGTTTGGCCATTATTCCAAGCGGGGCTCCTATCAGAATGAATACTATCGCAGAGATCGGAATCGAAAACTTTTTATGCATTTCGACAAGGTATTGCGCGATTTTCTTGTCCTGCAATTCAATATTCCTAACGGTGCGTTCAAGCTCCCTGCCCCTGGCTCGATTTCTACTTAACGCAGCGGCGATTGTATTATCCAGCTCAGCCTGCCACTCGCGAAAAGTCGCGGGATAGGCACTCGAGTCTGAAGATAATGAATCTGATGCCTCAAAAGCCGCCGTCCGAGCCGAATCGAGTATGGCGGCCGTTGTCAGGTTGTTTATATGTGAATTCCCGACGCTGTCTCCGGAATGTTTTTCTGATGCCTGAGCGGATTTGCCGGCCTGCCGTTTACTTGATCTGGAATCGGTTGAAAGCACCGTATCGCCCGAGACCGAGTTTGAGAGTGAATCCAATCGAATTATATTGTCGATCAACTCATCTATCTGTTTCTCGTGATTCTTTATATAGGACTGTTTCTTTTCACGATATTCTTCTACATCGGCAAGCAGCATTTTAGCACTTTTTTCACGGTCGCCACGGTATTTATTGTCGCTGCGACGAAGCTCACTGTCGACATTCTCGATATAAATTACCTGCTTTTCAAACTCTCCCACGAAGTACTCAAGTTTATTTTCGCGGCTTAAACTGTGCGTCTCGCCGTCAAAGAGTTCCAGGCGAATAAACTTCGCGTCGGAGGTGACCTTGATTCGCCCCGTGTTTGCAACCGTTGTCGAGGGGTCTTGTCCGGGAGCATCGGTAAATATTCGAATCCCCTTCAAATCTCCCGTTTTGTTGTTAACCTCCTCCACTATGAGGGCATAATTTTTAAAATCTTTAATGAGAATGTTGGGCTCGATCAAAGCAGCCGGCTTCTTTCGCCCAATATCCGCCATAAGAGTCGCGGCCTTGTGGTTGGCGTCGGGATAAATGAGATTATTGAAGAAAATGAGTAAAACGGCGATTATAACGCCGGCTAAAAAAACGGGAGTTATCATATAATAAAGATTTCTACCCGATGCTTTCACAGCCGTAATTTCGCTGTCCGCCGACATCTGTCCAAATGCCATCAATGTGGAGACAAGTACGGCCATAGGGACCGCAAGCGCCAACATCCAGGAGATGTTTAACAGCATTATCTCCCCGACCACGGCAAGAGGAATGTCCTTGGCAAGGATCTTCTCCAGCATCTCCACTATAAGCTGCATCATAAACAAAAAGATTATTACAGCCAGCGAATAGAGGAACGGAAGTGCGTGCTTTCGCAGAATATATCTATATAGAATCATTCAGGACCAGACGATAATTGTAAAACCTGTTCTCCTCACCGAAACTACGAACCAAAACGACTAATAGTGGCAATAGTGGGATGAAAGAGCGACGCCACAGCCGATTAGTATTTAATGGCAAGAAGCTATGAATAATATACCTCCGTAATCGAAGCGCTTCAAGAAAAGCATCAAGAATACATATATGAATGATAGAATATTGATCCGACGCTAATCAAGTGGCATTGTTGACCGGTACTGACGGTGATGTTATAATGGAGAGGAATCTTGCGTTTTAATCGAAAAGGTCTCATTTATGCCGAAATATGTCGTTTTGTTCACGGGTATTTTTGTTTGGATTCTGACAGGCTGCGCACCTACTCTGGATCAGGTGGAAAGCGAAACTCTGCTTCCCGAAATTGATATCGTGCGGCTTAAGGAGAACTCTGATGAGGCTTTGAAACTGGCTCAAGAAACCAAACTCGAGTTCGAGGCTGTAAACAGCAGGCTTAGCGACATGAACAATCGCATAATGGTTCTTAACGAAGAAGTGTCGGGGGTTTCACTGGCAAAAATAGAAGAAATCGAAAACCGATTATCGCTTCTGATCGAGGCTTATAAGGATCTTCACGAAACTGTGTCGGCACTAGAAGTCCTTCCCCAGGTACGTGTTAATAAATCCAGGAAGCCCAAACCCGATCCTACTTTCTCACCCACCGGCAAATCAGGACTGCTTTCCACAAACGAATACGACCTTTACAGCAAAGCGTTGGATACATTCGACCGACGCAATTACAGCCTGGCTCGTAAAATGTTTTCCGACATCCTCAAACAGTATCCCGACGGCAAATATGCCTCAAGGGCACACTACTGGATTGGAGAATGTTTCTATGCATCCGGGGATTACGCAAGCGCCATAGCCGCGTTCAATAAAGTAATCGAGTATGCGCAAGGAACCAAAAAGGATGACGCCCAGATGAAACTCGGCATGTCCTACCTTCTTATGGGAAATAACAGCCGTGCTAAAGAAGAATTTACCACTCTTGTAAATCGCTACCCCAATAGCGAGTATATGCGCAGGGCAAAAAGATACCTTTCCAATATTCAGTAGTACTCATCGTAATAATTCTTGATTTTTATCTCTTCATAAACGAGATTAATTGGTGCATTTGGTGTATCGACGGGGCATCCCCGCGATGTTATTTCACGCATCCATTACTGCTGAATGTAACAGCTTTAAGAATTTTTTACTATTTTCCTGTAACTATTCTCCGCGGCAAAAGAAAAAGTTCTACGCATATATTAAAGGATATACATCGATGAAATCTAGAATGCTGCTCACAGCCATGATGGTGATCTTTGGTTCTATAAGCGCCTCATTCGCCAAGACAGAAGAAAAATCGGATAAATGCACCGAACAGTTCCACAAGGCACTCAAGCGCTACGAAAAGCAGCGGCATCATGATGTGCGGGTTATACTGGACGAACTCAAGTATCAGTGCGGCGGTCATCCGGCTATGGATTCGATCCTGTATTATCTTGGAAAGAGTCTCCTGGAAACCAAAGGGTATGCGGAAGCGAGTGTTGAATTCGAACGCCTTCTTCAGGATTACCCACGATCCGTCTTTGCCGAAGAGGCGCATTTTAGAATCGGGTATGCAAGCTACAAGCAATCCAACCCTGTACAGAAGGACCAGAGCCAAACCTATACGGCTATGCGCGCCTTCAGTAGTTTCCTTGAACAGCGCCCCGAGAGTGAATATGCCGACAGCGCAAGAAGATATATCGATATCGCGCAGGAGAAGCTTGCCGAGAAAGAGTATCGGAACGCGCGTTTTTATGAAAGAATCGAGCAGTACGAATCGGCTGTCGTTTATTTCCGTGATCTGATCGAACGATTTCCCCGTTCAAAGTATATTCCGGAAGCGCGGTTTGCCCTGGCCGAGAATCTCCTTCGCACGAGCAGGCCGTCGGAAGCCGAAGAGGTTCTTCAGGATCTTCTAAACAACGATCCCCCCGACGCCCTCAGAAGAAAAGCAACAATGATAATGAAACAGGAGTTTGGCAAGCAGCAGAATGTTCTCAAGCAGGGTGCTCAGCCATTATCGCAGGAACCAAAAGAAACAAAAGAGGAGCAACAACCCTACACGCCTCCTATCGATGAAGATACGGAAACGATTATGATTGAGACTACCAATCAGTCGGAAGCTGCCGAGACAGAAGCTGCCAAGTCAGAAGCTACCAAGTCAGAAGCTACCAAGTCAGAAGCTACCGAGACAGAAGCTACCGAGACAGAAGCTACCGAGACAGAAACTGCCGAGACAGAAGAAGATACCGGAAAATGATACCAACAGCC